>JAISTX010000055.1 GCA_031272365.1 Eubacteriales Family XIII. Incertae Sedis bacterium
GAACAAAATCCAGAAAACGAGGGATAACAGTGCGGCAGCTGTCGCGGTTGATCGGAATCAACCGCGGGATCGTGCAACGAGCGCGAGATGTGTCAAATTATACGTCCCCATGACACCCCATTTGGATATAACTGTTGAAGGCCAGCATCGAAGCAATGACGATTGCGAAGCCACCAGACAGTTGTATGAAAGGCTGCAAACCATGGGTGGTTAGTAGCAAAGTACCTTGAAAACTGAATATTTTTCCGGGATAATGCATTCGGGATCGTTGAAAAAAAGGGAAATATTTAATGTGCTCCCCGCGTGCGCGGGGGTGACCCCGCCGCCGCCCACGACCCGCCGTCCTGCGCGTAGTGCTCCCCGCGTGCGCGGGGGTGACCCCACGGTGCGAGGGAAATCGGCGATCGCGCAGCTGTGCTCCCCGCGTGCGCGGGGGTGACCCCGTGACCATCGACGTAGATCCAGCCGCGTCAGAGTGCTCCCCGCGCGCGCGGGGGTGACCCCAGATTTTGTCAGACAAGCCAGTCTTCGCAAGAAAGACCTTCGATGCGAGAAAACTCGCGCGTGTTGTTAGTCACGAGCGTGAGCCCCTCGGATTTGGCATGGGCGGCTATGAGCATGTCAAGCTCGCCGACAGGCGTGCCCTTGCGGCGTAGCGACGCACGGATCTCGCCATACGCATCGGCGGCGGCAAAACCGTAATCCAGCACATCCACGCCTATCAGGAAGTTGATCAGGTTTTCGCGGTTCTTCCCTGGATTCGTGCTGTTGTGAACGCCAAAAAGAAGCTCCGAGGCGCTGATGGAAGATATTCCTATGCCAAAAGCCTTTTTCTCAGAAAAATGGGCTAATACACCAAGGTCTCCTTTCATGAGGAAGATGCAGATGTTCGTGTCTATCAGATATTTCATAGGCCTTCGCGGTTGCTTTCCGGGAGGCTCTCGCCCCTCAATGACTCCACGGACTCGTAGTAATCGTCTGTGAATCCGCCAATGCTCGAATAGAAAAGCTCATCAGCGCGCGATGCTGGGTACAGCACGACGACGTCACCCAGTCGTTTGATGCCAACCTCCACGCCTTCGAAGCGGCACTCTTTCGGGAGCCGCACGGCCTGGCTCCGGCCTGATTTGAATAATTTTGCTGTTTGCATAATAACCACCTCCTTGAATGAGTGTATACCGTGGTATCTACCATGTCAATATATTCTTGAATACGGGCGTTCGACGATGGCGGCGCGGCCATGGATGACCAACGCCATGAACCGCGCAAACAGCCGGATCAATGAAAGAATGACCGAGGTGCTGAAACAGGAAATGGAATAACCACAAGGCGGCTATTCCTTGCCGCCCACGGTTTCGGGGTATATATCGCCATAGCCAACTGTTGTGAGCATCGACACCGACCACCACACTGCTTCAAAGAAATTGGTGAAGCGGTCTGGTTCGACATTGAACATGACCAGCGCGGTAATGAACACATACCCACAGGCGAAAACCACCAGCGAGCCGAGGAAACGCGCCTGTTTGCGGATCACCGCCGTTACAATCCTGAAATTCTTTGAATACCGCAGAATCTTGAACACGCGCAAGGCGCGGACTATTCGCATGAGCCGCAGAATCTTGAACGCGCCATTGAGCAGCCCCAGCCCCGGCAGTATCGTTATCAGGTCAATGATCGCAAACGGCGTGACTGGGTACAGCGCGAAACTCTTCACGCCTCGCCCCAATTTCAGATCGGCGGTCAGCAGCCGCAGCGCATAATCCAAAATGAACAGCGCGACCGTGGCGGCATCGACCACGCGAAAAGCCGGGTATTCCTCTTTGAACACCAGCGGCGCGATGCTCGCGAAAATCGCCGCGACCATGACAGCATTGTAGAGCCTTGCAGCCCCGCCGCCGTCCTCTTGCGGTTCGATGAGGTTGTATATCCTGCGCCGCAGCCCGCCTTTGTTTTTGCCATTAGTCACCATTTGGACAATCAGATCGCGCCCTATTCGTCTGACGACATCCAATCTACGACGGCAAGCCCGTCTATCCGATCAAATTCCCTGGTGTTGTTTGTGACGAGCGTGAGCCCGAGCGAGAGGGCATGAGCGGCAATCAGCATGTCGAGAGCCCCGATTTCGATGTTGTTCCTATGCAGATCCGCCCGTACAGCTCCATAGGTGACGGCGGCTTTGTCGTCGAAACTCATGATGTCTATGGGCGCAAGGAAGGCGAGCAAAGCAAGGGTATTTTTCTCCGGGTGTTCGCTTTTCGCAACACCGTATTCGAGTTCCGCGAGCGTGATGGAGGAAATGCACAGGCCGCCGTGCACGTGCTTCTCAAAAAGGGCTTTCGCCTCCCTGAACTTCTTGTTCCTTTCGCTGTGCGTCGCGGCGATGCAGATGTTGGTGTCGAGCATGTAGGGCATCAGAAGCCCTCCCTCTTTTGCGCCCGTCCCTGGTCTCTGTTTTCTGCCATAAAATCCTCGCTGAATCCGGCCATGCCCGAGAACATCAGCTCTGCCGCCTTGTCTTTCGGGAAAATAATGACGGCGCTTCCGATTTTCTGCACGCAGACCTCGCTTCCCTCAAAACGGTATTCTTTGGGCAGCCGAACGCCCTGGCTTTTGCCGTTTGTGAATAGCTTCGCTGTTCTCATGGTATCACCTCCGGAAAAAGTATATATCGCAATATATACTTATGTCAAGAAATCATACCATACGCCAACAGGCTCGTCCCCATGACACCCCGATGGAGTTTCAGTCTTCTGCCAGCCATCTCAGCGCGTTCTTTTTCACGATGCCGTCCAGCACTTCGTCTGGATCCTCGTCGAGGGACAGAAGATATTTCGGGCCGTGGTCTTTGATGGACACAAGCGGCGCAAGCTCCCGCGACAGCGTGTCTTCTGCCCGCAGCGTGGCCGCGACCTGATAATAGGAGACTTGCCCGTCCGGCGTCATGTGCACGAAATCGACCTCGCTTTGCCCTATCTTGCCTGTGAACACCTTCCCCCCTCTCCTGCGAAGTTCGAGGTACACGATGTTTTCGAGGACATGGCCGACGTCAGAACCCCTCCTCCCGAGAAGCACGCGCCTGAGCGCATTGTCAACGGCATAGTATTTTTCCAGCGTTTTCAGATGCTGCTTGCCTTTGATGTCGTACCTTTTCGCCTCGTACAAAAGAAAGCTGTCTGCGAGGGCTCTGAGATATTTCTCTATCGTCTTCACGTCGGCTTTCCTGCCCGAAGACGCCAGCGTGTCTGCTATCTTCTTCGCAGAGACCCTGCAGCCGATGCTGTCGAAGCAAAATCTCGCGATGCTTTCGAGCAGCATCACGTCGGTGAGCTGGTTGCGGCTCGCTATATCCTTGACGAGAACCGTATTGTATATCCCCGTCAGATACTCGTCGATCTGCTCCTGATTCCCTGAGAAGGCAGCCGCGTAAGGGAAGCTGCTTCTCGTGAGGTATTCCGTGTAGAGTTCTGCAAGACCGACCACCCCTTCTCGCCCGGACACATATTCTTTGAAAGAAAGAGGGAGAAGCTCTATCTCGACGTATCTGCCTGAAAGCAGGGTCGCCAGCTCGCCCGAGAGGAGGTTTGCGTTCGAGCCCGTGATGTAGAGATCTACGCCTTCACGCAGAAACAGGCTGTCAACGACTTTCTCGAACTCCGCCACCCTTTGCACCTCGTCGAGGAACACATAGGTCATCTCGCCCTCTTTGAGCTGCGAAAGAATATAGGTGTGCAGCGCCTTCTTGTCCAGCAGATGGTCATTCGAAAAATCTTCGAAGTTGACCTCCGCGATCCGCTCCCTCGGCACCCCGTCCAAGACGAGCCGTTCGGCGTACAGTTTGAGCAGCGTTGACTTCCCGCACCTCCTGACGCCGGTGACGACCTTGATGATCTGCTTGCTTCTGTACCCCATGAGCTTGTCCAAATATTTCGTTCTCTCGATCATATCCTCCTCCATATTTTATTGGAAGTATATCCGACAACTTGTTACTTGTCAATAGTTTTTGGATATAGATGAAATAAATATTCTCAAACAAAAACCGCCAGACCGAATCGGCGGGGCTGTCGCAAGGCGCACTCGCGGAGAGGAGCGGCGCACCCCGCGCACGCGGGGGCAGACCCACTTTTTGCCCGATTTGGATCGCTTTACGCCGACAGGCCGTAGACGGCGTTGCCTATCTCGACGTAGGTATCCATGGAGTTGGGGTAGCAGTTGTGGTCTTCCCAATAGCCGTCCGAGACCGGCACCATGAAGTAGTCGTACAGCACGCTGCCGTCGTCGGTATCGTAGTCGCTGTTTACATCGAAGGTGCCGTATTTGGCGGGCTCGTCCCAGGTGACGTCCATCTGGTACCACTGGCCGTCGGCGTAGACCAGATTCCAGACGTGCGCCTGGGCCGCTATGCCCATTACCATCAGGCAGGGCAGGCCGGCGGCGTCGGCCATCAGCTTGAAGGCGGCGGCGTAAGAGGTGCAGAACCCCCGCTTGTCGGCAAAGACGCTGTAGGCCGAGCCGATGTTGTAGGCCTCCTGGGCCTTGGCTTCCAAGGTCAACTGGCCGGTATCCTTGTCCATATCGTACTCCGGCCAGAAGATGGCGTCATCCCTGATGTCCCATTCGTAGATGCAGGTGCTGATGATGAAGTCGTGGATCGCCTGGGCCTTGTCCATGTCGCTTTCGCCCATCGGCAAAGTGGCCACGATCTCGCTGGCCAGCGCTTGCGCCGCGGCAAAATCGGTCTGCTCCATTACGCGCAGATGAGCGGCAAATATCGGCCTGCTCGAATCCTCTTCGGGGAATGTAACGGAGCAGCCGCTGTCTTGCAATGGCACGGAGTAGATCTGCATCGGCATGAGGGCCATCTCCGATGCCGCCGTGCTGAGCGATAGCCCGATGCCGATGAACTCGTCTTTTGACCCCGAGGACTCGAACGACTCAAAGGTGTCGTCCATGACATAGAAGTCCGGCTCGCCGGCCATGAAGCGGTCGTAGACCAGCACCGCCAGCTCCGCATGGCTCTTCACATGGTAGATGGGCAGCGAGTAGTCGAACTCCTCGCCCAAAAAAATGTCCCAATCCTCGCCGGCGTACTCGTAGGGGATCTCCCAGCCGTTGGCGATGGTCAGCGTCTGCAGCTCTACGGGCTCGCTCTGCCCGCCGCTGCCCTGCATGCGGGGCAGGCAGCCTGTCATCAATAACAGCGTTGCCGCCAATATGGCCGCAAACAAAACTGAAAGCACTTTTCTCATAATAATCACCTCTCCACGACTATGTTGTTGTTGCTGCCAACCCATCATACCACATCTCCCCGTGTAGAGCGATTCTGTCAACGCTTTTGCTTGTCAGCCGCCTTTCCGGTAAACCTTCGGCGTAACGCCCGTGTGCTGCCGGAATGTTTTCGAAAAATAGCTGAGGCTCTCAAACCCGACGCTGTAGCAAATCTCCGTGATATTTTTGTTGGTTTCCAGCAGCATGGCCGCCGCCTCGGAAATCCGCTGCTTCATCAAATAACCAATCGGTGACTCCCCGAGGATCGCGCGGAAGCACCGTGAGCACTCGCGTGGGCTGACGTGGCCCGCTTCCGCGATGTCCGCCAGCGTGAGCGGCTCCGCGTAGTGTTTCTCGATGAAGGAGATCATCGACTTGATCCGCTTGCGGTTTTTCATGCTCAGGGATCTGGCCTCCCTGTCCCTCGCAGGCCCGTTGGCCAGGAGCTTTTGCCAGAAAAACGCAAGCTCGCCGCAGATGCGCAGCTCCACGCCGAGCCCGTCGCCCCGGTCCCGGAAATAGCCGAGGATCCGGCGCATGCAGGCGAGCACGTCGGCCTCCCAGGGCACATCCGCGTGGAACGCGCAAAAATCCATGTCCGTGTCCGCGAGCAGCGGCAGCACCAGATCCAGGTAGAGCTTGCTCCCGGTGCCGTCCGAAAAAACGCCCGGCGAGAAAATGATCGTCACCAGCTCGCAGTGGTCGCTCTCGTGCAGCCGCTGGCGGTGGAGCACATTGCGGTTGATGAAATACCCGTCCCCTTCGTTCAGCACAAACGAAGTGTCGTTGACCCGGAAGATTGTCCGCCCGCTTTCGACGAAGCCGATCTCGACATCGTCATGCCAGTGCCAGGGGACCTCCTGGTTCCGCATCCTGCTCACATCCGCCACGATCAGTACGCAAGGGAAGGACGGGTTGGCGTAGTCCAGCTGCTCGCGTCCATCCTCGGCGATCGGCAAAGTGGTTCTTTGTGTCAAATAATAGTTTTTCATAATGATTACGCAATTGGCTAAATAGTGACAATATTTGGCCTAATAAATGTATTATTTCACATTCATAAGCAATATTATTATATCATGAAAATCAATGGAAACAAAGCAGTCGTATATAGAAAAGTAGGCATGTCGCTGGCGGGCGTGGTCTTGATCGGCCTCAGCATCGGCGTGCTGCAAGCGGTCAACCTCGGGACGGACCCGTTCAATGTGCTGATGTCCGCCCTCACGCAGAGGACAGGCGTGCGCTATGCCATATTGAATATGCTGGCAAACATCCTGCTCGCCATCCCCGCGTTTTTCCTGATGCGCCGCAGCCTCGGCGTGTCCACGGTCCTGCTGCTGGTCATGGTCGGCTTCATCGCGGATGCCATAAGGATGCCGCTCGCCCCCGAAGTTTCCGCGCTCGCGATGGGCGCCCGGATTGCCATCGTGGCCGCCGCGCTGCTGATGCAGAGCCTCGGCGCCGCGCTGTGCATCACTTCGTGCCTGGGCGTGTCCCCTTATGACGCGCTTTACCTGCTGATCAGCGAGCGTACGCGCTTTTCGGTCCGGACGGCGCGGATTGCCCTGGACGTCTCCTTCGGCGCCGCGGGGTTGATCGCCGGCGGGATCGCCGGGGTCGCCACGGTGCTCGCGGCGGTTTGCATGGGCCCCGCCATCAATTTCTTCCTCACCAGGCTCGCCCCGCCCTTGGGGCAGGAAGAGGGGCAGCGCAAAAAGAACCGCCCCCTTCTTTCTTGAAGGGGCCGTATTGCCAAAACGCGCAAAAAAGTGTACACTGAATCTGTACACTTTTTTGAATTGCGTATAGGAAAGGAGGGCGGCATGGAGATATCCGTCAAGGAGCTCAGGGCGCAGCTGGGGAGGTTCGTCGCGATGGCGCAGGCCGGCGAGGACATCACGATCACGTTGCGCGGGAAGGCCGTCGCCAAAATCGTGCCCGTCGGGAGCAAACAGAAAACCTACTCCAGCTCCAAGCTGTTCGGGATGTGGACGGACCGGGGCGACCTGGAGGACCCGACCGCCTACGTTGAATCGATCCGAAAGGGGGGCGGGGCATGATCGTGGACACCGACGTTTTGATCCGCTACATCTGCGGGGACCCGGACGCGGATATATCTATCCGGAAGGCGTGGCCCTTGGCCATCTCCTCCATCACCCTCATGGAGCTGCTGCGGCTGGCGAGGAACCGGGAGGAGCGCAGGACGATCGAAGCGGCCCTCGCCAAATGGGAGACGAGGATCGTGCATATCACGGAGGAAATGTCGATCCTGGCGACGCAGTATATGCGCGAGCCCGGGCTTGCCGATACGCTGGGGATCGCGGACGCGCTGATCGCGGCGACGGCCGTGTCCCTCCGCGAGCCGCTCCTCACCGGCGGCGTTCACCGCTATCAAGGCGTGCCTTCCCTGGACGTGCTGCCCGCGTTCGCTTGACGCCGCGGCTTACCCGCGCAGCGCGTTGATCTTGTCGACCCAGACCTGCCGCTTGTTCACCACAAATTTCTCCCGCGCGCCGGAGGCCAGCGTCACGACCATGCCGTTCGGCACAAAGCCCAGCGTTTTGCTGAATGAGATGTCCGCGATGTCCCTGAGCGGAATCTCCAGGCTGTGCGTCTGCACGTTCAGCTTGTGCGAGGCGAAAACGAGCCTGTCCTGCATCAGGTAGAGCTTCCCGCCGACGCTCTCGGCTCCAACGAAATGGTTTGCCGCGCCCTCGTACACGACACCGTCAATCTTGTCCATCACAGTTTCTCCTTTCTTGTGAGGCTATTTTATATAATAATTATTTCTTGAATGCCGTGCCGGGTGAAAAAAGTAAAGCTTCATGTTACATGATGGTGTATACTATCCCCATGACTCCAGAGAAGGAAGTGATGATCAGGACGGAAGGCCTGCGCAAGGTGTACCGCATCGGGAAGGAACGCGTCGTCGCGCTGGACGGCGTCGACCTCGCGATCGGCGCGGGCGAGGTCTGCTGCATCGTCGGGCAGAGCGGCAGCGGCAAGTCGACGCTGCTCAATATGCTGGCGGGCCTGGAGAAGCCGACGAGGGGATCGGTCGTGATCGCGGGGGCGCGCGTGACCGGCATGAGCGAAAACGCGCTCGCGGACTTCCGGCAGAAAAACCTCGGCTTCATCTTCCAGAGCTACAACCTGCTACCGCAGTTCACAGCGGCGGAGAACGTCGCGCTGCCGCTCATGTTCTCGGGGATGGACCGGGCGAAGCGGCTCGCACTCGCGAAGCGGGAGCTGGAGCAAATGGGGATTGGGGACAGGGCGCGGCACAAGCCCTCCGAGATGAGCGGCGGGCAGCAGCAGCGCGTCGGCATCGCGCGCGCCTTTGCGGCGAAGCCGAAGGTGATCTTCGCGGACGAGCCGACCGGCAACCTCGACACGCAGACGACGAAGCAGGTGCTGAAGGCGATGCTCGCGCGCGCGGAGCAGTACCGCATCACGCTGGTCATGGTGACGCACGAGCCGGAGCTGGCCGTCTGCGGTGACCGGGTCGTGCGGCTGCTCGATGGCAAAGTGGTCGAAAACCGGCTGCAGGGCGAAGCGGAGAAAACGGCAAACAGAGAAAAATTATTTGTGGATTTACAGGAGATCGCATGAAGAAAACACGCATACGCATGGCAGGCCTGGCGGCCGGCCTTTTGGCCTGCGCCATCCTGATGGCGGGCGCCGCGGGCAGCGCGCCTGCGCCGGCGGCAACCCCGGCCAGCGGCGCCTCGCCCGAGGTGACCGCGTACGAAATCAACAACCCGGGTGGCGGCGGCAACGATTTTTCGGGGCGCCTCACGCGGGACGGCAAGATCGATATTATTCTCAAAGTGAGGGATGTGGGCGTAAAGGCCGGCATGGTGCCGCACGCGCGCGTCAACACCGTCTCGTTCACGGGCCTGAGCCAGGCGCAGGTCGAGGGCGCGGCGCCCGACTACACGCTGATCTTCCGCGACCTCGTGTACACGGGGGTGGGCAGCAGCTTCAGCTGCGACATCTTCTATGACGGCGCGGAGACGGCCTTCACGACGTACACGCTGCCGGTCAACCAGGCCGTCGAGTACGTGGAGCCGGCGAGTGACACTGCGGCCGAGGTCGTGACGAAGGGCACCGGCTTCGTGCTCAAGTCCGCGAGCTACGGGCAGGGCGAGGTCTACGCGGGCGCCGCCTTCACGCTGAGCATGACGCTGCTCGCGACGAACGGCGCAAACAACGTCGAGAACGTGTCCGTCGGCATCACGCCGCCGAAGGAGCTCTCGCTCGAGCAGGGTTCGAGCATCGTCTACGTGGGCACCGTCGAGCCGGGCCGGAGCATCCCCGTGCAGGCGACGCTGAAGCCCGCCGCAAACATCGAGGAAGGCAGCTATACCATCACCGTGACGGTGCACGGCGTCGACGCGAAGACGGGCACGGAGGTGGGCGCCGAGATGAGCATCTCCGTGCCGGTGCTGCAGCCGGAGCGCTTCGAGATCTTCAGCGCGCAGATCCCCTCGTACCTGACGGCGGGGCTGGACGACGGCTCGGGGTATAGCGAGGTCACGCTCGTCAACCAGGGGCGGGGCAGCGTCGGCAACGTTTCGGTGGACGTCACGGGCGACGGGCTCTCGACGCTCGAGGGCAAGCAGTACGTCGGCAACGTCGCCGGGGGCGAGCAGAAGCTGGCGGACTTCACGCTCATGGCGGAGCGCGCGGGCCAATTCGATGGCGAGGTGGTCGTCACCTACGAGAACGCGCGCGGCGAGCTGAAGGAACTCAGGCACGAATTTTCGCTCGAGGCCGGGGAGGGCATGGACGGCAACGACGGCAGGGGCGAGGAGGGGGTCTACGTCGACGAGGGGATGATGGAAGAGGACAGCGCCATGGCCGGGCCGCTGGGCCTGCCGCGCTGGGCCTGGATCCTGATCGGCGCCGGCGCGGCCTGCGCGGTCGCCATCCCGCTGCTCGTGCGGCGGCGGCGGCGGAAGCAGGCCGAGGAAGAGGCGCTCTGGGACGATGCGATCAATTGACCTCTTCCGCTTTTCCACGGACAACCTGCGGCGGCGCAAAGGCCGGACGGTCCTGACGGTCATCGGCGTCGTGGTCGGCGTCTGCGCGATCGTCGTCATGGTCTCGCTCGGCATCGCCGTGAACCGCGCGACGGACGAGATGCTGCAGGGCTGGGGCGATTTGACGAAGATCGAGGTGATGCGCTACGGGGCCCAGCAGGGGACGCCGGATCTCGACGACCGCATGGTGGCGCAGTTCCGGCAGATCCCGCACGTCGTCGCGGCGACGCCGATGGTGCAGAGCTCGGAATTTTATGGCCAGATCGAGGGCGGGCGGAACGGCCGCTATCTATCCGAGGGGGCGATGCTCATCGGCATGGACCCGGACGCGATCGCGCCGATGGGCTACGAGCTGCTCACGGGCGGGTACGACATCTCGTCCTTCCTCGGCAAGGACAGCATCCCCGTGCTCATCGGCGAGCAGGTGCCGTTCACCTTCCGCGACACGCGCAAGAGCCCCATGGCGCCGAACGCCATGATGTACCCGGAGTACGACGAGACCTACACGAACATCATCAACCTGCCGCAGTACGACGCGGACGGCACGCTGCTCAACCCGGACGATTTCTTCTTCGACGTCATGGGCGCGGACCTCGTCTTCCGGATGGACGTCGGCTGGGACGACGCAACCGGCGAGACGAAGTACAAGGACTACAAGCTGGTCCCCGTCGGGATGGTCAAGGGCGGGATGAGCGACTGGATGGTCTCAAACGGCGTCATCATGAGCCTCGAAAACATGAAGCGGCTCGAAAGCGACCACCGCAGGGCGACGGGCGCGGGCTCGTCCTCCTCTGGCGGCGGGTACGGCATGTATGGCGGTTCCGTGGTCATCGGCGGCGGAGGCGGCGAGTCCCAGGTGACCGTGG
Source organism: Eubacteriales Family XIII. Incertae Sedis bacterium (assembly GCA_031272365.1). Lineage (GTDB taxonomy): Bacteria > Bacillota > Clostridia > Peptostreptococcales > Anaerovoracaceae > WRFF01. The sequence continues at coordinate 11,174 of JAISTX010000055.1, forward strand.
AGGGCTACGACACCGTCTATGTGAAAGTCGACGAGGTCGCGCAGATGCCGGACGTCGAGAAGCGGATCAAGGAGACCGGCTACCAGATTTATTCCATGAGCGAGACGCGCGCGCAGCTCCAGCAGCAGGTCTTGCAGACGCAGCTCATGCTCGGCGGCCTGGCCGCGGTGTCGCTCTTCGTCGCCGCGCTGAACATCATGAACACGATGACGATGGCCATCACGGAGCGCACGCGCGAGATCGGCGTGATGAAGGTGCTCGGATGCCGGCTCCGGGACATCCGCCTGCTGTTCCTGCTCGAGTCCGGGGCCATCGGCTTCCTCGGCGGCGTGGCCGGCGTGGCCGTGAGCCTGCTGCTGAGCTTCCTGTTGAACCACCTGACGGACATCCTGATGTTCCTCGGCGTCGGCGCCAACATCGACCTCGCCGCCGCCTTCGGGCTCGGGGGGCTTTCGAGCATGATGCCGGGCATGAAGCTGTCCGTGATCCCCGTGTGGCTCATCCTCGCCGCGCTCGCGTTCGCGACGGGCGTCGGGCTGCTGTCGGGCATCGCGCCGGCGGGCCGCGCCGTCCGCATCTCCTCGCTGGAAGCGATCCGCCATGAATAATACATTTTGACGGATTGCCGGGAGCCCCCCGCATGGAGTATACTGTCTGCATCAGGAGGTACGTGAACTATGAAGATTGAACGGGACAAGGCATTGGTGACTTTCACGCCGGAAAATGAGCAGGAGAGGGTGCAGCTCGAGGAGCTTTGGAGGCTCATCATCGACTGCAACGGGTATCCGTCGAAGCTGGAGCCGGTCGGCGCGTACGTGCCGGCGGAGAACCCGCAGAAGGGCGCGATGTTCTACATCGAGGGGCTCAAGGAGGCCGATACGGCGTCCTATTCCCCGATCTTCGTGCAGACGGACAACACGGCGTACTGCGCGAGCTGCAACAAGACGATCCCCCTCAAGGCCGGCGACGAGATCCCGATCTGCTGCGGGAAGCGGATGGAGCTGCTCGACTGAGCCCGCCGCGCCGCGGACAATTGCATAGACCATGACAAATGTCATGGGGGAAATGAGCGCCTGTCACTGGCCGACAGGCGCTTTTTATTGAATAATATGGCCATCGGAGGAAAAGTAGATATGGACTATGTAAATGTAAACAGATTGACGAAGAAATACGGCGACTTCACGGCGGTGGACAATCTCTCCTTCACCGTGAAGAAGGGCGAGATCTTCGGCTTCCTCGGGCCGAACGGCGCGGGCAAGACTACGACGCTCAACGTGCTCTCGACGCTGTCGGACTTCGACCGCGGCGAGGTGGAGATCGCGGGTTTTTCGCTGCCGAAGCAGGAGTTTTCCGTGAAGCGGATCCTCGGCCTCGTGCCGCAGGAGATCGCGCTGTACACGGATCTGACGGCGCGGGAAAACGTGACGCTCTTCGCGTCGCTGTACGGGCTGTCGGGCGCCGCGCTCAAGTCGGCCGTGGACGAGGCGCTGGCTTTCGTCGGGCTCGCGGACGAGGCGAAGAAGCGCGCGAAGAAGATGAGCGGCGGCCAGCAAAGGCGGCTCAACATCGCGTGCGGCATCGCGCACGGGCCGGAGCTTATCATCATGGACGAGCCGACCGTCGGCGTGGACGCGCGCAGCCGCGACCTCATCATGGGCTCGATCCGCACCCTGAACGAGCGCGGCGCGACCATCATCTACACGTCGCACTATATGCCCGAGGTGCAGGAGCTGGCGGACCGCATCGCGATCATCGACCACGGGCGCCTCGCGGCGATCGGCACGGAGGAGGAGCTGCTCAGCCACGTGACGGACCGCAAGACGCTGCGCGTCGGCGTGGACGGCAAGGGGGACGCCGCGCTCATCGAAACCCTCTCGCGCCTGCCGGGCGTCAAGCACGCCTCGCTTGCGGACGCGGAGCTGCGCGTGGACGTCGACCTGACGCTGCCGTCGATCTCGCCGATCATCGGCACGCTCATGGAGCGCGGGCTTGCCGTGAAATCGCTCGCCGAAGAAGCGCCGACGCTCGAGACGACCTTCCTCGCGCTCACGGGCAACGAGCTGACGAAGGAGGGCGCGTGATGTTCATTCAGGCAAAGAGCTACATCCTGACCTATTTCCGCGACAAGTCGGCCATGTTTTTCTCGCTGCTGTTCCCGGCGCTGCTGTGCTTTGTGCTCGGGACGATGCTGCAGAGCCTGGACAACCCCGACGCGCCGCTCGGCGAGATCCGCATCGCGGCGGCCGCGGAAGGGGGGGGCGATGCCTTTCGGACGGGCACCGCGTCCTTCCTGGACGCGCTGCGGGATTCCACGGACGTCACCATCGTCGGGTCTGCGGCGGACGCGGATGTGGACAGCGTCAAAGCCGCGGTGGACGCGGGCGAGGCGGACGCCGGGCTCGTGTTTTCCGAAGGGAAAATCTCCGTCTACGAGGGCGCGGACATCGTGAAGTCGGGCGCCGTCCGCTTCATGGCGCAGAGCTTCTCCCGCCAATACGACGCGATCGCCGTCGCGGTGGCAAACGACCCACAGCGCATGGAAGAGATCCTGGCGGTCGCGGACCAAAGCCACGACGGCCTGACGGAAAAACAGGTATCGGGCGTCAACCGCAGCATGATGGATTTCTACGCGGTCGCGATGATCGTCATGATCGCGTTCATGGGCAACGGGATCGGCGGCGCCTCGACCTTTTTCTCGATGCGCAGGGACGGCTCGCTCCGGCGCATCACCGCCTCGCCGAAGTCGCGCGTGCAGATCTTTTTCGGCTACATGCTCGGCGGCCTCGTGCAGAGCGCGGCGCAGGCGGCGGTCGTGATGCTCTGCGCGTACTTCCTCTACGGCGCCTCCTACGCGGACCGGTGGCAGGACAACGTGCTGCTCTTCTGCTTCTTCCTGCTGCTCGGCGCGGCGGTCTCCGGCATGTGCAACCTCTTCGGCCTGTTCGTGCGGTTCAACCCGTACACGCCGCTGATGGCCATCTTCTGGGCGATGCTGTATATGTCCGGCACGTTCAACAAGGACATCGCGATCCCCGGCATCAAGCTGCCGCCCGCGGCCGCGCAGGAAGCGGCGTTTGACCTGACGGTCTTCGGCCGCGACGAAAAGACGCTGGCCGCGATGGCGGTGTGCGCCGCCATCATCGCCGCGTCCGGCATCCTCGGTTCGCTCCTGCTGAAAAGAAAGGCGGTCGTGCTATGAAAAATTTCTGGATCCTTTTGCGCAACGGGCTTCTGCGCGGCCGCAAGACGCTCCTCCTCGCGTTTGTCATGTCTCTCCTCGTCGCCTGGGTCGGCTACATGGTCATGACGGCCTACACCGACGACACCGTGAACGTGGTGCATGTCGCGGTGACGGCGGAGGACGTGGACGCCCCGGTCGCCAAAGACTTCCTGCGCTACCTGGAGGACGACCTCGGCATGGACGCCCGCACGGATATGACCATGGCGGAGATCGAGACCGCGCTCGTCGAAAAGCAGCTCTCCTGCGCCATCACGGTGCCGGCCGGGTTCGAGCAGAGCCTTTTGGACAGCAGGGGCGACGCGTCCCGGATCGAGAAGATCACAGTCCTGTCGCTGGATGACTACGCCAACGAGGCCTTCCTGCGCGGCTACATCGAGTCCTACGTCCTCTCGCTGGCGGAGCTCGCGGCGGGCGCGGACGGCGAGGCGGCGGTCTTCGCGTCGTTGCTGGCCGAAGCGGGCGAGGGCGGCACGGAGGTTGATATTATTCAAAAAGACACGGCGCTGCTCGAGAAGGAGATGCAGCAGGAGGGCTTCAGCGTGGCGCTCAGCATCTACGACATGCTCTGCTTCCTGATCGCGGTGCTCGGGGCGTCGATGCTGCTGGCCGACCGCAGGGACGGGACGTACCGCCGCCTCAAGGCGGGGCGCGTGACCTCGCTCGAATACACGGCGGCGTACTGCGTGCTCTTCCTCGTGTTCGCGCTCGCGATGGCGGTCGTGCCGGCGGTGCTGTGCGTGGTGAGCGGCGTGCAGACGGGCGTGCCGTTCTCCGTGACGCTGTTCTTGACCGTGTGCTTCTCGGTGTTCATCGTGGGGCTGGGGCTGCTGGTCGGCGTTGCGTCGCCGACGCTGAACGGCGTCATCGGGGTGCTCGTGCCGGCGGCGACGATCACGTCCATGCTCGGCGGCGGCTGGTTCCCGCTCGACACGGTGCCGGCCGTCTTCAAGAGCATCGCGCGCTTCATGCCGCAGTACTGGGTGAACGAAGCGGTCGCCTCCTATCAGGCGGGCGACGGGCACCTGGGCGCTACCGCGGCGGTGCTGCTCCTCGCGGCGCTCCTGCTCTTCGTCCTCGCCGGCATCCGCTTCGCCAGCAACCGGACGGAAGCGCGGGTCTACTGAGGGGCGGCGCGGGCGTTCACGCAGAGATGTCTCTTGCACCGCAACGCACGGAACAGATGCGGATTTGGTAGAAAAACGGGCGGTTTTCCTACCAAATTGCAACCTGTTCCGTGCATTGCGTGTCGCGGCGCCCGCGCCGCCGGTGCTTCAGGACGGCGGGCGGGTTGAACCGGGGCCGAAGGGCTTGGCCCCCTGCAGGGACAGGGCGCCGGTGGGGCAGAGGCCTGTGCACCTCCCGCAGCGCACGCACTCGGGGTGGTTGGGCTCCCGGCGCGGGTCGAGCGCCATCGGGCAGCCCTCCGCGCACGAGCCGCAGCCGGTGCACGCCGCCTCGTCGACGCGGTAGCGCAGCAGCGCGACCCGGTTGAACAGCGCGTAGATCGCGCCGAGCGGGCAGAGGTAGCGGCAAAACGGCCGGTAGAGAACGGCCGACAGCAGGGCGAGCGCGACGAGGATCCCCATCTTCCAGGCGAAGAGGAAGCCGATCGCGCGTCGGAGCGCGGGGACGCCGAGCGTGAGCGGCACGCCGCCCTCGAGGGTGCCCGCCGGGCAGATCCACTCGCAAAACCACGGCTGCCCGCCGCCCGCCGCGTTGTCCACGCACAGCGGGAGCAGCACGACGAAGAGCGCGAGGATGACGTATTTCAGGGCGCGAAGCGGCCGGTCGCCGCGGAAGGTGCCCAGCTTCCGCGCGAAGGGGATCTTGTGCAGCAGCTCCTGCACGAGGCCGAAGGGGCAGAGGAAGCCGCAGACGAAGCGCCCGAGCACGCCGCCGGCGACGAGGAAAAACCCGATCAAATAATATGGGATGTGCGGCGCCGCGCTCGCGGCCTGCGTCTGCAGCGCGCCAATCGGGCAGGACAGCACCGCGCCCGGGCAGGCGTAGCAGTTGAGCCCCGGCGCGCAGGCGGCCTTCAGCCCGCCGCCGTAGACCGTGCCTTTCGCGAAGCCGGGCAGGTACGCGTTGGTGCCTATGGACACCGCCGCCTGGACCAGCCGGCGCCGGAAGCTGCGGGGGCGCGGCCTACCCAATGCCGATGCACTCCAGGCAGACGCGCACGGCCTTCTGCATCACTTCCGCCGCCTGCCCCTGCGCCGCGCCGAGCGCGAGCAGACAGACGCCGCCAGCAATCAAAACCAACGAGAAAACGAAACGCCGTCCCCGGATCATGCCGCTTCCTTGAGCGCCTCCTCGATCGCGGCCGACCAGTCGTCGTAATCCATGCCGCCGACATAGTTGTCGACGATGCTGCCGCCGCTGTCTATGATCAGCGTCGTCGGGATGTATTCCGTGGCGGAGACGAGGTTGTCGTACAAGAGGGCGTCCGTCACGATGGACGGGTAGTCCACGCCCGAGTCCGCGATCAGCGTATGCGCCGTCTCGAGCGCCGCCTCGTCCGGCTGCCCCGCCGCGTCGACGGCGTCAAGCAGCACGCCGACGACCGCGACGCCGTCGCCCTCGTAGTCCTTCGCGACCTGCGCGAGCGCAGGCAGCTCATCCACGCAAGGCGGGCACCAAGTCGCCCACAAATTCAGCACCGTGAGCGTTTCGCCCCGGTAGGAAGCGGCGTCAAAATCCCCGCCGTCAATATCCGTAGTCTGCACCTCGAAAAACCAGGCGGCTTCCCCGTCCGCTGCAGCAGCGTTAGAAGCGTCAACCCCGGCATCGACATCCACCCCGGCATCCACCTCGCCGGCATCGTCGTCCGCATCGGCACCATCCACAGCGCTCATCACAGCGACGGACCCTTCATCCACCCCGGCTCCCGGACCGGAGCCGCATCCACAAACAAAAATCAAAATCCCGGCAACAACCAAACTCAAAATCACAATCTTCTTCACCAATCAAACCTCCCAATTCTCAATCCACAATTCTCAATTCTCAATTCTCAATTCTAAACCCTCAACTGAAAGTACTTCACGGCTATCTGCGTCCGGTGCTCCAACCCCGTCTTCTCCAGGATCGTCGAGATATGGTTGCGCACCGTCCCATCCGCCAAAAAGAGCCGCTCCGAGATCTGCGCGTTGGACAGCCCCTCGGCGACGAGCGAGGCGATCTCGAGCTCGCGCGGCGTCAGGTCCGCGAAGACGTCGCCGCCGTCCGCCCCGGCAGCGCCGCTGCCCCGGCGCGGCGCCCCGGCAAGCGCCATCTCCCGGATGTAGTCGATCACGTCCGGCGCAAAGACCGTGCCGCCCTGCGCGACCGTCTCGATCGCGGCGAAGATGCGCTCGGGCGGGCTGTTCTTCAGGATGTAGCCGCGCGCCCCGACCTCGAGCGCCTTCGCGATCAGCTCCGGCTCGTCGAACGTCGTGAGCAGCAGCGGCGCGGCGAGGTCGTCCGCCAGCAGCGCCGCTGCCGCCTCGATGCCGTTCATCACCGGCATGCGGATGTCGAGCACCGCCACGTCCGGCCGCTCGCGCCGGCACAGGGCCACCGCCTCGCTGCCGTCCTGCGCCGTCCCGGCCACCTCGAAATCGTCCCGCGCCGACAGGACCATCGACAGCCCCTGCCGGATGATCGCGTCATCGTCGGCCAGCACGATCCGGATCTTTCCCATAAACAATCGCTCCTATCTGTTCTTGTTATTTACAAAACGTATATACAATAGTATACATCATTCCGGGCGGCCGCCTGTGTTACAATACCATTATGGATATTTTTGATTTTGAGCGGGGGGCGGCCAGGGGGGCCGGGGCTCTTTCAGACGTGGCGTCGGGCGGCGCGGTCTTCGTGGCGTGCGCGCCGGGCGAGCTGCCGGCGGTCGCGGACGCGTTCGGGTTCGACGGCGCGACCGTGGCGGAATGCCGCGGGCAGGCGGAGCACAACCACCACGTCCTCTCCGGCGGCTACGACTTCCTCACCTTCTCGCACCTCGCGCTCGGCGGGGACGGGATCGACATCTGTTACTTCCATCTGTACGTTTCCGAAAGGGCCCTCGTGCTCGTCGCCGACGCGGAGGGGCACGCGCCGCTCGCAAGGCTCCGGGCGCGGGCGCTCGAGGCCGCCGCCGCGCTGAAGCCGGGGGACGCGGGCGGCGCCTTGAACCGGCTGTACGCCTTCCTCCTGAACGAATTGTTCACCGACTACTACGCGATGCTCGAGACGCTCGAGGATCTTTTGGAGGACCTGTCCGAGGCGATCGTCGCCGACCGGGGCGCGGACGAGGACCTGCTCCCGCGCATCGACCGGCTGCGGCGCATGGCATACACGTCGAAGAAAAACCTGCGCTCCGTCAACTACCTCGTCGACCAGATCCTGCTCGACGAGATGGCGTTGATCAAAAAATCGCAGCTGCCGCATTTCCGCAGCGTCGGCGCGGGCTTCCGCAAGCTCAACGATTTCGCGGGCGGCCTCTACGGCATGTCGAGCGAGGTATTGAATAATTATAACAGCCGCCTCTCGATGAAGACGAATGACACGGTGAACAAGCTGACGATCATCACGCTGTTCTTCGCGCCTCTGACCGTGATCACCGGCGTCTACGGCATGAATTTCGCGCATATGCCGGAGCTGTCGTGGAAGCACGGCTACCCCTACGCGCTGCTGCTCATGCTCGGCGTCAGCGCGATCCTGTTCGTCGTCATGAAGCGGAAGAAGTGGCTGTAGGCGGCCCGCCCTCCCGGAGCGGGAAGGTCATCACGATGTGGAACCCGTCCGGCTCGCGCCGGAAGAAGCAGCGGCCGTAGCACAGCGCGCACCGCTCCTCCATGTTTTGCAGCCCGATGCCCTGGGCGGGCGGGGCTCCGCTGCCGGGTGAGCCGTCGGCGCCACCCGAATCGCCCGGCGCCGCGCCCCCGTTGTCCGAAAATTCCACGCGCAGCAGGCGGTCGCGGTTCACCGCGCGCACGCGGAACGCCGTCGCCTTCGGCGCATGCTTCAGCATATTCGTGAGCGCCTCCTGCAGGTTTTCGTAGACGCAGTGCCACACGGTCTGCGGCACGGCGTCCAGGTCGCCCTCGGGCTCGAACGCCGTCCGGAACCCCGTGTGCGCGCCCTCGAACGCGGCGAGCGCCCGCTCGACCCGCGCGAGGCTCATCTCCGCGCTCTCGCTGCGCTCCTCCCGCAGCACGCGCCGGATCTCGTCCACGCTCTCCCGCAGGTGCTGCGCGACCGCCGCCACCGTCTCCTTCGCCTGCTTGGGGTCGCGGTCCATGATGCCCGCCGCCCCCTCCAGCAGCAGGATCGACCCGCTCATGCCGTGGCCGATCTGGTCGTGGATCCGCGCCGCCAGCCGGTTGCGCTCCTCGAGCTTGGTCACCCGCTCCACGTTCCGGCTCGCGCGCCGCTGGCCCTCGATCCCCTCGCGCGCCGCCTCGAGCTCGCCCCCGCGCCGCTCCAGCAGCAGGGCGTCCGCTTCGCGCCGGTACAGGAGGTGCAGCACGTACGCCGTGAACCCATAGAATAACAGGGACACGCCGACGTCCCATCCCGCGTCCGGCGCCTCCCGCATGCTCATGAGCAGGCCACCGGCGCAGACCGCCGCGAGCAGGGAGACGAGGAACGCGTTCTTCCCGCGGAAGAAGAAAAACACGCAGGCCGGGATCACGACCGCGAAGAGCGGCAGGGCGCCCGCGCCCGCGCATAGCACGCAGAACGCGCAGGACGTCGCAAGCGCCCAGATCCGGAACGACGCCGGCATGCGCAGCGTGCAGAGCAGGAGGTAGACGCAGGCAAAAATGATTGTTATTAGATAAAGGATGATGGTGAGCTCGAACGCGCCCGCGCTCCCGTCGCCGAGCGTGTCACCGAACGCCCAGACCCCGACGGTGGCGGCGGCCGCCGCGTCGCACAGCACAAATAGTTCCTTTTCCTTCATGGGAGTAGTATATCAAAATTTTTTGTGTCGTATATACTTGACATAAAGTAAAATATATAGTATATTCTATCCAACGGAGGTGACTATATGGCCAAAAACCTGAGACTCAAAGCAGCGCGCGCGGCGCTGGACATGTCGCAGAAGGAGCTTGCGGAGCGGGTCGACGTCGCGCGGCAGACCATCAACGCCATTGAGATGGGCGACTACAACCCGTCGGTGCGGTTGTGCATCGCCATCTGCAGGGCGCTCGGCAAGACATTGGATGACCTCTTCTGGGAAGAGGCGGAATGAATGGAGGTATGATGATGCGATACGGGTATGATGAATTCGATGAGCGGCAGTTCAAAATCCGCGGGGAGGTGTACAAGCACGGGTGGATCTTCACAGTCGCCCTGCTGCTGGTCAATTTCTTCGTCACGGATTTCCTCGGGTACGAGTGGGCGCGGGCGCCGCATATGTTTTTCCTTTGCGCGCTGGTGTCGATCGGCTTCTTTGCGGTCGAGGCGATCGTGCGCGACGTCTTCACAGGGCGGCAGGCCTGGCGGGCTGAGGTGATCCCGGCCATCGAGCTGATCGCGGCAGGGTCGATGTTCGTCGCGGCCTTCCGGAAGTACTTCGGCGGCGGGGTGCTGTTCGCGGAGGGCGGCATGCTCACGCGCAACGGCGTCGCGCTGGCGACGGCGGCGGTGTTCGCGGCGGTCGGCATCGTGGCGCTGGCGAAGCTCGCCCGGGGCCGGCGCGAGGCGCGTGGGCAGGAGTGAGCAAAAAAAGTTGACAGTGTTGCAGAAATGTGACATGATGTTTCCATAATTGTTATTTGACAGCGGTTTTCCATACCGCGTGTCGGGGTCCGATTGCCGGGACAGGAGGGAAAAATGAATAAGAAGCTTGTGGGAAGGCGTTTTCTTATGGGAGCGCGGGCGATTGCGCTTTGGCTGTCGCTGTGTTTGGTGCTTGCGCTTGGGGGTGTCGCCGCCGGCTACGGCGCGGAGGCGGAGCCGGAGCCTGGGCAGGATGTGGAGGTCGATATCCCGGCCATCGCGGCCGAGCCGGAGGAGGAGCCCGTCACCGTGACGGTGGAGCCTGCGCAGGAGGACGACGATACGCCGGCGCCCGAGGGCTCGTTGGTCTTTGAGGAGTCAAGCGCAATCGACTTGGGGACGCACCCCTATCCGAGCGGTGGGCTCCTCATCAACCCGGCGTTCCAAAAGTATTGGCTGCGCTACGAAGGGAGCCTCCCCCTCCATGACGTCAAAGTGGAACTGACGGGCGGCGACGTGGATGCGTTTTTTGCCTCAGACTATGTGGCTCCCGAGTCCTTTTACAATGCCAGCAAGGATAGTATGGGCTGGGTATACAACGCGATTTTTATTGATGAGGATCAAAGGGTCCTTGAGCCGGGGGAAAGAGGGTTGCTGCTGTTTTCATACCCCATATTCCTGAAGCCCGGGACGTATACGGCGACGGGCGTTGTCCGCGGCACGCAGTGGCTGGACGGGCAGCCGGAAGGCGGGACGGCCACCGTGGAGGCGGAATTCCAGCTCAGCATCACCATCACGAAAGGCAATCCGGGCTGGTATTCGCCGTCGGTGCTCTTGACCAAGGCGGAGGTCTACGAGGGGACGACGCTTGCGGATTTGAAGCTCCCGGAAACGAACGAGGCCTTTGAGCGCATCGAGTGGGACGACCCGGTGGATACGTCGGTCGGGAAAGCCGGGGAAGTGAATTCCTTCTATTACACCATTTACTATGCGGGGGACGATCTGTTCAACCCCACGCATGTCAAGGTGGACGTCACCGTGACGCCGAGGGGGGAGACGCCGGGCCATGGCGTGACATTCGAGCCTTCGGACGGGTACAACCTCATCGACTTCGGCGATCTGCTGTACACCGGGGGGGACGAACCGGACGAGTCCCTCTACTTCCGGTTCATCAACGAAGGGGAACCGATGAGGGACACGGAAGTAACGCTTACAGGGGGCGATACGGACGCGATCACCATCTACAATGTGATATACCCGGAAGGCGGCACGGACAACTCCGGGCTGGTCAAACTGCAGCGCAACCCGGAGCTCGAAGCCGGGACGTATGAGGTGACCGGGGTCGTGCACGGCTATCAAGGGCCCTCATACGGGGAGTATATGCAGGTGGGATACGAGCCGAACTGCTGGGTCACGGCGGTGTTCAAGATCCGCTTCACCGTCTCGCTGGGCCACCCGCCCATCCCGCCGGACGAATTCATGACGGAGGCCAGCATCCACGAGGGCGCGACGCTTTCCGACGTGGATTTCCCGGAAATCAAGGAAGGCGGCTCGTTTGAGCGGTTCGAGTGGAACGACCCGCCAGGCACGCCCGTAGGGGAGGGCGGCACGACGAACGATTTCGACTACACCGTCTATTATACGGAAAAGACGGGGCTCAAACCGACGACTGTCACCTGCGCCATCACCGTGGTCCCGCATACGGACTATCTGGACTTCCGCGTTGAGCCGCAGGGCAAATTGAACATTGGCTCCGTGACGAGCGGCTACCAAAACGCCCCGGTCAAGGCGGTCACGATGAGCGTCCTTGACGTGGGCAACCCGCCCTACACCGGCGCCGTCACCAATGTGGAAGCGAAGCTGTCGGGCGCAAACCCGGACGCCTTCACGCTCGTGGACACGAAGCTGAAGCCGCTGCGTGTCTGGTCCAGCGATGGGAGCCTGTACGCTGCGGGCGCCATGAAGCCCGGGGACAGCCGGAGCATTCTCGTCCGGCCGAAAGCGGGCCTCGCGCCCGGCACGTACACGGCGGAGGTGACGCTGGTCGCGTACGGGGACGAGATCACGGACTCCCCCTATATACCGTCCGGCTGGAACTTCTATGTGCCCACGGAAACGAAGACCGTCACCGTCTCGTTCACGGTGACGAAGCCCGCCAGGATCGTGATCGTCATCCAGAACATCGCGAAGCAGCTGCCGGCGCTGCTGAACTGGCTGCTGCGTCTGTTCGGATGAGAATAGCCCGCGATGCGGGCCGGACTGTCTCGGCGGGATGCGCCGACGCTACCGATTTTCAATCGAGTTCGCGAGTTGAGTTGCAATCCGCGAACTCGATGCAGTATTGGTAGAAAAAACGGCTTCGGAACGACCGATTTTCAATCGAGTTCGCGGATTACGCGTGCAGCCGCGAACTCGATGCAATATTGGCGAAATAGCGGTTCAGGGGCAGCGCGATAGCCTCAGCCGGTCTTGCACGCCATGCGGCCTCAGCCGGTCTCGTGCGCCATGCGGCCTCAGCCGATCTTGTACACCATGACCAGCCCCGACTTCTGGTACACCTGCGCCACCTCGAGCAGGTCCGTGCCCGCCGCGTTCGCGGAGATCAGGTTCGACACCCACGTGACGCCGAAGTCGACCGTACCGTTCTTGACCGCCGTGGTCTCGCCGATGTCGCCGCCGCCCGGGATGATCTCGACGTTCAGGCCGACCTCCTCGTAATACCCCTTGTCCTGCGCCACATAGTAGCCCATGAACTGCGCCTGCGGCAGCCATTTGAGCTGGATCTTCACATCGGTCTTCTCCGGCGAGAAGCTGCCGTCCGCGGAGGCCGTGGCCTCCTCCCAGTAGGACGTGTCGCGGAGGTCGTCGAGCGTCAGCGCCTGCAGGGCCTCCGCCGCCGCGCTGTCGTCGAGCTTGATGTACTGCTTCGCGAGGTCGAGCGTCTGCTGCATCGCGGCCTCGTCCATCGTGCCGACGGGCACGCTCGCGTCCACGAGCTTCGCGACCTCGCCCGCCATGTAGGCCTGGTGCTCCGGCGACACCGACGAGCCGTACTCAAAGACGATTTCCGCCGCCTCCTCCGGGTTCGCCGCCGCGTACTCCCAGCCCTTCATCGACGCGTAGATGAACGCCTTGACCGTCTCCGGGTTCGCCTCCGCGAACTCGCGCGTCGTGAAGAGGTTGTCCTCGAGCATCGCCACGCCTTCGTCGTTCATGTCGATCCATTTGACCGTGTCGCCGTACCCGTAGCCGCCCTCGTAGCTGTTCACGACGAGGCCGAGCTCGTTGTACGTCATCGCCGATGCGAGCAGCACCGAGTCCTCGTCAAACCCGTCCATGTCGAACGCCTGGCTGACAAATTTGTCCGGCAGGCCGTATTTCTCCAGCAGCGCCAGCAGCTCGTACTCGTTGCCGAGCCCCCAGTTGCCGACCTTGCCTTCCGTCGCCGCCGCCGTCAGCACCTCCTCCGCCGTGGCGTCCGCGCTGAAGTACGCGCCTTCCGCGCCCGCGCCCGACGAGCCGCCTGCCGCCTCGGGGACTTCCGCCGAGCCGATCTCCGTCTCCGCGCTGCTGCCCCCGCCGCCGCAGGACGCGAGCAGGAGCGCCGCCATCATGACGAGCGCGCATACCAACCCAATCTTCTTTTTCATCTCGTGTTCTCCTTTCACACTCTCTGAAATAACTATTTCAATAACTTGCTTGCAGGACTTTCGTCTCTATATCCGCCACCGCCTGCCGCAGATCAGCCGCTGCGCCAGCATCAGCACCGCGTAGCTGGCGATCCCGAGCGCGCAGGCCACCACGATGTACGCCCACGCGGTCGCGTACTGCGCGAGCGTGATGTTGTCCCTGATCATGCGCCCGATGCCGATGACGTGCTCCGCGAAATACTCCGTGATGAGCGCGCTGATGACGCTCGTTGGCACGATCACGCGCAGGGCGATGAAGATGTGCGGCACGCTGTTCGGCAGCCGCAGCTTCAGGAAGACCGTCTTCCGGTCCGCGGCGTAGGATTTCAAAAGGTCTTCCGCAAACGGCTGCAGATCCGTGAGGCCACGGTAGGCTCCGATGCTCATCGCTACCGCGCAGAGCAGGGCGACGACAATCGTCTTCGCGATCGTGCTGCGGACCTCGACATCGTCGGACGCGTCGCGCGTCAGGTTGATGACCACGGGCGCGAGCGCCACGATCGGCACCGCATTGAACGCGCCGATGACGCGTAGGCCGCCCGAGCCCCATTTCGGGAAGAGCGCGGCCGCGACGGAGATGCCGTAGCCGAGCAGGCACCCGATCGCGAGCCCGGAGAACATCACGCTGCACGTCGCGCGCAGGTTCTCCGCGATCTTCACAGGGTTGTCTACGAGGATCTGCGCGATATGCCTCGGGAGCGGCAGCACGAACGTGTCCGTGCCGAGCATCCGGTGGAGCAGCTGGGTCTGCCACAGGAACAGCAGCAGGACGGCGAAGAGGGCGGGCAGGGCTACGCTGCCGATTCGGCTTCGGAGGCTTTGTTCCATTTGCCCTTCCTCCTTTCGTTCGGCAGCACGAGGCGCTCCAGCCACACCATCGCGTTCAGGCTCAGCACCCCGACGATGGCCGACAGGAAGACGATCTGCCAGAAGACGAAGATCGACATCGCGTGCTTCAGCGACTGCGAGAGCATGCAGCCGAGCCCGCCGTCGCCCTGGAGGGTGTCGACGAGGATCGATGCCGTCACCGCGAGCGGCGCCGCGATCTTCAGCCCCGTGAAGAGGTAGGGCAGCGCCACCGGGATGTACAGCTTGACATAGGTCTGCGGCAGCGTCGCCGCGTACGAGCGGAAGAGGCTGTCCTTCTCCGGCTCCGTCGACTTGAGCCCCGCGAGCGTGTTCGCCGCGACCGGGTAGAACGTCAGGATGGCCGCGATCGCGACGCGGCTGACCCCGATGTCGCCCGTGATGCCGAGCACGATCGGCGCCATCCCGAGGATGGGGATCATCTGGATGATCATGAGGTAAGGGAACGCGATCTTCTCCACGATGCCGGACAGCTTCATGAGCAGGGCGAGCACGAAGCCGAGCCCCGCGCCGATGACGAAGCCGAGCCCCGCGCGCGAGAGCGTCGCCGCCGCCGCCGTCAGGACGATCTGCAGCGCCGTCTGCCCGCCCGCGACGGGCTTTGTGCTCACGACGGACTGGCCGATCTGCCACAAATGCGGCAGGACGTTTTCCGGCGTGCGCTTCACGGTCTCGATGTAGGAGGCCGCGATCTCCCAGACGCAGACGAGCGCCGCGATCCAGACGATCGTGACGAAGAGGTTCGAATCCGTGAGCCTTCTGAGCCTGCCCATCCCTTATATCCCCTCGAAACTGCCGCGCACGCGCGCGACGTACTCCACAAACTCCGCCGTGTCCCGGATCTCCGGGGGGCGCGGGCGCGGGAGCTTCACGTCCACGACGGCCGACAGCCGCCCCGGGCGCGGGGAGAAGACGCAGACGCGGTCGGACAGGTAGACCGCCTCCGCGATGTTGTGCGTGACGAAGACGATCGTCTTCTTTGACTCCTGCCAGATCGAGAGGAGGTCGCCCTGCAGGCGCTCGCGCGTGAACTCGTCCAGCGCGGAGAACGGCTCGTCCATGAGCAGGATCTCCGGCTCGATGACGAGGGCCCGCGCGATTCCCACGCGCTGCTGCATGCCGCCGGACAGCTCGTCGGGGTAGGCGTCCACGAAATTGCGCAGCCGGATCATCTTCAGCATCGCGTCGCTGCGCGCGCGGCGCTCCTCCGGCGGCACGTGCATGATTTCCAAAGGGAGCTCGATATTTTTGCGCACCGTGCGCCAGCTTTGCAGCACAGGCCTTTGGAACACGATGCCGTATTTGCGGTTCTTGCGCGCCTGCTCCGGCGTGCCGCCGGCCACCGTGACCGTGCCGGACGTAGGCTCGAGTAGGTTTGCGATGATGCGCAGCAACGTCGTCTTGCCGCACCCGGACGGCCCGAGGAGGGAGATGAACTCGCCTTTTTCGACGTCGAGCGTCACGCCCTCCAGCGCGACGGTCTCGTTCCGGCTATAGACCATACCCACATCATTGACTGAAATTTCAACCATATCCCCCACCTCATCCGTCGGGATCCACCAATCAAAAACTGCTTGCCGAGGAAAAGTATACAACATGAAAGCAGAAATAGCAATACAATTCTATAAATTTGGAATTCACAGAAAATTCAATCAAATAAGCCTTGACGCAGCCCCGGATTCGTGGTACAATGCCGTCACGCGAAACAGGTAGGGCAAGGAGAACGCAGATGGAATCCATGATTCGCGGCGCAGCGCAGATCAACCAGCAGCTGAGCCGCTACGGCGTCAAATTCGGCATCTACAAAAACGGCGTGTTCAACGAGCGGCTGTTCCCCTTTGATGCGATCCCGCGCACGATCGGCGGCACGGAGTGGGCGAAGCTCGAAAAGGGCCTCTCCCAGCGCGTCGACGCGCTCAACGCTTTCCTGAAGGACATCTACGGCTCCAAAAAAACCATCCTGAAAGACGGCGTCATCCCCGAGGATTTCATCTACCGCGCCACCGGCTACCTGCCGCAGTGCGAGGGCTTCACGCCGCCGAAGGGGATCTACAGCCACATCTCCGGCATCGACCTCGTCGAGTCGGTGGACGGGGACTGGGTCATCCTCGAGGACAACCTGCGCGTCCCGTCGGGCGCGTCCTACCCGCTCATCGCCAGGACGCTCTGCCGCAAGGTCAGCCCCTCGACGTTCCGCAACAACAGGGTCGTCGACAACCGCGACTACGGGGAGCTGCTGAAGCGCACGCTCGACCACGTGAACCGGGGCGGCATCAACCTCATCATGACGCCCGGGCGCTTCAACGCGGCCTACTTCGAGCATTCGCTGCTCGCGGAGATGAGCGGCGCCGTGCTCGCCGAGGCGGGAGACCTCGTCGTGGAGGACAACGTCCTCTACTACCTGAGCGGCGCGGAGAAGCAGCGCGTCGGCAGCATCTACCGCCGCATCAGCGACGACTACCTGGACCCGCTCTACTTCAACGCGGAGTCCCTCATCGGCGTGCCGAACCTCCTCAGCGCCTACCGCGCGGGCAACGTCGCAATCCTCAACGCGCCCGGCAACGGCATCGCGGACGACAAGGGGATTTATTATTTCGTGCCCGAAATGGTGCGCTACTACCTCGGCGAGGAACCGATCCTGCACAACGCGCCGACCTACCTGCCTTTCTACGAGAAGGATAGGAAGTACGTGCTCGAGAAGGCGCACACGCTCGTCATCAAGGACGTGGCGGAGGCGGGCGGCTACGGCGTGCTCTTCGGGAACGCCCTGTCAAAGGAAAAGCTTGACGAGCTGAAGGCCCGCATCGAGGCGGAGCCGCGGCGCTTTATCGCGCAGGAGGTCGTCGAGTTCAAGGACATGCCGATGGTGATCGAGGGGGAGACCGTGGAGCGCAAGGCGGACTTCCGCGCCTACGTGCTGTCCGGCAAGAAGACCGTCGTGTGGAAGAGCGGGCTCACGCGCTTCACGGCGGACCCCGACAGCTATATCGTCAACTCGTCGCAGGGAGGGGGGTTCAAAGACACATGGGTCATGTGCTGAGCAAGACGAACCGGCTGTACTGGCTCGGCCGCTACAACGAGCGCGTCTATACGACGCTGTCGTTCATGCTCGACTTCTACGACGAGGCGATCGACGGCGAGCCGGACTACGCGGCCGTGTGCGCCGCGCTCGACATCCCAAACGTCTACCCGGACGTGGAGGGCTTCTTCCGGGGCTTCCTCTTCGACGCGGACAACCCCGACTCGGTCGCCTGCGCGGCGGACCACATGCTCGGCAACGGCATGGTGCTGCGCGAGACGATCAGCTCCACGACGCTGTCCTACCTGCAGATGGCCGTGAACGCGATCGGCCTCGCGAAGGGCAGCGAGGCACCGGCCGTCGCGCTGCAGTGGGCCCTCGACGACATCATGGCGTTCCGCGGCAGCTGCGACGACCATATCGCGGACGAGGCGATCCGCAACATCCTCAAGGCGGCGGTCAGCGTCGAGCGCATCAGCATGTACGGGCGGCTGCGCATCCGGCAGGAGGACATCCAGCGCGAGCTGCGCATGCTCGTCTACCGCATGAACCGCACGCACCTGCCCGTGGACCCGCAAAGCCACGTCGTCCTCACGGAGGCCCTCATGGAGGGCGGCCTCCCCGAGCGGCGGGCCATCATCGAAGCAGTGGAGAACCTGTTTATATTATGAAGTGGTATACCTTCCATTACGACGTGTTCCTCGACTTTGACGCCCCCGTGAGCGACCACCAATTCCTGCTGCGCTGCCTCCCCAAGACCTGCGGCCGGCAGCGCGTCGTGCGCGCGGAGCTGACGCTGAGGCCCTACGTCCGCCACGAGGAGCTGACGGACGGCTTCGGCAACCTCGTGCAGACGGGCAACATCCCGTTCGGCCACACCTCCTTCCACTACACCTCGGAGGGCGAGGTCTTCATCTCCCCGAAGAACGCGACGAAGGAGGCGCTCAACCCCGTCTACGCCTACCCGTCGGAGCTGACGCGGCCCTGCGGGTCGCTCGCGGCGCTGCTCGCGGACGTCCCGGAGGGGGCTTCCGTGCTGGAGGCCGCGCTGGCGATCGCCCACCGCGTCCATGCCGCCCTCGCGTACGAGCCCGGAATAACGGACCTGTCGACGACGGCCGAGGACGCTTTGGCGGCCGGCGTCGGCGTCTGCCAGGACTTCACCCATGTCTTCCTCGCGCTGTGCCGCCTGCGCGGCATCCCGGCGCGCTACTGCAACGGGCTGCTCGTGGGCGAGGGCGTGAGCCACGCGTGGGCCGAAGTCTACGACGGGGGCGTCTGGCGCGGCGTCGACCCGACGCACGACTGCGCCGTGGGCGGCAACTACCTGCTGTTCTCCGTGGGGCGCGACTACACTGACTGCCCGATCGAGCGCGGCGTCTTCTTCGGCCAGGGCGGCCAGACCCAGTCCGTGGCGGCGAAGCTCAAGGAGATCCGCGCCGCGGACATGCAGCAGTGATCATTCCTGGATGATGCGGAAGCAGACGTCGTGGCCTGCGATCAGGTTCCCTTCGTGCGAAAAGAATACGCGGCCGGGCGCGGGCGCCCGCACAAGCTCCTTCTCTTCCCCTGTGAAGGGGTCGCGGATGGAGGCGAGCGCGTCGCCCTCTGCCACGCTGTCGCCGGGCTCCCGGGACGGGAAGTACAGGCCGCCGTGCGTGGAGAGTACGGTGAGGAGCGCGTCCGCCGCGATGTGCAGCGGCGCGGCGCTGTCGGGGTAGGCGGGGTCGGCGGGCGCGCCTTCCCGCTCCGCGCCGGCCGCGCTCAGGCAGCCCTGCGCGGCGAGGAAGGCGAGGATCGCGCGGAGCGCGCGCCGCGCGCTTTTCTCGTGGATCGTGGAGGTGTTGCGGGAATAGACTGAGAACGCCTGGGCCCCGAAGATCTGCAGGTTATAGGCGAGCGTCGTCGTGTCGTACGGCTGCGGGGCGCTGTGGATGACGTAGGGTAGGCGGAAGCCGTCCGCGAGCGCGGCGTCCTGGTAGCCCGTCTCCCACAGGCGGACATGGGGCATGAAATTGCCGCGCTGGTAGAAGCTCGTGAGGTGGACGCCGAAGGCGTAGCCGCGCAGCTCGGCGAAGAGCGCCGCCGCGATGCGCTGCGTTGTCTCGCCCCGGTCGTAGCCGGGGAACATGCGGTTCACGTCCGTGTTGTCCACGGCCCAAAACCTGGCGCCGATGTTCATCGAGAAGGTGTTCAGGCAGGGCACGACGAGGATCTTCTTGCCCCGGGCGAGCCCGCCCTCCTGCTCCAGGCGCGACAAGGCGCCGGCGAGCAGCGAGCAGATATACATCTGCTGCACCTCGTCCCCGCGCAGCGCGCCGACGACGGCGACGGCGGGCTCGGCGCCCGGCGCGTCCGAAAAGAAGAGCCCCTCCACCGCGAGCGGCTGCCTGTAAATCGTATCAATCGTGAAAAGCGTCTGTCGTTTCAATTATTCAATATCCTCGCCATCAGGGAGCCTTGGTAGACCACGGGGTATTCGCGGATCGTGAAGAGCAGGCCCTCGGCAGGGCTTGTCACGGCCTCGATGAGCTCCCCGCGCACGGGGTCGGCGATGAAGCCGATGCGCTCGCCGGCGCCGACCGTCTGACCGACGCGCGTCTCCGCGATGAAGATGCCCGAGGACTCCGCGTTCAGGAAGGTGACGTGCCGGTCGCGCCCGACGAGCGTCGCGGGCGTGATGCGCACCTTCTCGCCCCACATGCCCATATGGTCCATCAGGTGCAGGATGCCGTGCGTGAGCTGCTCGCCGAACGCGGGCGTGATGCGCATGCCCACGCCCATCTCGACGACGAGCGTCGGCGTGCCGAGCTCGTTCAGGCTGTAGGCCAGCGTGCTCTCGAGGACGGTCGCGTTCGCGTGCACCCAGATGATCGGCATGTTCAGCCGGCGCGCAGGCGGCACGAGGTCCTTCGCCATGCGCTCCCCGACGCGCACCTGCGGCAGCTCCGTGAGGAAGATGTTGCTCGCGTGGATGTCGATGCATATGTCCGCACCGCGGATGTCGCGCGTGACCGCGTCGATGAAGGCCTCCGTCGTGTTGCCGTCCGCGCTGCCGGGGAAGAGGCGGTTCATGTCGAGGTCGGAGAGCGGCGAGCTGCGGTTGATCGAGTTGATGCCGAGCGGGTTGATCGCCGGGTAGATGTCGACGATGCCGTCGAGCAGCTCCGGGCGCGCGCGCAGGGCCATCGCGAGCAGGTAGGCGACGTACTGGCCCTCGAGCTCGTCGCCATGCGTGCCCGTCACGACGCAGACGCGTTTCTTCGCGCCCCCGCCCAGGATGCGGTTCTTTTGCAGCTGCAAGGTTTCCCCCACAGGGAGCTCCACGGAAAAAACGGTTTCTATCATGCCTGTATCATACCACAAGTGACGTGTCCCGCTCGGCACGTTCGAACGGGCTACATAGGGCATACCATATGGCATACCGCATGAGGGTCGAACTCGCTGCCAATTTGCAATCGAGTTCGCGGCCAGGAGCGCAATCCGCGAACTCGATGCAAAATCGGTAAGAAAACAGGCCCCCTGGCTACCAAATTTCAATCGAGTTCGCGGATTGGCGTGATACCCGCGAACTCGATGCAAAATCGGTTTCGTAGGAACCATGGCAGTATGCCAATTGGCAAACAAGAACTCTCTCCATCCATGATAGAATAGAATACACGGTTCATTGCGACGGTAAGAGATGGAGATCAAGTTGATGAGCAACTGCCAGAAAACAAGGACGATCATGCGCCCAGTACGAACGGGGGCGGTTTTTGTACCTTTATTGTTGCTTCTTGGAGCATGGGGGCCGGGAAGGGATACTTTCAGTTTAGGAGATGACACAACCGGGCTGGTTGCATTTAATAGCATCGTTGACGAATCAATTGAAGACATCGCCGATGCCGAATGGATGTCAACATTTGCAACCGACGAAAGACAGTTCATGAATATCAAGGAGAAGGGGTCGCCGGGGGATGATTGGAACTCTTCCGAGCCAAATGCGCCCGATGAAAGCAAATTGCACGTCGAAGAAGGGAAGACCTACCGGGTACGGATTTTGGTTCATAATGTTGGTGAATCGACTTCAGCGAAAAACACGAGGGCGCTTGTCAATGTTTCGACGCCCGAGCCCGACACGCACAAAGTCATCACCGCTTTTATCAATGCTGACAATGCTACTCCACAGAGTATTTGGGATGATTGCGAGCTCGTTTCAGACCAGCCATTCAACATCAGGTACATTCCGGGCTCTGTCGAGTATAAGTATAATAACAACTGGACAGCGGAACATGAAGGCTATGTACCGTTGTCGGATTCCATATTCTCCTCCAATGGTGTCAAGCTGGGTTATTCAAATTACGATGACGGCAGCCGGGCATTCGATGGCGTTTTCCCCGGGGGATACGAGTATTCAGGCTGGATTTTCTTCGACATCATACCGCAGTTTGTGAGTCAAGACACGATTGTGGAAAACGATATCGTTACGACATCTATCAAGGAGTATGGCGCATCGGAAACATGGGGTTCCACGCTTGACTTGACAGAAGGCGATTTGGTTCAGGTCAAGGTTCAGTTCAAAAACATCTCCGATCGCGAATTGCAAAGCGTCATTGTAAGGGCAAAGCTGGAGGATGGGCTGCAGTTTGTGGATGATAGCTTGACCCTGTCAAATAATGAGAGTGCTAATAAACACCTTGCAGGCGATCCCACAATGCTTGGAGGCGTTGACATAGGCGCTTGCTCTGTTGGCGAAATGATCGTATTGGAGTATTTGCTCAGGATTGACAAGGATATCGCCGCAACCGCCCTCGTGATAACCAACGAAGTCAAATTCGCGGCCGATCGTCAAGAGCAGACTGAAAGCAGCAGTGCGTTTGTCAGGCTTGATGCGCGCAATGCAAGCGGGACCTATATTGAAAACCAGTACAACATAGACGGCAACGAAGGCGCAGTGGCTATTGGCTCGAATGCCGTCGCCGTGAATACTGGAGGGGGGAGCAAACTTGCTGAGATTCTTGCTATTGTTGCTAGTGTTCTCACGATTTATTCCTTCATTGCAGCTTTTTGGGGCTTTTCTATAAGAGGGCCATTTGGTGCGATATTTGAAAAAATAATAGCCCTGCTGGCTACCCGAGCATCAGGCCCGCGGCCAAAACAGCGACCGGGGGGAGGCTGAGAAAGAGGATATCCCGGGCGCCGGATCGGTACACGCGGTAGTGCGTCCGCGCCTCCGCCTCCCCGAAGCCCTTGGATTCCATCGCGATGGCGATCGCCTCGGACCAGCGGACGGATTTGACGAGCAGCGGCACGAGCAGCGCGGGCGACACGAAGCCCGCGGAGAGCCCCCGCGCCCGGAAGGCCGCGCGCGTCTTGGCGTACTCCCCCGCCATCTTCGGGAACATCCCCCACGCGGCGATGATGCCGTACGCAAATTTGGAGGGGACCCGGAGCTGCTGGTTGAGCGAGCGGATGAAGTCCACCTTGTTCGTCGTGAGGGAGAACAGCATGCCCAGCCCGGCGAAGGCGAGCAGCCGCCCGGACAGGAGCAGGCCGTTGAGGACGCGCGCGTCCGTGAACATCTGGCGGTGCGCCCCGACGACCGTGTCGCTGGAAAAATGATAGGCCGAGAAGTACAGCCCGGCGGCGAGGAGCCCGGCGGGCAGCAGGAACAGCAGCATGTGCTTGGCCGGGACGCGCGACAGCGCGGTCGCGAGGGCGCAGGCGGCCAGCACGTAGAAATTCAGCTCCGGCACGTAGAAGATCGCCAGGACGACGGCCGACACGAGCACGCCGAAAAACTTACAGGTCGGGTCGATCGACCGCATGGAGCGCCCCCCCTTCCAATACGTAGGCCCTATCGGCGTAGTCGCGGGCCAGTTTGCGGTCGTGCGTGGAGAGGAGCAGCGTCATCCCCTCGCCGCGCACCCGCTCGAGCAGCAGGTCCATCAGGCCCGTCAGGGAGGAGAGGTCCTGCGCGTAGGTGGGCTCGTCGCAGACGAGCAGCCGGCAGCGGTAGGCGAGCAGGGCGGTGAGCGCGAGCCGTCGCTGCTCCCCCTGGCTGAGCATATACGGCGAGAGTGCGCGGTACCGCCACAGCCCCGCCGCGCGCAGCACGCGCTCCGCCTCCGCGTCTTTTTCCTCTTTGGACAGCTGGCCGCCCTGCGCCCCGAACCGCAGCCCGGTCATCACCTCGTCCAGCACGGTGGGCGCGACGAACTGGTCTTGCGGGTTTTGGAATACGAAGCCGACATTCCCGCCGATCTGCCTCGCGGGGATCTTGCTGACTTCGCGCCCGCCGACCCGGATGCTGCCCGTGTACTTGCGGAACCCGCAGACCGCCTCGAGGAGCGTGCTCTTGCCCGCGCCGCTCGCGCCGAGGATGGCATGGATGCGCGCCTTCTCGAAAGAGGCGGAAAGGCCGCTGATCACGGGCGCGTCCCCGGCGGAGACCGAGACATCTTCCAAGGTCAACAGGACGGCGGCGTCCGCATCTGGAGCAGGCTTTGCCGGGGGCAGCGCCCCCCCCGCCCGGTACGGCCGCGAAGGGATGTCGACGCCGAGCCCGGGCAGCGGCGAAAGCGCCGCCCCGCCGCCCGCCCCGCGCGGGCAGACCCCCTCCAGCAGGGGCATCCCGGCCCCGGCCCCGAGCACCTTGACCTCGTCGCACACCGCGCCCCACACGTCCAGCTTGTGGTCGACCGCCACGACGCTTTTCCCGCGTTCGTCCACGAGCTGCCGCAGCTTCCGCGCGATCTCCCCCGCACTGCCCCGGTCGATGTTCGCAAACGGCTCGTCGAGCAGCAGCCACGCGGGGTCCGTGCAAACAATGCACGCAAGCATGGCTTTCTGCTTCTCGCCGCCGGAGAGCGTCTGGAGCTTGCGGTGCCGAAGGTTTGTTATTCCGCAAAAATCGAGCGCGGCGGCCACCTTCCCGTCCATGGCCCCGGGCGCGGCCGCAGTGTTCTCCAGGCAGAAGATCAGCTCGTTCTCCACCGTGTCCATGCAAAACTGCAGGTCGGGGTTTTGGAACATCATGCCGACCAAAAGCGCGCGGCGCTCGGGCGGGATCCCAGCCGTGTCCTCCCCGCCGAGCCGCGCACTGCCGGAGAGGAGCGTGCCTGCGTATTTCGGGTAGAGGCCGGCGAGCAGGTAGAGCAGGGTGCTCTTGCCGCAGCCGGACGGGCCAGTCAGCACCGTGATCTTCCCGGGGCCTGGCGCCAGCGACAGGCCGTTCAGCGCCGGGTGCCCGCCGTCCTTTTCATAGGAAAACAGCGCCCCCTCGAGAAGGAGCGCGCCGCCCCCCGGCTCACTCTGGGAGGAACTCGTTGGTGAACTCACGCGGCATCCTCCCCGGCGTCAGCTTCTCCGCGGCCATCCAGTCCGCGAGGTTGTCCCACCGGGCCGGGCGCATATGCCCCCAATGCCCGTCCGCGGCGAGGTAGAGCCCGGACGCGTACTTCTGGCTCTCGAGCACGAGCGGCAGATCCCACCCGTCCATGTGCCGGTGGAGCAGCGCGGCTCCCTCCTCCGGATCGGCCGCCGCGTCGATATACCCGCGGTCGGTCGCGCCGAGGAAGGCCTTGAGCGCCTCCGGGTCGCCGTCTGTGAGGTGGTGCTTCGCCGTCACGGCCGGCGCACAGAAGTCGTAGAGCTCCCCGAAATCCGCAAACGCGAAGTAGTTGACGTCCTTCCCGGCGTGCCGCATCTCGAAGTACTCCCAGTTCTTGTAGATCCACGTCGCGTCCGCCTCCGCGCCGAGCGTCGCCACGATGTCGCCCACGTCCTTCTGGATCAGCTCCACTTTGCCGTAGTCGCCGCCGTCGTCGTCCACGGCCTTGCCGACGATGCAGTGGAACCAGGCCTGGTCCCAATGCGTCAGCCGCTTCCCCGTGAGCTCCCGCGGGCGCGTGATCCCCGCCTCCTTGAGCGATAGGATCCCCGAGTCGCACCGCTGCGTGAGCACCGCCACGGCCGTGATCCGCTCCGCCGCCGCCATCCCCACGAGCAGCGTCGGCTGCGGCGAGACGACCACGTCCGCCCCCTCCGTCGTCATGACGCCGTGCACCTTGCCGCCGATCGCGACGTCGAGCCCCTCGCCTTTGTAGTACCCCTTTTCCAGCGCCACGAACATCCCCGTATGGTTTGTATTCGGGAACCAGTCGAGCGTCACGTTGATCTTTTTCATAGCCATCTCCTTTTTTTGAATAATAATACTGCCGCCGATCAGTCGTCGAGGATTGCCGCCGGCTTCGCGTCGCCGCCGGCCGGGTAACTCTTCAGCACGCCCGTGCGCACGAGCGCCTTGCCGCACAGCCAGCAGACCACGCCCGTGAACGCGATCGCGCTGGCGATCCTGAGGCCGAGCTTCGCGAGCACGAACCCCGGGGACAGCAGCTCCACGCTGCCCGTGAACACCTCCGTGACGAAGCTGAAGACAGCGGCCAGGATGGCCGACATGCACATGGCGGGCAGGCCGAACCTACGGTAACGGAACACCGCGAAGCCGGCTTCGTTGCCCGCGCCCTGGATCGCGCCGAACAGCACGACGAGCGGCCCGCCGAAATTGCCCATGAACATCTCGATGATCGCGGCGAGGAACTCCGCCGTGAAGGCTGTGCCGGGCTTGCGCAGGATGAATGCGGCCAAAGACCCGGCCATGAACCAAATCCCGTACACGATCTCGACCGCGAACGCTGCGAGCCCGAAGGGCGTCAGCGCGGTCTGCAGCGCGATCCACAGCGTCGTGGACACCAGGTAGATGGCCGCAAAGACGACGCCGATGACGCCCATCATGATGACGTCGCGCAGCTCCCAGCCCTTTTTCAGTGATTGCGATTGAATAGTAGTGTTTTCCATCTTTCTTCCTCCGTCGGTATTATCCGCATCAGGTTCCGAGGGTTTGGCGCGCGGGAAGACCCCGTATCCATCTCAGCCGTTGGCGGCGATAATGCCGACCAGTAGGCACCCCTTTTCAATTGATTATGAAAGCATTATCTCACAAGCAGGGCAGGACTGCAAGCCAGTGAGCCGCGGTTTTGCGGTTTCTCTAATACCAATTCTGCATCGAGTACGCGGATTGGAACGCAACTCGCGTACTCGATTGAAATTTGGTAGTGAGGAGGGCTGTTTTCCTGCGGATTTTGCATCGAGTCTGCGGATTGCGCGTTGGCTCGCGTACTCGATTGCAAATCGGTAGCCGCTACTCCCCGTCCTTCTTCCGCAAATCGCTCCCGTAGCTCTCGAAAAACGTCTTGCTGTACTTCTCGATCTTCCACTCGGGGACGCGGCAGTCGGGGCAGGGGTGCGCCACCCATTTGTTGCGCAGCCAGCGCGCCGCCCGCGACGTGCGGCTGTTGTAGACGCGGAACGTCTTGCCGCAGTGCGTCGTGATCGTGATGAACTTGCCGCTCAGCGTCAGCTCGCGGATGCCGTGGAGCACGCCCCGGCGCGAGGGCCAGAGCTTGATCTTCTCGAGCAGGAGGTAGAGCTCTACATTTTTGCGATAATACCGTTTGGTCTCCACGAAGTCTCCACCGCGCGCCGCCTCCGCGGCTTTACTATAGCGAACAATTGGCGAGATGCCCGGGAGTCTCACCCAGCTGCAAGGATTTAGAGTCCTTGTGATCCATCCGATCCGCACCCCATGCTTTTCCGCGCGATCGCGCCCGCGAGCATCACGATGGTGCCCGTCTCGAGCGGATCCGCAAATATACGGTTGTTATATACGCCAGAGGCGGTTTTGTCAAGGGAGGGCGGCACGCCGGGCGCCGCGATGAGGGCTTCCGGGTGCAGCATTTCGGTGGAAAGCCAGCCGCCTTCGTTCGTGGCGTCGAGCAAATAACAAAACCGGCCGATCTCGCTTTTCGCGACGCCGCCGCCGCCGCACGCGTCGCGCGTCTTCCCCTCGTCTTTGTCGTAAACGAACACCTTCGCCCCGCACGCCGCCAGCGCCTGCATCGCGTAGCGGCCCACCGGCCCCGCGCCGAGCACGAGCACGTCCTCGCCCGCGAGGCCCTCCGGCTCCGGCAGGCCCCGCGCCCGCTCCGCCATCGCGGCCAAAGCCTCGGCGTAGCCGAAGGCCGTCGACATGTCGTTTTCGCAGACGCAGCCCGTGCGGAGGTTGAGCGCCAGGAAGCGCCGGTCGTCGGCGAGGATCACGAGGTCCGCGCCGCGCGCCGCCGCCTGGTAGAGCCCGTCCACGTCCGCCTCGGCGGGGACAAATACGGAAGGGCCGTAGTAGGACGCGATCGCCGCGACCGCTTCGTCGAAGCCGCCCAGGACCCCCTCGCCCGTCGTCACGCGGACGAAGGCCGCCTTGACGCGCGCCAGCGCATCCGCCTCCAGGAGCGATGCGTCCAGCCCGAAGGAGAAAACCGCGTCCATGCGCCGCGCCGCCCGCGCCGCGAGCGCCCGGGCGTCGAGCCCGGTCAACGCGCGGACGCGCTGCCCGTACGCCTCCATGCCGTGGGGGATCGCGGAGATCCAATTTGTGCGCAGCCGCGTCATGCCGCCCGCCTCACAGGTTCAGCGTGACGCCGTCGGCATAGCCGGTGCTGCGCCCCACGCGCTTGATCGTCCGGTAGCCGCCCTTGACCAGGGCCGCGCGCTCGATGCCGATGCCGATGCCGACCCACGGGTCGAACACGCCCCACGCGCTGTCGAGCACGTGCGGGCCGTAGGCCCCCGAGGCGATCTCGACGCCGCCGCACTCGATGTCGACCGTCTCGCCGTAGACCGTCGAGGACTCCTTGATGAGCGTGTAGCCCGTGATGCCCGCCGCCGCCATCGCGCCCTCCGCCAGGGCCTCGAGGCGCGCCATCTGCGTCCCTTCCTCCGTGCCGATCTCCACGAGGTTCAGCATCGTGAACTCGTTCATGTGCTGGGCCCCCTGCGACTCCTTGCGGAAGCACGAGCCCACCTCGTAGATGCGCACGCATTCGCGCGTGATGCGCCGCAGCTCCCGCATGACCGTGTACAGGTTCGGCGCGAGCATCGGCCGGAGGCAGCGGTTTTTCCCGACGTAAAACACCTGCTCCCGGAGCGGGTCGTCCTCCGTGATCGTCATCTTGTCGAGCATGTCCAGAGGGATGATCGTCGGCGTCGACACCTTCGTGAAGCCCGCGTCGCCCTGCAGCCAGCCCTCGAGCGAGCCGATGATCCCCGCCGCCAGCGAAACGTGCTTCTCGTGCAGCAGGGTGGCGATCTTCCCGCGCTCCCGCGCCACGAGCCTCCGCTCCAGCTCGCGGAACGCCGCGTCGCGCGCCTTCGCGTCCTCGAAGGACTCCTCGCAGGCGGCCTCGTCCGCGCCGAGCTCGCCGAGCCTG
Organism: Eubacteriales Family XIII. Incertae Sedis bacterium; assembly: GCA_031272365.1. GTDB lineage: Bacteria > Bacillota > Clostridia > Peptostreptococcales > Anaerovoracaceae > WRFF01. The sequence continues at coordinate 39,998 of JAISTX010000055.1, forward strand.
TTCTTTTGCGTCTCCGTGAAATTCATCGCTTTACATATTCCTCAAGCCGCCGGTGCATCTCCTCCCGTTTCTCCAAAAGCGCTTCGGCGCTGTCCGCCGCGTTGATGAAGATCCCGCGGAACCCGCCGCCGCCAGCGCCGGCCGGCGCATGCGCGTCCGTCATCGCCTCGTCCGCGCCGCAGAACCCGGCCTCCAGCCGGAGCGGCCCCGCGTCCGCCATCACGTGCTCGCCCGCGGCACGCACGCCGCCGGGACCCCCGGCCACGATGTTCTCGTAGGAGGCGAACCGGGCCTCCCCGCCGCCGCCCTGCGGGCCCGCGCCGTGCCGCCCGATGGCCTCCTGCCCCTGCACGAGCGCGCAGAGCTCCGAAACCATGTTGACGCCCGTGCTCGCGAGCACCGCCGCCGGCGTTTGGCTCGGCAGGCGCGCGTCGATCTCGAGGAGCTTCATCTCGCCCTCGTGGAGGATCGCTTCGGCGTCCATTATACCATAGAGGCCCACGCGCTCCGCCAGGAGCAGGGCCCCCTCGCGGAGCCTGGCGAGCGCCCCCGCGGGCACGTCGCAGGGCGTCGTCACGAGGCAGCAGTCGTGGTCGCCGCCCACATGCACCTCCGTAAGCGCGAAAACCCGGTATTGCCCGGGCCTGCCGATCACCTCCAGCGAGTAGGAAGGCCCTTCGAGGTATTCCTGAATAACAGCTTCGCCGCCGAGCGCCCGCGCCCAGCCCTGCGCCTCCGCCAGCGTCTCGCAGCGCCGCACGCCCGCGCTCCCGCTCGCGCCCGAGGGCTTCACCACGTAGGGGCCTTCCGGCGGGTCGTACCGGGGGGCGGGCAGGGCGAGCTCGTGGATCAGCGCGTCCGAGCGCCGCTTCGAGTTCGTGATCCCGTAGGCGTCCAGGCTGAAAGCGAGCGGCAGCCCGTGCCGCGACGCGAGCCCGGAAAGCAGGGAGAGCACGGCTATGTTCTCCGTCGCGGGCAGGATGACGTCGGCCTTGTGCAGCTCCGAAGCCAGCGCGCCCGATTCGACCGACGCGTCCAAAACGACCGTCCTATCGGCGATGCCCGACGCCGGCGCGCCCGGGTCCTTGTCGATCAGTATGGAATGGAACCCCGCTTTCTGCGCGAGATAGGCGGCTTCCGTCCCTTGCAGGCGGCCGCCGACGATGAGGATGCGCGTCATCGGTTTTTCCGCTTCAGCGCGGAGACGGCGTTTTCGAACTCGGCCTTCGTCGCCACGCGCATGCCGAGGGAGTCGAGCACGGCCGTGACGCCCGCGACGGTCCGGGTGCCCTCGTCGATCTCCAGGTCCGCGTGCGCGACGCCTTTGAGCCCCGACGCGGGGGGGATGATCGAGGTCACGACGTTGGCGCCCGCCAGGAGCCTGTCGCGGATGCCGGCCACGCCCGCCACGTCGATGGACGCGGGGATGAGCTTGTCCGGGTAGCGCGCGCGCATCTGCCCGATCAGCCGGATCTCGCGGCTGTCGTCCGCGTCGCCGAGCCCCTCCATCGGCGTCCCCGGCTGCGCGACGAAGGACATGGCGCGGATCTGCGACGCGCCGATGCGCCCCATCTCGTCCAAGGAGTGCGCGATGTCCTCCTCCGTCTCCCCGACGCCGAGCAGCACGCCCTCCTCGACGAGCATCCCGGCCTCGCGGGCCAGCCGCTTGCAGTCCATGCGCTCGTCGTAGTCCTGGCCCTGGCGCAGCTTCGCGTACAAATCGCGGTTGTGCGTCTCCTGGTAGAGCGCGAAGAAATCGACGCCCGCGCCGGCGAGCTTCTTCACCGCCTCGGGGGGGATGACGCCCGGGGAGGCCATGACCGCCGCGCCCGTCCGCGCCTTCACCTCGCGGACGCACGTGCAGAAAAACTCGAAACCGTCCTCGTGCAGGAAGGGGTCCTCGCCCGTCGTCAGGTCGACCACGTGCACGCCCGAATCCACGAGCCTCTCCGCGGCGTCCAGGATCTCGGGCAGCGTCTTCCGGTAGCGCTCGATGTCGTTGTCGCGCCGGAAGTAGCAGAAATTGCAGTTGTTCCTGCACAGCGTCGAGAAGTACAGGAATCCGTACAGGAATACCGCTCCGCCCGCCGCGCCGCTCATATCGCCACCTGGCGCTTGTTGCGGATGAAGCATTGGCTGCAGCCGCCGGGGTTGCCGGTGCAGACGAGGCACTCGTCGCCCGGGAAGGCGTCCGTCTCCGCCTCGAGGTAGACGCCCGAGCAGGTCTTGATCGGCGTCATCACGCCCGAGGGGTGGCATTCGATGCCGAGGGCCCCGCCGCCGCTGTATTCGATGATCGGCCCGCTGGCCGTGTTGTCCATGCCGTAGAAGCCCGGGCTGAACGCCGGGCTGAGGGGTGCCTGGGCCCTGGCCTTGATGTCGCTCTCGAGGAGCAGCCGGCCCGCGTCGACGTAGGCCGTGCCCCAGAGGTAGGCGTAGAGGCGCTCCATGAGGGGCGCGGCGTCCTCGGGGACGTCGAAGGCCCTGCCCGCCGTGATCGCGTAGAGCCAGATCCGGCGGACGCTGCCGGGCGGGATCTGCTCAAAGGCGGCCGCGTGGATGCGCGTGCCCTCGATCTCGACGCACCCGCCCTTGAAATGATCCGGGGGGAACGAACAGAAGAAGCCCTCGACATCGCGCCCGGCGATGCCCAAGAGGACCTCTTCCGCTGTTTCGTACATGCGCGCGTGCTTGCCTGTCGCCCCTTCGAAGCCGTTGGCTTTCCGAAAAAGCTGCTCCGCGAGCGGGCGCACGCGCGCCTCCTCTATCACAAAATGCTCCGGCCTGTCCAAAGGTCAGCCCAGGGTTCAGCCAAACAGCTCGTTGATGTATTTGACCGTGACCGCCGCGTCTTCGCAGTACGCGTCCGCGCCGATCTTGTCCGCCCAGCGCTGCGTCACCGGCGCGCCGCCGACGAGCGTCTTGACCTTGCCCTTGAGGCCCGCTTCCGCGAGCAGCTCCTCGATCTTCTGCTGCTCGACCATCGTCGTCGTCAGGAGCGCGCTGCTCCCGAGGAAGTCCGCGCCGAGCTCCTTCGCCTTCGCGATGAAGTCCTCGGCGGGCACCTCGCGCCCGATGTCGTACACGTCCACGCCGTTCGTCTTCAGGAGCGACGCCACGATGCCCTTGCCGATGTCGTGCACGTCGCCGGCCACGGTCCCGAGCACCATCACGCCCTTCTTCTGGAGGGCCTCGCCCTCCATCTTGCCTTCGATCTCCGTGGTGACCGCCTTCATGACCTCGCTCGCGAAGATCAGCTCGGGCAGGAAGACCTCGCCCATCCCGAAGCGGTCGCCGACCTCGCGCATGCCCACGCTATAACCGTTCGACAGCAGACCGATCAGATCCGCCCCTTCCGCTTCCGCCTTCTTCAGCACGTCGAGCGCCACGTCCTCGTCCATGTCGATGATCGACTGCGCCGCTTCCTGATACAATGCTTCTGTGCTCATATTGCCCTCCTTGGATACCTCACTGGACCATACCGGTTTTCCACCTCACCCGGCCACTTTCGCAATGGCTGCATCCAGTATATCAAATCCTGCGGACAATTGCTCGTCCGTGATGACGAGGGGCATCAAGAAGCGGATGTTGTTGTCGCGCACCCCGGCACCGAGCACGACGAGCCCGTTCTGGATGCACTCGGCGATGACGGCCTTCGTGAAGTCCTTCGCCGGCTCTTTCGTCTTCTGGTCCTTCACAAACTCGATCGCGAGCATCGCGCCGCGCCCGCGGATGTTCCCGACGACGGCGGGGTATTTCTTTTCCAGCTCCTGGAGCCGCGCCCAGGCGATCTCGCCGATGTGGCGCGCCTTCGCGCAGTAGTCGTCGCGCTCCATGATCTCGAGCACCTTCAGCGCCGAGGCCGTCGCGAGCGCGTTGCCGCAGTAGGTGCCGCCGAGCTCGCCGGGGTGGACGCTCTCCATGATGTCCTTGCGCGCCGTCACGCACGCGACGGGGATGCCGCCCGCGACGGATTTCGCGGACACGACGATGTCCGGCCGCACGTCCCAGTACTGGCAGGCAAACAGCTTGCCGGTCCTCGCGTAGCCCGTCTGGATCTCGTCCGCGATGAGCAGGATGCCGTATTTGTCGCAGAAGCCGCGCAGCGCCGTCACAAACTCGTCCGGCGGGATGATGAAGCCGCCCTCGCCCTGGATCGGCTCGAGGATGATCGCCGCCACCGACTCCGGCGCGACGTACTCGAGGAAGTAGCTCTCCTCGAAGATCTTCGCGCAGTGCAGCCCGCAGCTCTCCTTCGAGAGGCCGTAGGGGCAGCGGTAGCAGTACGGGAACGGGAAGCGGTGCACGCCGCCCGGCAGGGGCCCGAAGTCGAATTTGTACGGCTTGACCTTCGCCGTCAGCGCCATCGTCATGTAGGAGCGGCCGTGGAAGGCGCCCGCGAAGCTGATGATCTCCGTGCGGCCCGTGAAGCGGCGCGCGAGCTTGACCGCGTTCTCGTCTGCCTCCGCGCCCGTGTTCACGAGGATCGTCTGCTTCGGCCCGTCGATCGGGATGATCTCGTTGAGCTTCTCGGCGAGGCGCGGGTACTCCGCGTAGTTGAACACGTTGATGTTCGGCGCAAAATACCGCTCGGCCTGCGCCTTGACGGCCTCGACGACCTCGGGGTGGCTGTGGCCGATGTTCAGCACGCCGATGCCCGCGACGAAGTCGACGAAGACGTTGCCGTCCACGTCTTGCACCATCGCGCCCTCCGCGTGGTCGACAAAGACCGGCGCAAGCATCCCGACGGCGTCCGTCACATTGTCCTTGCGGACCTTCAGGAGCTCGGCGGATTTGGGCCCGGGCACTTTGTCCGTGACAATTTTCGGAAGACTGGTTGATAGTGACATGTTTTTACCTCCTCTTCTAAAACGATTGCGAAGCAAATAGTATACGGGAAATGCATATGCAAAAACAATGCCAGAAAAGGGGTCAGGCGGGCGCGCCCGCGCCCTGGGGGATGTACTTCCGGAGCCTCCTGGCGGCGGTCGGCTGGCTGATGCCGAGCGCCTTGGCGACCGCGATGCTCGTGCCGTGCTCCCGGTAGGCGGCGAGGAAGATCTCGCGCTCGACCTCCTCGAGCCGCTCCCGCAGCGTCCCCGTCCCGGGCGCCGCGCCCGCCGCCGCCCGCGCCGCGCCCCCGGCCCGCTCCAGCATGGCCGCCGGCAGCATCGCGGTCGTGACCACGTCGCTCTTCGCCGTCACGACGAGGCGCTGTATGAGGTTCTCCAGCTGGCGGATGTTGCCGTCCCACGGCTGCTTCTCGAGCACGTTGAAGACCGCCGGCTCGAGCGAGATGTGCGTGCTGTACACCTGGTTGTAGATCGAGAGGAAATACCCGGCGAGCGGCGCGATGTCCTCCGGGCGCTCGCGCAGCGGCGGGATCTTGATCGGGATGACGTTGAGCCGGTAGTACAGGTCCTCGCGGAACTTCTTCGCCGCGATGGCCTCCGTGAGGTCGCGGTTCGTGGCCGCGATCAGGCGGAAGTCCACCGCGATGGGCTTGAGCCCGCCGACGCGCGTGATCGACTTGTCCTGGATGACGTTGAGCAGCTTCACCTGCATGTCCGGCGACAGCTCCCCGATCTCGTCGAGGAAGAGCGTCCCGCCCTCCGCGAGCTCGATCTTGCCCGGCTTGCCCTTGTTGCCCGCGTTCGTGAACGCGCCTTTCTCGTAGCCGAACAGCTCCGACTCCACGAGGTTCTCCGGGATCGTCGCGCAGTTGATCGTGACGAACGGCCCCTCCTGCCGCCCGCTGCCCTGGTGGAGCGTCTTCGCGATGAGCGACTTGCCGACGCCCGTCTCGCCCGTCAGGAGCACGTTCGCGCCCGTGTCCGCGACCTGCATCACGAGCTCCATCACGTCGTGCATCTGCTCGCTGTGCGCCACGATCTCGTGCTGCTGCAGCTCCTGCGAGCGCATCTTGCTGAACTCGTGCCGGTACTGGCTCATCATCTCCGTGAGCCTTGTGTATTTGTCGTAGATCGAATACACGTCCGCGATGTCGATCGAATTGAAGCTGATGACGTACTCGATCTCGCCGTCGTCGCCGAAGATCGGGACGCCCGTCGTCATGCTGAACTCGCCCCGCTTGTTTTGCTGCATCGTCGTGATCTTGCGCTTCTCGCGCAGCACGAGGGCCGTGACGGACGGCGTGAAGACCCCCTCGCGCTCCAGGTCGTAGACCGACCGCCCCGTGACCTCCTCCTTCGTCACCGCGAAATGGTCCTCGTAGGAGTCGCTCACGCGGATGATGACCCCGTCCGCGTCCGTGAGCGTCAGGTCGTTTTCGTTGTCCATGATCTGGAACATCATGTCCATGCTGTCGTCCAAAATTCTTTTTGTTTTTGCCGTTCCCATTGAAATTTCTTTCTGAAAAAAGGGTTGCGGTGGATGAGAAAATCATACCAGAACCCCCCGGATTAGTCAATATTGAATAACATTTCGAAAAAAAACCCCGCCGAAGCGATTCACGTTTGAATAGCCTTAGTCAGGATTGAATAATGAAGCCGTTCTCTTTGCGAAATCGAGGCGCTTGGCGGTTGTTATTGCCCGAAAAATCGTTGATTGGGGGCTTGCGGGGGGGCGCGGGCTGGCACGGAAATTGCCTAATTATTCTGAGATATTCAATTTCATACGCAGTTTTGCGGCATCACGTAGGAGGTAGAAGGAAAATGGCGAAGGTTTTGGTGACAGGGTATGGCGTGATCGGGCAGAGGCTCGCGGAAGGCGTTTCGCGCCAGGGGGACATGGAGCTCGTCGGCGTGGTGGACGCCGCCCCGACGCTCAGCGTGCGCGCGCTGAAGGAGCGCGGCATGCCGTACAAGCTGTTTGCCTCGGACGCGGAGGCGAAGAAGGCGCTCGCGGGCGCGGGCTATGACGTGAGCGGCACGATGGAGGACGCGCTCGGCGAGGCGGACATCGTCCTCGACGCGACGGGCGCGGGCATCGGCGCGAAAAACAAGGAGATCTACCAGAAGCACGGGAAGAAGGCGATCTTCCAGGGCGGCGAGAAAAACGACGTCGCGGACGTGTTCTTCCACGGCTACGCAAACTACGAGAAGGGCGTCGGCAAGGACTACCTGAAGCTGACGAGCTGCAACACGACGGGGCTCATCCGCGCCGTCGACTGCCTCGACCGCATCTTCGGCGTGACGAAGGTGGCCGTGACGATCGTGCGCCGCGTGGCGGACCCCGGCGACTACCACCGCGGGCTGACGAACGCGCTGCAGGTCGACAAGGCACCCAACCACCAGGCGGTGGACCTCATGACGATCATGCCGCACATCGACGCGACGGGCATCCTCGTCCACACGCCGGTGACGCACGGGCATTTCATCACCGTGATCGCGACGCCGAAGAAGTCGGCCTCGATCGAGGCGGTCACGGAGGCGCTGGGCGCGCACGACCGCATCCGGCTCGTGAGCATCGCGGAGGGCTTCCTCGGCAACGCGTCGCTGTTCCGCTACGCGCGCGACCTCGGGCACGACCGCGGCGACCTGTACGAGATCGCGATCTGGCGCGACACGATCGTGAAGTCCGGCGAGGACATCATGTTCGGGCTGCACATCCCGCAGGAGTCCGTCACGATCCCCGAGACGCTCGACGGCGTCCGCGCGGCGCTCTCGATGCAGGCGGACGGCGCGGCGGCCGTCGCCGAGACCAACAAATACCTGGGGTTGCCGTCATGGAAATAAACGCAAAGGAACTCCTCGGGTTCGCCTCGGTGGACGACCTGGCGCTCGCCGGGAAGACGGTGCTGCTCCGGCTCGACATCAATTCGCCGATCGACCCGGGGACAAAAAAGATCGTCAGCGAGAACCGGATCGTGAAGAGCCTGCCGACCGTGCGGAAGATCCTGGCCGGCGGCGCGAAGCTCGTGATCATCGCCCACCAGGGCGACACGCTCGACTACCAAAACCTGATCCCGATGGACGAGCACGCGCAGCGGCTGTCCGCGCACCTCGGCACGGAGATCGCCTACATCGACGACGTCTGCGGGCCGGCGGCCGTGGCGGCCGTGAAGGCGCTCGCGCCGGGGCAGGCCATCCTGCTCGGCAACCTGCGCTACCTGACGGAGGAGGTGTCCACGTTCGAGAACGCGGTGCCGCTGGGGCCGGAGGAGATGGGCGACACCTGGCTCATCCGCACGCTCGCGCCGCTCTGCGACTACTATGTGAACGACGCGTTCTCCGCGGCGCACCGCGCGAGCCCCTCAATGGTGGGGTTCCAGCGGATCCTGCCGACGGCGGGCGGCGACCTTTTGATCGAGGAGCTCGGCGCGCTGACGGTCGTGTCGGCGAAGCCGGTCAGGCCCTGCGTCTTCGTGCTCGGCGGCGCGAAGATCTCCGACGCCTTCGGGATGCTGTCGCCCGTGCTGAAAAACGGCACGGCGGACAAGATCCTGACCTGCGGCGTCACGGGCGAGGTCTTCCTCATGGCGGCGGGCATATCGCTCGGGCCCACGAAGACGAAGTGGATCGAGGAGCGCAGCCTGGACGCGTTTGTGAAGGACGCCGCGTCGTACCTGGCGGAGTACCCCGGCAAGATCCTGGCGCCGCTGGACCTCGCGTATGAAGAGGGCGGCGCGCGGAAGGAAGTGGCCGCGGGGGATCTGCCCGTGGACGCGATGTTCATGGACGTCGGCGAAAAGACGGTCGAATGCTACGAGAAAGAGATTGCGCAGGCGGGCACGATCTTCATGAACGGCCCGGCCGGCGCGTACGAAAACCCGCTCTTCGCCGAGGGCACGAAACGGATCTGGGAGGCGGTCGCGGGCTCGGTCGGCTACTCGGTGATCGGCGGCGGGGACACGGTGTCCGCGGCGCAGAAGTTCGGCATCACGGACAAGATCGGCTACGTCTGCACAGCGGGCGGCGCGATGGTGCGCTTCCTGTCCGGCAAGGAACTGCCGCTCGTGACCGCCATGCGCGGCGCCGTAAAGCCATGAGTGAAGTAAGTGCTGCCATTCCAGGCTTTGCGCACACTGATGTCATTCCGGGCTTGACCCGGAATCCAAAAATCAAATAAAGAGGCGGATGCCGCAAGGCATCCGGCTACATCTAAGAAAGAGATGAGGGGTGGAAAAGGCTGTATTTGTGATTGAAAAGGAGGAGAGATCATGAAGAACAAACACATTCGTATTCTCGTCGTTGCCGTGCTGACGTTTGCGCTGCTGGGCCTGGCGGCCTGCGGCGGCGGCTCGTCGGGCGGCAGCGCACCGGCGGAGGGGTCCTCGGCGGCCGGCGGCTCGTCGGCGGAGGCGCCCGCGGCCGAAAAGACGTACAACTCCGCAGAGGGCTTCGACCCGGACGACGGCATGTACGTGAAGGCGCAGACGGACCTGTACTGGAACGGCCGCTACTCGAACGGGCGCGGCTTCGCGGAATACCTCGCCAACGAGCTGGCGGGCGACTATGAAAACATCGAAAACTACGCCGTCGGCGGCGCGTTCTCGGGCGTGCTGACGGGCAGCGTCGAGGCGGGCGACGACCGCTCGAACTGGTCCGCCTGGCTGAAGGGCTGGGGCGGCGTCGAGCAGACGGAGACCTTCCTCGCGGAACATGACGGCGCGGCGCCGGCGGACGCGCTGTACGTCATCAATACGGGCGGCAACGATTCGTACACGGTTGCGGATCTCGGCGAGGAGGCGGCGGTGGAGAAATCCGTCGGGTGCATCCAGCAGATGATCCAGAATCTCGCGGACGGCGGCGCGACAGACATCGTGCTGATCGAGCAGTCCACGCGCCCCGGCGAGGAGGAAACCACCTTCACGGCGGCGCACCGGGCGGCGGAGGAAGCCATGGTGGGTGAGTTCATCGCGGCCAACCCGGGCGTGAACCTCATCCTTGTGAACCCGGACGACCTCTGGGACGACATGCGGGCGCAGGGCATGGAGGCGTACGGCTACAAGACGTGGGGCTTCTACCTCATCTCGGACTGGGTGCCGGCCTATGGCTACGCCTATGTGAAGGACGACAACAGCGACAAGCTCCCGACGAGCGAGGAGGAGGATATCTACGGGTACGGGTACTGGTACGAGCCGGTTGAGTCAAGCAAATACTATGCGCCGGAGACGGCTGACTACGAGGTGGACGACTTCCTGACCTACGACGAATACCACCTGTCCAGCCGGTCGCAGAAAAACTTGGCGGCCTACATCCTCGGCAAGGACATCGAGACGGACGACGGAACCTTTGAAACAGTCTACGGCGGGAATCCGTCCGCGTTCGCGGCGTCCCCGCTCGCGGCCAAGACCTACTCGAAGATCTACACCTTCGGCGACAGTGGGATCGACATCGGCCGCGCCAACGAGGTCACGTCGGCGCTCGTTGCGGCAAGGTAAGGCAAGAGAGAGCTGCGAGGGGGGGCAGCTCTTATTATTATTATTATTATTTCTATATTGTGGGAAAGGAGGTGACCTATGGGCGAGATACTGGTTTCGATCTTGATCGGAGGATGCATGATAGCGTGTGGCGTGATCATGCGCGTACGGCTGGCTAAGGAAATGAAAGAACATGCGGACGAGTTGACGGAATGACGGAGTCAAGGTAACTTGAGGAGGATACAATTTTGAGCAATAATATGATGATATATCTGGTCGTCGTCATCGCCAGCATCGTGGTGTATGTGATCGTCGGCCTTGTCGTCGGACGCAAGGTGGGCGACACCGCGGACTACTACGTCAGCGGGCGTCAGGCGCCGACGATCCTGATCGCGGGCACGCTGTTCGCGTCCATGCTGTCGACGAACGGCTTCATGGGCGATACGAACTGGACTTACGGCGGCGCGATTGTCAACGCGGTGACGTTGAACGCGCTTTGCGGCGCGGGCTACGTGATCGGCGTGATTTTCTTCGGGCGGTACCTGCGCCGTTCGGAAAACCTGACGATGCCGGAGTATTTCGGCAATCGCTTCAACAGCAGGGGCATTCAGAGGATGGCGGGCGTCATCGTCGTCGTATCCATCACATGCTATCTCTTGGCGGTCACGGTCGGCGTCGGCAAGCTGATCCACACGCTGACCGGCCTGGATCAGATCCCGGCCTACATCATCGCGTGGGCGTGCTTCACGTCCTTCACGTTCTACTCGGGGTCGCGCGGCGTCATCATCACAGACACGATGATGTTCCTGCTCTTCCTCGGCGCGACGGTCATCGCGGCGCCGTATTTCTTCAACGCGGCGAACGGCGGCCTCGGCGGCCTGCTCGAGGGCGTGTGGAACGGGCACGGCGTGGAAGGCTACCTCTCGTGGCACGGCACGACCTACAACTATGACGTGGCGGAGGCAGCGACGACGGGCATCAACTCGCCAATGGATGTGAAGAGGGACGCTTTCCTCTACGGCATCATCTACGGCGTCATCTGGCTCATCGTCGTGGGCATCAGCCCCTGGCAGGCGGGCCGCAACCTGATGGCGAAGTCGGAGCATGTGGCGATGCGTTCCTCGACGATCGCGTGCATCTGCACGACGGTCTTCCTGACCTTCCTGTACATGATGTCGATCGCGCTCCTGAACACCCCCGGCGCGGCCGAGGGCATCGAGGCGGCGGGCGGCGCCGAATACGAGATGATCTGGGGCTTCAGCAATCTGGTGCCCGCCGGGCTTGGCGCGCTCGCGCTCGCGGGCATCATGGCCGCGGGCCTGTCGTCGGCGTCGACCTTCCTGTCGGTCGTCGGCTTCAGCGTGGCAAACGACGTCTTCAACATCAAATTCAAGGATGACAAGGATCAGCTGAGAAAGACGCGTATCATCATGCTGGTCATCAGCATCATCGCGTTGATCATCGCCTTTAGCTTCACGGAGGGCATCCGCAACCTCTCTTGGCTCGCCTCGACGCTCATCGCGTCCTCGTGGTGTGTCATCGCGTTTGCGAGCGTCTGGAGCAAGAAGCTCAACGCGAAGGGCGCGCTGTGGTCGATGGTCGCGGGCTTCGTCGGCTACGTCGTCACGAAAGCCATGTCCAAGTTTGCCATCGCGCCGGATATCAGCGGGAAATTCTACAACATGCTCGACCCCTTCCTCATCGGCATCTACCTGAGCATCATCTTCGCCATCGTCGGCACGGTGCTCGGGAAGAAGACGGCAGAGGAAGCCGCTGTGCAGGACAAGATGCTCGTCACGCCGAAGTCCATCCTGTCGCGCAAGGAGTACAAGCGCACACTGCTGTACGCAAACCTTCTGATCGTGATCGGCGTGCTCGTCACGGTCGGGCTCATCGCGGGCTGGGCGGTGCCGGTCATGGGCTGGCAGGCGGCCATGTAAGTTAATGTAGGAAACCTGTTTGGTTTGGCAGCCGTCCGGGGCGTTGGCTTCGGACGGCTGTATCTAAAAGAAATCGAGGAGAAATATGAACCCATTCACGGCAAATCCGCTGAACCAGCTCAGCGTCCTTTCGCTGGAAGACGTCAAGAAAATCCATGAAGCGAGCCTGCGCATCCTGAGCGAAGCAGGCGTCCTCGTCGAAAGCGACGAGGCTGTCCATTTGTTTGAAACCGCCGGGGCTACGGCGGAGAAACGCGCGGACGGGTACTTGGTGAAGCTGCCCCCCGCGCTCATAGAAAGCTGCATCGAATCGGCGCCGAAGGATATCGTCTGGTACGGGCGCGTGCCCGGCCGCGACTACGACTCGAGCAAGGGCAACGTCGCCTTCAGCACCTTCGGCGAATGCGTGAAGATCATAGACCCCGCCACGAAGGAGGTGCGCGCGACGCGCAAGGAGGACGTGGCGGGCATCACGAAGGTCTGCGATTTCTTCGACGAGATCGCCGTCGTGGAGCGCGCCTGCGGCTCGCTCGACCTGCCGGCGGCCGTGCAGCCCGCGCACAATTTCGACGCGATGGTGCGGAGCACGTCGAAGGCGATCTTCCTCGCCGCCGTCAACCGCGAGAACGCGGAGACGATCGTGGAGATGGCGCAGGCCGTCGCGGGCGGGGAGGGGAAGCTGCGCGAGCGGCCCTTCCTCAATTTCTTCGTCTGCCCGGTCAGCCCGCTCATCCTCGGCCAGGGCTGCTGCGACGTGGCGATCACGGCGGCGCGCGCGGGCGTGGGCGTCGCGACCATCCCGATGTCCCTGTCGGGCGCGACCTCGGTGGCGACGCTCGCAGGCGTCGTCGCCCAGCACAACGCGGAGGTCCTCGCGACGCTCGCGCTCACGCAGCTCGCGGCGAAGGGCACGCGTTTCTTCTACTGCTCGATGACGACGATCATGGACCTGAAATACATGATCCCGGCGACGGGCGCGCCGGAGCATTCCCTCATCGGCGGCGCGGTCGTGAAGATGGCGCAGCACTACGGGCTCCCGAGCTGGATCGGCGGCGGCGTGTCGGACAGCAAGCTTCCGGACGCCCAAGCCGGGTACGAGTACGCGCTCGGCGCGCTCTTCGGCGCTTTGTCCGGCGCGAGCATCACGTACGGCGCGGGCGCGCTCGAGTCGTGCCTCCTGATCGACTACGCGAAGCTCGTCATGGACTGCGAGAGCCTCGGCTTCATCCGCCGGCTGCTCGCGGGCATCGCCGTGGACGACGAGACGCTCGCGCTGGACCTGATCCTGCGCAAGGGGCCGAAGGTGGACTTCATCATGGAGGACCACACGCTCGACCATATGCACGAGCAGACGCCCGTGCGCGCCTTCAGCCGCATCCCCCGCGACTCGTGGGCGCAGAAGGGCGCCCTGCCCGCGGACGAGGCGGCCTACCTGCGCGCGGCGGAAATCCTGAAGACGCACGAGGTGGAGCCGCTGCCGGACGGCGTGGCGGGGAAGCTGGACAGCATCCTCGCGTCACGCCTGAAATAGGGTGCGGGCCCGTGTCAGACCCGCGCGACGCCGCTCTTCCTGGCAGCCTCCGCGACCGCGGCCGCGACGGCGTCCTTGACGCGCGGGTCGAACGCCGCCGGGATGATGTAGTCCGGCGAGAGGTCCTGGTCCGCGACGAGCCCCGCGAGCGCGTACGCCGCGGCGATCTTCATCTCGTCGTTGATGTCGGACGCGCGCACGTCGAGCGCCCCCCGGAAGATGCCCGGGAAGGCGAGCACGTTGTTGATCTGGTTCGCGAAGTCGCTGCGCCCCGTGCCGACCACGGCGGCCCCTGCCTCCTTGGCGAGGTCCGGCATGATCTCGGGCGTCGGGTTCGCCATCGGGAAGAGGATCGGGTCCTTGGCCATGCTCCTGACCATGTCCTGCGTCACGAGCCCCGGCGAGGAGACGCCGATGAAGACGTCCGCGCCCTGGATGACGTCGGCCAAAGAGCCCTTCTTCAGGGACGCGTTGCTGATCTCGGCCATCTTCGCCTTCTCTTCGTTCAGGCCCTCCCGGCCCTTGTAGATGGCGCCGGTCCGGTCGCAGAGCACGACGTCCTTGAGGCCGAGCGCGATGAGCAGCCGGATGACCGCGACGCCGGCCGCACCCGCGCCGCTCGTCACGACGGAGATCTCCGACAGGTCTTTCTTTGCGAGTTTCAGCGCGTTGATCATCGCCGCGAGCACGACCACGGCGGTGCCGTGCTGGTCGTCGTGGAAGATCGGGATGTCGCACGTCTGCTTGAGCCGCCGCTCGATCTCGAAGCAACGGGGCGCCGAGATGTCCTCGAGGTTGATGCCGCCGAAGCTGCCGGCGATGAGCGTGACGGCGTTCACGATGTCGTCCACCTCCTTGCTGCGGATGCACAGCGGCACGGCGTCCACGTCCCCGAAAGCCTTGAAGAGCACGCATTTGCCCTCCATGACCGGCATCCCCGCCTCCGGCCCGATATCCCCGAGCCCGAGTACGGCCGTGCCGTCGGTGACGACCGCGATCGTGTTCCACCGGCCGGTCAGGTCGTAGCTCAGGTTGATGTCCTTTTGGATCTCCAGGCAGGGCTGCGCCACGCCCGGCGTGTAGGCGATCGACAGGTCCTCCTTGTTGTTCACCGTCATCTTCGGGACGATGTCGAGCTTGCCGCGCCATTCATAGTGCTTCTCCAGCGATACTTTTGCGTAGTCCATTTTCTTCTCCTTGGAATTTCTGCGCTAACCTTTTATTATATTATAATATATTATCAAGCGGAAAGGAAAAAAATATGATTCTTGAAGTGGGATTTGGCAGCGGCGTCCAGTCGTTCTATGTGCCGGAGGAAAACCTCGCCGGCGTGATGAAGGCGCAGGAGGTGGACCCCGCCGTGACGGGAGAGGCGGCCGTGCGCGAGGCGCTCCTGCACCCGGTCGGCACGCCGCGCGTCTCCGAGATCGTGAAACCCGGAGAGAAGATCGTCGTCATCACGAGCGACATCACGCGCCCGATGCCGAGCTACCGCGTGCTCCCGCTGCTGCTCGAGGAGCTGTCGCTCGCCGGCGTGAAAGACGAGGACGTCACCGTCGTGCTCGCGCTCGGCATCCACCGGCCGCACACGGAGCAGGAGAAGCGCAAGCTCGTGGGCGACGCCGTCTTCGACCGCGTGCGCTGCGAGGACAGCACGCCGGACGACTGCGTCCGGCTCGGCTTCACGGCCCTGGGCACGCCGCTCGACGTCTCCCGGCGCGTCGCGGAGGCGGATCGGCGCATCGCGCTCGGCAACATCGAGTTTCATTATTTCGCGGGCTATAGCGGTGGGGCGAAGGCCATCATGCCCGGCGTCGCCTCCCACGATTCCATACAGGCGAACCACAGCCGCATGGTCGAAGAGGCCGCCGCCGCCGGCCGGCTCGAGGGCAACCCCGTGCGCGCGGACATCGACGACGTGCTCTCCGTCTGCCCGATCGACTTCATCCTGAACGTCGTCCTGGACGAGCACAAGGAGATCGTCTGCGCCGTGGCCGGCCACCCGATCGAGGCGCACCGGAAGGGCTGCGCATTTCTGGACGGCCTCTACGCCTCCCCGATCGCGGAGCGGGCCGACATCGTCATCGCCTCCCAGGGCGGCGCCCCGAAGGACCTCAACCTGTACCAGACGCAGAAGGCGCTCGACAACGCGAAGCACGCCGTGAAGGACGGCGGCGTTATCATCCTTGTCGGCAGCTGCAAGGAGGGCCTCGGCGAGGCCGTCTTCGAACGCTGGATGCTGGAAAGCCCGACGCCCGAAAGCATGGTCGAGCGCATCGGCCGCGACTTCGAGCTCGGCGGCCACAAGGCGGCGGCCATCGCGATGGTGCTCGCGCGGGCCGACATCTACCTCGTCAGCGAGATGGATGGGGACTTCGTGCGCAGCATCTTCCTCACGCCGTTCGGCTCGGTGCAGGACGCGCTGGACGCGGCCTTCGCAAAGCTGGGCAGGGACGCGAGCGTCCTCGTCATGCCCTACGCCGGCTCCACCCTCCCGCTCGCAAAAGGGTAGGGGGCCTGTGCCGCCACCCCGCCCTAAGGGCACACCGCGCCGCGCCGCACCCCTGCCTTCGCGCTGTGCAACGTCGCAGCTTTTGCGGTATGCTTTGGCCGTTTCTGTGCAACAAAACAGGTAATGCGGTACTTTTCGGCGCTCCGGCACGGAAAAATACCGCATTAGTTGCAACGCTGCACACGGCACACCGGTGACCCGCGAGGATGCGCACGTTATCACGCAGCCTGCCGGTTCTTTTCGTCTCACAGCTTTTGCTATTGCGGTGCGGGAACAGGGACGTAGCCGGCTTCGCGCAGCAGCGCCGCGCCTTCTTCTGTGAGCAGCCAGTCGTAGACGAGGCGCGCGGGGGCGTCCTCGGGCAGGTCGGCGCGGATGGCCGCGTAGAAATCGCTGGTCAGCGGGTAGGAGCCGTCCGCGATGCTCTCGTTTGAGGGCACGACGCCGTCCACCGCGAGCATCTTCACGTCCGGCGCGGCGTACATCCTGTCCGCGTAGTAAAACACCGAGTAGCCGATCGCGCCGCCGCCGTTCCCGAACTCGGCGATTCCTTCGACCAGATCTCCCATGGCTGTCGCCACTTCCACAGTCTGCGGGTCAACCACGGCCTCGTCATGCATCAGGCATTTTACAAACATCGCGTGGCTGCCGCTGTCCTCGTTGCGTACAAAGGCAATGACCGGCTCACGCGCGCCGCCGAGCGCCGACCAGTCGGTGACGTCCCCCCGGTAGACCGCGCGCAACTGATCCTGCGTCAGGCTCGCGACGGGATTGCCCTCATTGACGAGAAAGACAAGCCCGTCTCGCCCGATGGGCTCAAACTCAAGGAGGCCCTCCTCCTTCAGCTCCGTGGCCCCAGCAAACAGTTCCTCGGGCGGTTCGTAGGCAAGGACAAGGTCGTTGGATTCATAGCCTTGGTCTTCCATCCTTGCCCAGGCATCGTTCGTCCCAAAATCCGAATCAGAATATATGCGTGAAGAGGCGTACATCTCCGCCGTCTCCCGGTCCACGCCGCACAATTTTTCATATAATGCCGCCATCAGGGGCAGGCAGGCGGTGCTCCCGTCCAGCTCCGGAAAACTGTCCACCCCGATGCCCGGAATCACCGGATCGAAAGCCGTGCTTTCTTCCGGAAGTGCGTGCGCGCTGTCGCCAGTGCCAACCGCGGCGCTGCCCTCCACAGCGCTCGCGGCGCTGCCGCCATCGGAAGCCGGCGCCGGATCGCAGCCGGCAAGCAAACCGGCCAGGATCACGCATAGCACAAAGGTGCGCTCAATCCTCCAGCGACGTGAAAATACTGCCTTCATAGACCCAGTTCCCTTCCAAATCCATCAATCCACACGAAAAACCCTTTTTCGCCACGATCCTGTCCGGTCCGTAGCTGATATGCCCTTCCGTGACAAGCGCCGGGAGTTGAGGCGTGATATCGCCCGCGATCAGATTCCCCTGCATATCATAGAAATTGGCCCGCTGAATACTGGCGGCGTGGGTAGCATTGAAGCCGGATTGCGGCACGCTTGTCATGATGTAGCGAGGGGCATCGCTGTCGAAATAAGCGATCATCCCTTCGGACAGGCCGGACACCATGACATCCCCACGGAGAGGCAATACCTGTGTGAAGTCCCCGTTGCCACTGGCATAGCTGCTCCAAACCTCCTGCAATCCCGAAGCATAGACAAAGGTACGTGATACGTCCTCTCCATGCACCTCTATGTACCCGCTCCTGAAAAAGATATAGTCAGGATCCTGGATATAGTCCAAAAGGTTGGCTTGTTCAACAAGCGTGCCATCCGCCGAGAGTATCTGCGCCGTCCAATCATTACTGACATAGATAAAGGAGAGAATGCCCCCGCCGGGCGCGTATGTCAGCGGCTCAAAGTCACGGATATCCTCCGCAAGCAGCTTTCCGTTGGAATCAAACAATCGATTGATGCCGTCTTCCCCACAGATATACCAAAAGCCTTTGCCGGCCGTTTCGTAATAGCGGCCATACCGCTTTTCGAAGTTGAGGGGATCGGGGAGGGCGACGGTGGCAAGGCTTTTGGTAAGGCAATAGCCCCGGGACGGCAGACAGAGCGCGTCGCCCGCTATGAGCGCATAATCATGGTAGTCGGATTCTTCTGCAAGGACGTTGCACGCGTCGTCAAACACAACGATCGCCGCCGCCTCTTTCGTCACCCAATAATCATCCGCGACAAATACATGGTCACCGAACGCAGAGAGGCTGGAAAACCGGTCGTCGGAGAGAAGCACTTTGATCTGCTTGGCATCGGCATCGTATTTCGCAATGGTGCCATCCTCGCGGATCGCGACAAATCCACCATCCTCTGTGTGGCACGTATCAAGAAACGGCTCCGCCGGCGCTTCGCCGGTGAGGGGATCCAGCAAAGTGATCGAGCCGCTTGCCCCAATCACCCCCGGACTCTCCTCCTCTGCCGGGTCATAATCGCTGTCGCCGCCCGATACCACGCTGACAAAGCGCCCCGGGCCGGGATCATAGCTTGCAAAATCCCAGTCGCGGACAAGGTTGCCGTGTATGTCGAAAAGCCGCTCCTCGGTGCGTGCATTCCTCACGCGCTCCTGCGTGAAGCCAAGCGCCTTCGTGCGTTCCAGATTCACGACAACCCTCTCCCCGGTTCCGACGACCTCGCCCTCGTGGTTGACGATCGTCCCGAAAACATCGAACAACCACTCCGGATGCGCCCCCGTGACAGGCTCGGCCTTTGCCGCCGCTTCGGCCAGCTCCGGCGAAATCCGGAGGCCGCCCGGTTCAGTGGCGGACGCCGGCTCGCCCGCTTCCAGGGCACAGGAAGACAGCGGCAGGCCCGCTACCAGGAAACACACCGACAACAAGACCAACAGGTTTTTCGTCGCGGAACCGCTCAAAGCAACACTCCTCTGCGTCACTTCATGTCATTCCGCGTTCGCCCGTTTAAGGGTGCAGCTGCTTGAAGGCGTCAATGAACTGCTGGCGCTTCTCCTTCTCCGAGCGCTTGTCCTCTCCATTGGCTGCCGCCGCGATGCCGCCCGCGATCGCGCCGCCGACCAGGCCGCCGACCGCGCCGCCGATCTCCTGGCCGAGCGGGTGGAAGACGACATTGTATTTGTGCCCCGGCGTCTTCAAGGAATTTGCCATCATGCTGAACTTCATCTCGACGGCCCGCACGGGCGCCCGGTCAAACTCCTCGCCCTTGTTGTCGAACAAAACCAGTTCGTGCTGCGCGTTGATGCCGATGTAGCCGCTCGTCGCGCGCTGCTTCACGCCCTCGATCAGGCGCACGCCCCCACAGAAATAAACCCACTGCTGATCCATAATGCTCTCCTTTCTCTGGTTCTCCCAATGCAATGATTGTACCCTATTTCTCCCCCGCTGTCATTCCGCGCCGCCGCCGCCGGGGCCGGAATCGCCGCAGGAAGCCGACTGATGTGCAAAAATCGCAGTCTGGTAGTGCCCGCAGCACAACAAATCAAGGCATTATGGCATGACGCGAAAAAAGATATCGCAAACAACGCAAGATATGGAATATTATTGAAATAATAATGGATGCGTGCACTACCAAACCGAAAAATTTGCACACAGCTTGCTGACGAGCGGCCCCGCTTCACCCGTCACCAGCGGCCGCCGCCGCCCCCGCCGAAGCCGCCGCCGGAAAAGCCGCCGCCGCCGGAAAAGCCGCCGCCGCCGAAACCGCCCCCGCCGTCGCTGCCTTCGGATTGGGGCGATTTGAAGCTGTCCGTGGAAGCCAGGGTCAGCCGGTTGATGGACATGGCCAAAACGCTGGTGTTGAATGCCTCTTGCCCGTAGCAACCCTGATACCAGTCCGGGGTTTCGCGGACCATGTCCTCGAATTTTTTCGCCCAGATCCCGGTGAGCCCGAAGGCGTACGCATAGGGCAGCGTGCGGAAGAAATACTGCGGGTTGTAGGTGAACAGCCTCTTCATGCGGTCAACCTCCGCGGCCCGGATGAACTCCTTGAAGCCGAGGAGGCGGTCGAGGATGCCGTCGTAGTAAGGGGAACGCCGGCGCATATGGGCGACGCTGATGACGGAAAGCACGGTCGACCCCAGCATGATCAAGAGGCTCGACGGCTCCCCGCTCACAAGGAAAGCAAAGAATGGGATCACCACGCCGATGCTTCGAAAGAGGATCAATGCGCCGAGCGGGATTGCTATCCGGACAATCGGGTTGCGCACGAATGTCAGGATGATGCGCATAAGGTAGGCCAGAATGATTATCGCAGGGGCCAAGGCAAGGAGGGTTTCATCGGTGAGTCCGCTGCTATTGGCCCCCCCCTCCAAGGAACTCCGGGGTGTCAGCCACTGCGGCATAGTAAAAGACGACGGGGACGAAAAGGAGCACCAGGCCGACCATCTGACAGGCGATGGATGACCGCGTGTACAGTTTTGTCCGCACATCCTGTGCGTAGTCCTGCTTGAGCATCTTGCGGGCGGTTTTCATCCTCCACGCGAGGTCTTCGTCCGGGGCGCCGAGTTCCCGTTCCTCCGTGCCCTCGGGGAACAGCCCCCCGAAGAACTCGTGCTGGTACGGGCGCAAGGTGTGCGGCAGCTCGGCCTGCTTGCGGATCGTAAACTTCCCGGTCTGCTTTTCCTCGATCGTGAGGTAGCCCTGCGACGCCCACCAGAGGATCAGCGAGAACAGATCCCGGTCGTCCACCTTGCCGTCGATGAGGTAGCCGACCTCCCCCGAGGGCAGGGCGTCCGGCGGATAGAACTCGATGGGCCGCACGAGCCGCTTGTCGCGCCCGTAGGCCAGCCACAACAGGAAGCAGACGAGCGGGACGATGACGCACAGCGCATGTAGTCCGTCCGCGGGCCCGCCAGCTCGCCTGTGAAATACCCCTCGGGCAGCCGCAGCAGGAAGGTCACGCCTTCCCCGTTGCGAGCGCATCCTTCGCGGTCGCCGTGATGACGACGGCATCCTTTTCGGAATCAATAACAGTCTGCGTGCCGAACCGATCCGTGTCCGCCTGGCCTTTCAGCCCTGCGATGAACTCCGCGCCGTCCACGTCCGTGCCCGCGCCCGGGATCGTGAACGTGACCGTGCTCGAGCGGATCGGCGTCTCCCAGTCCGTCGGCAGCGCGTTCCAGTAGATGAGGTCGTAGTCCGGGATTTTGTCATCATACAACCGCGCATGGTAGGTGATCGTATAGGTCGTGCTGCCGTACTGCGTGATATCTTCGTCCCCGACCCGGATCGTCAGGTCGCGCCCGCTCCTCGACAGCTTGACCGGCGCATCAGCACGGTTCCCATGCCTGTCCTTCACGCGGGCGGTCACGCCTTCGATCTCCATGCGCGCGCCCATTGTCACGGTTTTCCCCTCGTACTGCTGCACGGCCTCGCCGCGTACGGGGAAGTTGCGGTAGATGCCGTGACTGTACTCGAGGAAATCGACCGTGATGGTTTCGGTCACAAGGAAGGAATTGTCCTTCTGCACGACGACGTCCACGTCGAAGGCGCGCGTCACCATGCCGGCGGACCGCTCCTCCCGCGTCGCTTCTCCCTGCCCCCCGGCCGCAAAGGTCACGCCAGGGGTTGCGGCGAGGAACGCGATGGCCAGCACGGCAATCCGCGCAAAACCCATTTTTCTTCAGGCGCGCAGTCATGGCGAGTCGGCCTCCGGGTCGTAGCTGACGATCAGGCAGTCGCCGAAGTCTTCATAGTACGTTATGTCGCCCGGGGGGGTGTCATAGGGATAGTATTCGTGGTTCAAGTCGTAATAGTTTCGAAGTATTCCGCGGCTGTATGGCAGATTTTTATAGCCCGACGAGCTGCCGGCGGCGACAATCCGACCGGTTGAAGCGAGTATGACGGAGGTTGCGAAGGCCACATCCGTATCCCCGAAGCAACGGTACCATTCCAAATCGCCGTTGTCGTCGATCGAGGCGATCAGAAGGTCGGGTTCCCGCCAGTCGCGGAAGGCCGATTTCGGGTTCACGGCAAACTCGCCCGTCTCCGAACTTGTCGAACCGGCCAGGACAAAGCCGCCGTCCGGTTTCGGGAAGGCGGAAAAGAACCAATCCACCCGGTCGCCGCCATACAGGCGCTCCCAGGCCACTTTGCCCTGCTGGTCAAACCTTACGGCAAATGCGTCTGTGTGTCTGTTTCCCCCCATGCTTGAAAAATCCCCGCTGTTGGTGGACCGGGTCCCCCCGGCTGCGAGGAAGGTGCCGTCCGGTGCTTTTGTCAAGGCGTAAAAATGGTCTTCCAGAGCGCCGCTCCACCGCTTGACCCATTCCTTCGTGCCGGCGGAATCCGTTTTCACCAGAAGTGCATCATAATAATTAGAGCCGCAAGAACCGGCGGCCACGAGCCCGCCGTCGTCCGCCTCGGCTATGGCGTTGAACCGCCCGATGCCAACGCCGATGTATCTCTGGATCCACCGGAGTTTCCCGTCTGCGTCAAATGCCGCGATCACAGGGGTGTCTTCTTGCGATCCCGCTGCGGCAAAACCGCCGTCTGCAAGGGCGGTGACCGCCTTGAACCTGCTCAGACCGAGAGCGGCAATGCTGTCCGCCCAGATGATTTCCCCGTCAATGTCAAACTGGACAATGAGGAAATCCGAGTTGTCGGGGTCGTAGGCCTCTTCCTTCACCTGACGCCCCACCGCGATGAAATCGCCCTCCGGCATGCGGGTGACGGCCAGCAGGACGCTGTTCGCCGGCAGTCCGAGCTTCTTCATATACAGCAGCTCGCCGTCCGCGCTCACCCGGGCGACCATGGCGTCGTACTCCAGATCCTCCTCCTCCAAATCCCTTTCCAGGATGGGAAGGGAAAGGTCGCCATTGAAGGAGGACGCCGTCCCGACGGCGATGAAGCTGCCGTCTTCCGCCTCGACGACCCCCCGGAAGGTTTCCGACAGATTCCCGCCGTACGTCACGACCCATCTTTTGCCGTTTTCAAAATAGGCGCCCCCCGAGTAGACGGTTATCGTCACGTCATGGCTTTCCGTGCCGTCAAGGCTTGCCGGCGACACGCGTATCTGGAAAGCCTCGCAGGATTCCATGTGGTGGACATAGCTGCGCCCCAGATAGGTGCCGTCTTCGTTAAAATACTCATAGCCGCTCAGCAGCTCTTTCAATTCGTCGAATTCCGTGGGGTCCATCCGGTAGGTGGCGCTGTACAGCGATTCCCACTCCAAGTATTGCACGGCCAGGTAGGCCTCCATGCCGCCGGTGGGCTGCGCTGTCTCAAACATCTCAAACCCTGTCCGGGAGCCCGGGGGGTCGAAGCCCACCAGTTTTTTGAATTCACCGTATTGCATGGCGGGCGCGACCATCGTTTTGCAGAGCACGATGAGCCCTGCGGCCACGACGACGGCGCAGAAAACGAAGGGCCTCGCCCTTTTCCGTTTCTGTTGCCGGGCCTCCCGCGCGGCCAGCCGCTCTTCTTCCGTCAGCTCACGCACCTCTTCGCCAAAGACGAGCTCCCGGTCGCCGAAAGGGTTTTCCTCCTTTGGCGTGCCCCGCAATGCAAGCAGGAGGGTGAATATGGCCGCAAAAATATAAGTCCACCACGTCACGAAAACAAAGAGGCCGTTCTGCTCGCTGGAATTGCTGAAAATCTCCACAAACAAAATCAAGAACATCAGCGCCATCGGAATCCCGGGCATTAGCAGGTATTTCGCGCTCCGCCCCGTATCGTGCAGGCGTCGGACCGACATCGAAAGCGAGGGGAGGACATTGGCCGCCTCCCAGGCGACTGTGATCCAAAACAGCGGCAGGATGATGGAGTCGGGCGACTCGACAAAGTCGTCCCACAAAGGTTCGATCTGGAACATCAGCCGGCTTGCTTCCTCGCCGACGTCGAGGTTGAACAAAACCGACACCACGTCGAGCGGCAGCGAGACGATGACACCGGCCAGCACGGCCAGCCAATACCCCGCGCGGCTCGTCCGGCCCCGGAAATTCAAGGCGTCGGCCCAATAGCTGCGATAGGCGGCAAAGATTTTTTTCACCACAAATCTCCTCTGCTCCCGTACTACCCCTCCACGTCAAGTATACCATATGTGACCCACTCGACCGTGTCCGACCGTGTCCGAGCGGGTCACATATGGTATACCGAAATCCCCCGGCGGCCACAACTGGGATTGCACGAGTTTCCCGATAGACCTTGACAAGTGGCAATAAAGAGCGTAAATTATCAAAATATAATATACAATTTAGTACTTGCGCGAATATTCCGAATTATACGGCAATATGTGTTTGTGTCCCCAAGGATAGGAGCGTTTGCGCTAGCAGGAAAGGAAGTGGGCTATGTTTGCAAAGAAAAGGATTGGTGTGAAAGCGGGCCGCTTCGCGGCGGCGGCGGCGTTTGTGCTGGCGGGCGCGATGGCGCTGACGGCCTGCGGCGGCGGTACATCGGGCGGCGGCACGGACGGGGGCAGCGCGACCATTGAGGGCGGCTCGGCGCCTGCGCCGAGCGGAGAGACGGTCGTGCTCAAGCTCGCGAGCGACGCGCCCGTGGAGCATATCGCGACGGCGCTCAACGAGGAGGCGGCCGAGAAGATCAAGGAGCGCACCGAGGGGCGCGTGGAGGTGACGTACTACGGCGCGAGCCAGCTCGGCGGCTACGAGACCGTCTACGAGGAGGTCGCGGCGGGCACGATCGACGCGGCGCAGATCACGGTGCCGGATACGACGGACGCGCGGCTCGGCGCGGCCTACCTGCCTTACTACGCGACGAGCTTCGAGGAGGCCAAGGTCCTCTACGGCACGGACTCGTTCATGACGCAGACCTTCGCGGGGCTCACCGAGGGCGACGACGTCAAATTCCTCGGCTGGGTGCTCGAGGGCTTCATCGGCATGGGCGTCGTGAAGGACCCGACGGACGTCTTCACGCCCGGCACGGCGAAGGGCATCAAGCTCCGCAGCCCGGCGATGGCGACCTTCCTCTACGTGCAGGAGGATCTCGGCTACAACCCGATCACGGTGCCGTACGCCGAAGTGCCGACGGCCATCCAGACCAACGTCGTGGACGGCTGGATCGGCGGCACGCCGAACATGAACTACGCCTGGGTCGGCGACGTGATCAACAAGATGTACGTCAACTACATCCACGC
>JAISTX010000062.1 GCA_031272365.1 Eubacteriales Family XIII. Incertae Sedis bacterium
AAGGACCCCGACGCCCCGATCTTCGAGGTGGCGGACTACGGCATCGTCGGCGACCTGTTCAAGGTGGTCCCCGAGATCATCGCCGAATGGGACAAGGCCGACGCCCTCTACGAGGCGACGATCGACCGCAGCGGCGAGTAGGGCCGCGCGCGACGCGATAGAGGCAATGGAAAAGGGAGCCGGCCGGCTCCCTTTTTTGTGCCCCAGGTTTGCTATAGGTTGTATGTCACGGTGACGGTCCCATTGCGGCCCACCGTGGATCCCGCCCCCGGGGTTTGCGAGATGATGATGTTGGATCCGTAGTTTGGGTCCGGGACGATGGTCGGCACGGGTAGGATTTTGATGTCGTATGCGTTGCCCTGGTATTCCCGGATGACGTCGTCCTTGTCCCTCCCGATCAGATTGGGGATGGTCGCTTTGTCGTTGTTCTTCCCGTTGCTCGTGACGATGTCCACGGGGGTGTTCGCCTCCACGCGCGTCCCCGCCGCGATCGACTGCCCGATGACCTGGCCGCTCGGCGCGGCGTCGTCCCGCTGGGAGACGCTCCCGCGGACGAGCCCGGCGTCGAGGAGCGCCTGTTCGGCTTCGGCGACGGACTTCCCGTTGAGGTCGGGCACCGTCTTCTTGAAGTAGTCGTCGTTGATCGGGTAGTTGGGGTCGTTCGGGAACTGCGCCGGGTCGAGGTTGTGCAGGTTGCAGTAGTACTCGGGCGCCCGCTGGTTGGCGGGGTCGTTCGGGTCGGAGCTCTCCGAGTTCAGCGTCGTAAACTTGCGCACCTCGTGGTTGGGGCACCACGGCGTCGGCAGGAACCCGGACTCCGTGCAGACGTCGACTTCCTCGGTGCCCTTGTCGAGCTTCTCGGGCACGGTGCCCTGGACGAAGATGTCTGTCATGCCGTCGACGGTCGCGGAGATGACCGTCTCCGGCTGCGGCTCGAATTCGCCTACCTCCCGGCCTTCGTAGATCTGCGCCATGATCTTGCTGAACAGCGCGGCGGAGGCGGAGGAGTTTTTCGACATCGGCACCTTCAGGTCGCAGCCGAGCCAGACGCCCATCGAGTAGTCCGGCGTGTTGCCGACGAACCACGCGTCGTAGTTGCGCTTCTCGTTGGTGCCGGTCTTGCCCGCCACGGGCACGCCGGCGACCTTCGCGGAGGTCGCGATGCCGCTGGACACCGTCGAGTACAGGATGTCGTTCATGATGTAGGCCGCGCCCGCGTTCATCGCCTGCGTCTGGGCGGGTTTCCCCTCGAGCACCGTGTTGCCGGAGCGGTCCGTGATCTTTGTGTAGGAGATCGGGTCCACGTGCACGCCCAGGTTCGCGAACGTGCCGTAGGCGGACGTGATCTCGAGCGGCTCGACCCCGTTCGTCATGCCGCCGAGCGCGAGCGAGCCTGGGCCCATGTCGTTGGGGTCGCCGGTCTCGACGAGGGTGGTGATGCCGACCTTCTTCAGGAAATTGACCGAGCGCTGGTTGCCGATCGCGAGCTGCACCTTCACGGCGCACACATTGACCGACTGCTGCACGGCGTTGCGCAGCGTCTGCGGGCCGCGGTAGCCGCTGTACCAGTTTTCCGGCCATTTCTTGCCGTTGTACTCCATCTCCTCGTCGATGATGATCGAGAGCGGCGTCCAGTAGTTGCCGTAGGTTTTGACCTCCCCGCCCACCGGCTCGAGGTTTGCGCCCATGTCGAGCGCGGGGCCGTAGGCGCCGATCGGCTTCATCGTGGAGCCGGGGGAGTGCGGGCTCGTCGCGCGGTTGAACTGCATCTGCCCCTCGATGTTGCGCCCGCCGACCATCGCCTTGATCTGGCCGGTGTGGTGCTCGATGATCACCGTCGCCCCCTGCGGCTGCAGAATCTCCTGCCGCAGGGTGAAATGCGAGGGGCCGATCCACCACCGCTCCGTGCCGTCCTCCTGCTGCTCGACCGTGAAGATGTTCGCGTCGCTCGACAGGAAGGACGCCGGGAGGACCAGGTTGCCTTCCGTGTCCATCCCCTTGTAGTCGCGCGGGATGCTGATGATGCCGCCGCGCACGATGTAAAAGCTCTCGTTGCCTTCCTCGTCTGCCTTCATCCGGTAAAAGTCGAGGAATTCCAGGGCGACCTCCTTCGAGCCGTCGGGGTTTGTCGTGCTGTAGATGCCCAGGCGCCCGCCCGCCTTGATGAGCATGCTGCCGTCCTCGCGGATCTCAAAGTCCTCGGGGTTCAGAAAGAACCACGGCCCGTCCTCCCGCTCCGAGAACATGTTCTCGTAGGCGTAGAGCATCACGTCGTTGCTCTCGGAGAGCACGTTGCCCGCGCCGTCGCGCGGGAGCTGGGCGGCGGGGTAGTTTTCCGGGTTCTCGAACTCGGCGGTGCAGATGTCCTGCATGCCCTGGTTGAAGGTGCTGTAGATCTCCAGCCCGCCGCTGTAGACGCGCTGGATCGCCTCGTCGATATCGGCGAACTGCCCCGGGAATTCCTCGTAGAGGTCTTGGGCCACGTCCTCGATCAGATAGTCGATGAAGAAGGACGCGTTGCTGGCGCCCTCGAGCTCCTGCGGGTGCAGGTGGTTGCGGATGCTGTCCGCGTACGCGGCGTCGTGCTCCTCCTGCGTGATGAGCTCCTGCTCCAGCATGACGTCGAGCACGAGCTTGATGCGGTCCTCCGCGGCGTCGTTGTACAAAAACCAGTACTGGTCGGTCTTGAGCAGGATGCGCGGGTCGTCCGGGGCGACCTCGCCCGCGCCGACCGTCGCGATCATGGAATAGGTGCTCGGCGATGCCGGCAGGGCCGCGATGGCCGCGCACTCGATGAGGTCGAGCTGCCCGATCTCCTTGTTGAAATAGGATTTGGCCGCCGCGCCGACGCCGTAGCTGTGGTTGCCGAGCGGGATGGTATTGAGGTAGGCCGTCAGTATTTCCTCTTTGGAAAGCTCTTTTTCGAGGATGCGCGCGTAGTAGGCCTCCTTGATCTTCCTGTCGATCGACCGCTCCGATTTGATGTCGGCGAGCCAGATGTTGCGCGCGAGCTGCTGGGTGATCGTGCTCGTGCCGGACGCCTCCGTGATGCTCCCGCTGCCGAGCACGCTGTCCTTCGCGGCGCCGATCATGCGGACGACGTTGAAGCCCCGGTGGGTCCAAAACGTCTTGTCCTCGATCGCGATGACGGCGTCCACGAGGTTTTGCGGCAGCTCGCCGTAGGTGATGAGCGTGCGCTGCCCGTCGTCGAGGTAGATGTCCTTGAGCGGGTTGCCGGCGTCGTCGTAGATCGTCGACATCGTCTTGAGGTCCCTTTGGATCTCCGTGGCGTCGTAGTTGGGCAGGTCCTTGATGGCGTTGTAGACGGTGAAGCCCCCGTAGCAGAAGCCGATGATGACCAGGATCAGCACGGCGGCTACGAAGCCCTTGAGGATCTTGATGGGGAGGGGCTGTTTTTTCTTGCCCTTCTTCTTGCCGCCGGAGGAATTGGAGGAAGGGGGCTTCCGCCCGCCGTTCCCGCCGTTCCCGCCGTTCCGGCTCCTTTGCGACCGCCGCCTGATCTGTTCTGCTGCCATGCCTGCCTCTTCCTTTTGCCCCGCCTCGCCGTTTTGCGAGGACGCCCTTACTTCTTCAAACGCAAAAAGCCCGCCGAGCTTGTTCTTGAAAGACGCCTCCGGCGTCGCGGGCAGCGTGTCGTCCTGGGACGGGTCGCGGAACGCATCCTCGATCTCGTCGAATTTGCTGGACGCGCCCGAAGCCCCCCTGCGGTAGTGGACCGTTTTCTCATTTCGGACAAGGAATGTCTTCTCGTCGCCCATTTTCCCGTTTGTATCCATCATGCCTTCTCCCCATCAAACTCCCCGTCAAACTTCATCGTTTGCGCCGATCTGCGTCGAGAAATCCGGCGAAACGTAGTCCGGCGCAGACTGCCCTTCGCCCGTCGGGTAATGCCCCTGGTCCTGGCTGTGGATCGGGCAGTACCAACGGGGCGCGATGCCAATAGAAGGCAGGAACCCCTCGCCGTCCACGCTCGTCGCCTCCTCCGGCTCAATGTTGTAGTACTGCGTGAACGTGTTGGAGCACCACGGCGTGGCGAGCATCCCGGAATCCGCGCAGATCAAAAACCCCCTCCCGCCGTAGTTTAATTTGTCGGGCACCGTCCCATCTACAAATAGGTCCGTCTTGCCCCCCACGGACGCCTTGATGACGCTTTCCGGCTGCGCGGGGAACTCCCCGGCCGTGATCCCCTGTTCCTCGTAGACGCGCGTCATGACGCGGGAGAACATCCCGGCGGCGGCGGCGGAGTTTTGGGACATCTTGATCTGAAGGTCGAGGCCGATCCATACGGCGGCGGAGTATTCTGGCGTGTTGCCGACGAACCAGGCGTCGTAGTTTTCGGAGGACGTGCCCGTCTTGCCTGCGACAGGCACGTTTTTGACCTGCGCGCGGTTGGCGATGCCGCGGGAGACCGCCGAGTAGAGCATGTCGTTCATGATGTAGGCCGCGCCCGGGTGCATGACCTCCTCACTCTTCGGCGTGCCGTCCAGCACGACGTTGCCCTCCCGGTCCTTGATGACCGTGTAGGTGATCGGGTCGACGTGGACGCCCTCGTTCGCGAAGGTGCTGTAGGCCGAGGCGTTCTCCAGCGGCGAGATGCCGTGCGTCATGCCGCCGAGCGCGAGCGCGGCCGGGTTGAGGTCGTTGGCGTCGCCGTCCTCGACGATGGTCGTGATCCCGAGTTTTTTCAGGAAGTCGATCGAGCGCTTGTTGCCGATCGCGAGCTGGACCTTCACGGCCGGGATGTTCTCCGACTGCTCGATGGCCTGCCGCATCGTCTGCGGGCCCTTGTAGCCGCCGTACCAGTTGCGCGGCCATTTCTTGCCGCGGTACTCCATCTCCGCGTCCACGATGATCGACATCGCGGTCCAGTAGGTGCCGAACGTCTTGATGTTGCTTTCCACGGTCATGCCCCGGGCGCCCATGTCCAGCGCGGGCCCGTACGTGCCGATCGGCTTCATCGTCGACCCCGGCTGGCGCGTCGCGAGCGCGCGGTTGAACTGCATCTGGCCCTCGATCCCGCGGCCGCCGACCATCGCTTTGAGCCGGCCCGTGTGCTGCTCGAGGATGACCATCGCCCCCTGCGGCTGGATGACCGCCTGGCGGAGCGTGTAGTGCGAGGGGCCGATGAGCCAGTAACGGACCGGGTTGCCGTTTTCGTCGACCTTGCCGTTCGCGTCCTCCTCGATCGTGAAGACGTTGTCCGGGGAGCTGAAGAAGTCGGCCGAGAGGATCAGGTTGCCCTCCGTGTCCATGCTCTTGTAGGCCGCCGGGATGGAGATGATGCCGCCTTTCGTCATGTAGAGCCCGGTCTTCCCGGTCTCCTCGTCCACGGGCGTGGAGTAGAAATCGCGGAATTCGACGGCGACCTCGGTCGAGCCGTCGGGGTTGGTCGTGTTGTAGATCCCGAGCCGGTTGCCCCGGTAGACGATCATGCTCCCGTCGTCGCGGAACGCGTACTCCTCCGCCTGCAGCCGGAACCAGCCCCCGTCCTCCCGGTCTTCAAACAGATTGCCGTACAGGAACAATGTGATCTCGCCTTCGTCGTCGAGCGCGTTGCCGGCGCGGTCCTTGCGCAGGTAGGCGACGGGGAAGTTGGCTGCGTTTTCAAACTCCTCGGTCGCGATGTCCTGCATCTGCTGGCTGAAGGTGCTGTAGATCTGGTAGCCGCCGCTGTAGACGTTTTCCAGCGCGTCGTCCAGGTCCTCGTAATTGTCCGGGTAGGCGTCGTACAGGTCCTGCGCGACGTCCTGGATCAGGTAGTCGATGAAGAAGGACGCGTTGGTGCTCTCCTGCAGCGGCTGCGGGTGCAGGTGGTTGCGGATGCTGTCGGATGAGGCGCTGGTCCATTCCTCCTCCGTGATATAGCCCTGCAGCAGCATCTCGTCGAGCACGAGCTGGATGCGCGGCT
The DNA here is from genome assembly GCA_031272365.1 of Eubacteriales Family XIII. Incertae Sedis bacterium. Taxonomy (GTDB): domain Bacteria; phylum Bacillota; class Clostridia; order Peptostreptococcales; family Anaerovoracaceae; genus WRFF01. The sequence goes on from JAISTX010000062.1 coordinate 5,930, forward strand.
CCGCCGTGCTGTTGTAGAGGAACATGTTCTGGTCGGTGGTGAGCAGCAGGTTCGGGTCCGTCGGCGACGCTTCGCCGATGCCGACGGTCGTGATGAGGGAGTATTTGCTCGGCGACGCGGGAAGGGCGGCGAGCGCCGCGCATTCGAGCAGGTCGAGCTCCCAGATTTCCTTGTTGAAATAAGATTTGGCCGCGGCGCCGACGCCGTAGCTGTGGTTGCCGAGCGAGATCGTGTTCATGTACGCGGTCAGGATCTCCTCCTTCTTGAGCCCCTGCTCCAGCTGCCTGGCGTACCAGGCCTCGCGGATCTTGCGCTCGATGGAATACTCGAAGCGCGTGTCGGCGAGCCAGATGTTGCGCGCGAGCTGCTGGCTGATCGTGCTCGTGCCGGAGATCTCGCCGCCTTCGATGTAGCTCTCCCGGATCGCGCCGATGATGCGCGTCAGGTTGAAGCCGTGGTGCGTCCAGAAGGTCTTGTCCTCGATGGCGACGACGGCGTCCACGAGGTTTTGCGGCAGGTCTTCGTAGTTGACGAGCATGCGGTAGTCGTCGCCGATGTAGATGTCCTTCATCTCCTCGCCCTGGTCGTTGTAGATCGTCGAGATGGTTTTCAGGTCGTCCTGGATATGCGCCGGGTCATGCTCCGGCAGGTCCTTGACGAGGCCGTACAGGAAGAAGACGCCGTACCCGATGGCCCCGAGCACGATGATCAGGATCGCGGACAGGAAGCCTTTCAGGATCTTCTTGACGATGTGCTCCCGTTTGCGCGGGCGCTTGGACTTCCGGTCCCCCCGCCTGCGCCGCAGGGTCGGCGTCTCGCGCGCGGGCGCGGTCCGGGTGGACTTGGCCCTGGGGGCGGACCTGTCGCCGAAGAGCGATTCCACGATGGCTTTCCTCGAGGGAAGCTTCTTCACGGCGGAGGCCACCATGGGCACGAAGCTGCCCTGGATGGCGTTTTGCACGGTCTCCTGGATGTTTTTCCGCACTTTGGGGGGCTCGTTGTCATAGACCGCCACGGGCGCCGGCTCGGGCGCCGGCTCGGGCTCAGGCCCGGGCGTGGGCTCTGGGGGCAGGTTCCAGGCCTGGGCATCCGCAGCGGGGGTGTCAGCCCCCGGCGCTTCCGCCGCAGGCGTTTGGACGAGCAGCTCCGTGACGGGCGCGTCGTCTTCCGCGAACGCCGCCGCCGGGGCGGCGGGCGCTGCCATCGCGGGTGCTTCCGCCGGGGGCGTTTCTAAGGCCGGCGGCGCGGAAGCCGGGGCTTCCGCAACGGGTGCCTCGGCTACGGGCGCTTGTACGAGCAGTTCCGTGACGGGCGCGTCGTCCTCCATGAGCGGCTCCGAGGGCAGATCCCAGGCGGGCGCTTCCGCCGCGGGCGGCTGGACGAGCAGCTCCGTGACGGGTGCGTCGTCTTCCTCCTCGGGCATTTCCGCCTCCGGGGCTTCCGCCGCCGGCGCCTGTATGAGCAGCTCCGTGACGGGCGCGTCGTCTTCCATGAGTGGCTCCGAGGGCAGATCCCAGGCCAGGGCTTCCGCCCCCGGGGCTTCCGCCGGCCGGAGCCGCTCCGTCGGGGGCTCGTCGAGCCCTTCGAGGTCGTCCAGCGTCAATGCCTTGTCGCCCCCGCCCGGATCGCCGGCCGTCATCGGGCTGCCGCCTTCATCCAAGTCTTCTATCGTCAGCGCTTTGTCGCCCGTATCCAGATCGTCCAGCGTCAGGGGCTTGTCGCCCATATCCAGATCGTCTATCGTCAGCGGCCTGTCGCCTTCGTCCAGATCGTCCAGCGTCAGCGGCCTGTCTTCCCCCCCGGGCACCGCCCCGGCTTCCGCGCCGGCGTCTGCCTGGGGTTTGCTCTGCCGCTTGGGGGGCACCGCCGATTTCCCTGCGGGAACGGGCTCCCCCTCCCGCTGTCCGGACGCGTCCGCAAACGCCGATTCGTCCGCCGCCGTCAGGGCATGGAAGAAGAGGGTATCCCCGTTGTCGGTCTGCGTAGGTTGTTGTTTCTTTTTCGACAAATTTCACCTCTCCGTACCAATGGGCACAAGTTCTTATATTATACAAAAAAACATGCCCCCTTGCAAAAAGACTTGCCCCGCTGTATAAGCTATAATCATATAGTAGAAAAGGAGGGCGCAAATATGCTTGACAGCGTCGATATCGCACGGTCAGCCATCCAGCTCGCGGTCACGCCGTCGCGGGAGTCGGAGGACAAATACATCGAGAAGCTCGCGCAGCGGGACATCCGCGCCGTGGCCGTCGACGTCGGCGGCGACATCGTGCAGTCCATCCACGTGATCGTGGAGCGCGCGATCATCGCGTCGCGCAAGGCGGGCGTCACGAAGGAGAACCACGTGCAGGACGGCGCGATCGCGGGCGCGGCGCGCGAGGCGGTGTCGCAGATCGCGGAGAAGGCGATCGGCCTGAACGGCGGCGGCAAGATCGCGGTCTGCCGCCACCACGAGCACCTGTCCGTCTGTGTCTTCATGAGCATCGGGCTGCTGCACCTCAACGACGTGGTCATCGGCCTGGGCCACCGCTCGATCCCGGACGATTAGGGCTACAGCTCGGCGATGAAGAGGGTGAGGGCGAGGCGCTCGGGGATGTTGCCGGAGCGGATGTCGGGCTCGATGTTGTAGAGCTTGTGCAGGGCGCCGTAGAGCGTCCCCGAGGCAAGGCGGGCCGCGGCGGCCCGGAGCTTCTTCAGCTGCCAGTCGTAGCGCACGGGCAGGAGCTCGAGCATCCTTTGCGGGGACGCTTTTTTTGCCTCCAGCTCCTTCACGCCGACCATGGTCTCGAACTGGTCGATGATGCGCGGCAGGAGGGCGAAGGCGCTCTCGCCGGATTCGAGCCGGTATTCGAGCATGCGGACGGCCTCGGCTTTCCGCCCGGCGCTGATGGCGTCGACGAGGGCGAAGACGTCGGTCTGCAAATTGACGCCCATGCAGGCGTCGAGGTCGGCCCTCGTTATTTCATTCCTGCTTTCCGCTTTGCAATAACAGATCAATTTCGTCGCTTCCCCGTCGACTTTGAAGAGGTCGACTTGCGCGTCGCGGTCGAGGTAGCCGGTGCGCGCGAGGAAGTCCGTGAGCACGGTCGGCATGATGGCAAGCCCCGCTCTCTTGAAGCGTTTCGCCGCGAAGTTTTCCAGGTCTGTTTCGCCGAGGCGGTCGAAGTCGTAGACGGCTCCGTGTTTGGCGGCCTCTTTGTACAGGGCCATGGTCTTCTTCGCCGCGCCCGCCGTGAAGATCAGTTTCGTCTGCTCCGGGAGCCCTCCGAGGAGGCCGGCCAGTTTCTTGCCGACGTCCCCCGCGCCTTTCACGAGGACGAGGCGGTAGGGCGCGAACATCGGGAAGGTCTCGCAGGCGGCGGCGATGTCGTCTTCATTTTTGTCGGTGCCGTAGAAGACGCTCGTGTCGAGCCCTGCTCCGGCTCCGCCGCCGAAGCGCCCGGCCAGCACGTTTTCATAATGGTGCACGAGGAAGGCCTCTTTGCCGCAGAGCAGGAAGACGCGTTTCCCGTCCGCGGCGCCGTTTTTCAAATCCTGCTCAATCTCCCGGAATGCGTTCAAAATACTCTTTCTCGAATCCTTTCCACAGCATGCTCGAAACGAAATCCCTTTTGACGGTGCGGACGCGCAGGCCCTGTTTTGCCGGGTCTACGAGCACGGCGCCGTCGAGGTCGTTCCTGTATGTCATGATACCATGCCCGGAGAGTTTCGCAAGGGTTTCGGGTGTCGGGTGGCCGTAGGTGTTGTTTTTCCCCACTTGGATGACGGCGCAGGCGGGCGCGGTGGCTTCGAGGAAGGCGTCCGAGGTCGAGTATTTGCTGCCGTGGTGGCCGACTTTGAGGACGTCCGTCCTGGCGTCCGCGCCGCTGCCCAGCAGGGCCCCCTCCCCCTCGAAGCCCACGTCGCCGGTCATGAGGACGCTCGCGCCGCCGTCTTCGAACCGGATGATGAGGCTGTTTTTGTTTTCGTCTTCCGGGTCTTTTGGCATGCCCTTCGGCGGGTAGAGCACTTCGGCTTCGGCGCCGCTTTTCCCGAGCAGGACTTTGTCGCCGGCGGCGAGGGGGACGATGGTTGCACCGGGCAGGGCTTCTTTGCATTCGCCCGCGGAGGCTTCGTAGACGTAGACGGGGCCGATGTCCATGATCTGCGCGAGGTCGACGAGGCCTTGGAAGTGGTCGGTGTGGAGGTGGGAGACGAAGGTGCCGTCGAGGTGGGTGACGCCGTTGGCGTAGAGGTAGGGGGCGAGGGTTTTTTGGCCGGTGTCGTAGCCGTCCCGGCCGCCTCCGTCCATGAGGTAGTTTTTGCCGTCTTTTGTGCGGATGTGGAGGCAGTCGCCTTGGCCGACGTCGACGAAGGTGTAGGCGGCGGTGTCGCGGGCGCAGACGGGGGGGGCGGCGAGGAGGGCGCAGAGGAGGAGGATGGCGGCGAGGGCGAGGGCTTGCGGGGGGAGAGGGGGCGAGGCCGGACGCCGGGCGGCAGCCCGAAGGGGCGCGGGGCCAAAGCGCCGCTTGTTCGCAAAACGGGGCATCCCAGCGGCGGCACTCGCCAATTTTGGGGTGCCAAACGTCGTCAACAGCCCTCGGAGCGCCGCCAGCAAGCGAGCTTGCTGACGACGCCCCGATGGCTGTTGCGCGTATTGGCACCAACCAAAATTGTTGCTCGCACCGCCGTGGGCTGCCGCCGTTTTGCGAAAGGCGGCGCTTTGGCCCCACGCCCCTTCGGGCTGCCGCCCGGTGTCCGGCCTCGCTCCGCTTGCTGTTGTTTTTTGTATGCTTGGCTTTGCTTCGCTCGCCGCCGCTGGGTTTGCCGGGGGCGTGCTTGGCTTCGCTTCGCTCGCCGTCGCTTTGCTTGCCGGGGGCGTGCTTGGCTTCGCTCCGCTCGCCGTCGCTTTGCTTGCCGGGGGCGTGCTTGGCTTCGCTCCGCTCGCCGTCGCTTCGTTTGCCGGGGGTGTGCTTGGCATCGCTTCGCTCGCCGTCGCTGGGTTTGCCGGGGGCGTGCTTGGCATCGCTTCGCTCGCCGTCGCTTTGCTTGCCGGGGGCGTGCTTGGCTTCGCTCCGCTCGCCGTCGCTGGGTTTGCCGGGGGCGTGCTTGGCTTCGCTTCGCTCGCCGTCGCTTTGCTTGCCGGAATGGCAGTATGTGTTGTCATTCCTGGGGATGACCCATCACGCTTGTCATTCCGGGCTTGACCCGGAATCCATGCTTCCATCAAAGGCGGATGCGCAGCGTCCGGCATCCTGTCATTCCGGGCTTGACCCGGAATCCATGCTTCCATCAAAGGTGGATGCGCAGCATCCGGCATCCTGCCCTGCGAGGCCAGGTAAAAAGCATCGGACATCAGATAGAAGGCAATGCCGTAAAGCAGCAGCACGAGCAGGGTGGGCGGGGCGGCTGTGTTCAGGTGGCTGCCCGGGAGGCTGTCGGCGAGGTTTACGATGCGCGCCAGGATGTCCGTCAGGAAGCCGCACGCCGCGGTGCCGACGCCGGTGATCCAGTCAAAGGCTGGCGCGAAGGCCGTGGGCAAAAGGGCGGCGGCGCATGTTATGGCAAAACAGAGGAGGCCCATGGGCACGAGGAGGGAGGCGAGGGCGATGACGGGGATGTTGAGGAGGAGGGCGAGGGGGGCCACGCTGTGGAAGCGGTAGGCGGAGATGGGGAGCACGGCGGCCTGGATGGCGGCCATGGGGAGGACGGCGCCGAGGGCGGCGGCGCGCAGGCGGGCGGCGGCGGGGAGGCCGCGGACGGATGCGAGGTCGCCGGGGTGGATGGGGCGGCCGGTGAGGCGGTCGCGGAAGCCGCAGAAGCGATCCAGGAAGGGCAGGGCGAAGGCGAGGGAGAGGACGGCGAGGAAGGAGAGCTGGAAGCCGGTGCCGAAGAGGGCGAGGGGGTTGAGCAGGAGCAGGGCGAGCGCGGCGAAGCAGATGCCGGTCAGCATGTCATAGCGGCGGCAGGTGAGTTTGGAGAAGATGTGCACGGCGATCATGAGGACGGCGCGGGTGACGGACGGGGAGAATTCGGACAGGACGGCGTAGAGCAGCAGGCAGGCGAGGGCGCACAGGTAGTAGCGCCGGGTGCGGCGGCGGCCGAGGGCGAAGGAGACGAAGGCGTAGACGATGCCGACGTGCAGGCCGCTGACGGCGAGGATGTGCGCGGCGCCGTTGCGGCGGAACATGTCGTAGGTCTCGTCCGGGATGTCGTCTTTGTCGCCGAACATCATGCCTTTGAAGAGGGCGGCCTCGTCCGGCGCCATGACGTCCCCGCAACGGCCGAGGAAGGCGTATTTCAGCTGGCAGAGGCGGTGGTAGGCGGCCCACGCGGGCTGGGCGGGGCCGGCGGCGGGCTCTGCCTGGATGGCGCGGGCGTCCGCGGTGACGATGACACGGATGCCCTTGGAGAGGAGGTGCAGGCGGTAGTCGAAGCAGCCGGGGTTGCGGGCGGTGTCGGGGTAGGATAGGGCGCCTTTGAAGCGGACCCGGCGCCCGAGCAGGTCTTGGGGGCTTCCCGCAGGCAGGTCCGCCGCCGCGCCGCGCACGCGCAGGAGGAGCACCCGCCCGCCCGAAAGCACGGTCAGGGTGCGCAGCCCGCCGCCGTCCGCGGGCTTCTCGTGGAGGGTGAGGACGCGGCCCGTGAGCGTGGGCGAGGCCCCCGCGCCCTCCTGCATATAGGCTTCGAGCGGGTCCTGCTTCGCGAACGCGGCGTGCGCGTAGAGGGCGGCCATGAAAAATATGGCGGCGAGCAGGAGGGCGAAGGCGCGCCGGGGGCGGAAGCGCAGCAGCAGGGCGAGCGCGGCGCAGGCGGCTGCGAGGCCGCAGGCGAGCGTGGGCAGGGGCGGCGCGTAGAGGTAGCAGAAGCTGATGCCGAGCGCGAAGGCGGCGGCCAGTGCCACGAGGGGTCGGCGGGGGAAATGGATGTATTTTATTGTATTTCTATATTTAACCATTATAGAAAATATAATACATTTTTTGCCCCGCGTCAATGCTTTGTGGTATACTGGATTCCAATTTGTTTTTATTTTGACTTCTTTGGGCGGAGGTGTCTATGGCGAACAATTTGATCTGGGTCGTGATCGCGTTTGTGGTGTATTGCGCGGCGATGATCGCGGTCGGGGCGTTTTTCTACAAACGCAGTTCCAACCTGACGGACTATTTTCTTGGGGGGCGCAATCTGAACGCGTGGGTCGCGGCGTTGTCGGCGCAGGCCTCGGACATGTCGGGGTGGCTGCTCATGGGGTTGCCGGGCGCGGTGTACGCGGCGGGCACGGGGCAGCTGTGGATCGCGGTCGGGCTTGCGATCGGGACGGTGCTCAACTGGATCATTGTCGCGAAGCCGCTGCGGCGCTACACGGTCGTGGCGGGCAATTCGATCACGATCCCGGAGTATCTGGAAAACCGGTTCCACGACACGTCGAAGGTCATCCGCATCGCTTCGGCGGTGTTCATCGCGATCTTCTTCGCGGTCTACACGGCGTCGGGGTTTGTCGCGGGCGCGAAGCTGTTCCTCCAGGTCTTCGGCGTGCCGTACCAGCTCTCGCTCGTCATCGGCGTGGCGATCATCCTCGTGTATACCTTCCTCGGCGGCTTCCACGCCGTGTGCTGGACGGATCTGATCCAAGGCCTCCTGATGTTTGCGGCGATCCTGCTCGTGCCGATCCTCGCCTACGCGACGATCGCGGACGCGGGCGCGCTGCCGGCCGGGTTCACGGACATCCTCGGCGACGGGGCGGGCGGCACGCAATCGGGCATCGGCATCGTCTCGCAGCTGGCATGGGGACTTGGTTATTTCGGCATGCCGCATATCCTCGTGCGCTTCATGGCGATCAAGAGCGACAAGCTCGTGAAACGCTCGGCGGCCATCGCGATCATCTGGGTGCTCATCTCGCTGTCGATGGCCATCGTCGTCGGCGCCGTCGGGAAGATGTCGCTGTCGGCGGAGCAGCTCGGCGACGCGGAGAACGTCTTCATCGCGCTCATCCAGCGGCTGTTCATGGGGCTCGGCGGCGAGGCGGCGGTCGTGTACGCGCCGCTGCTCGGCGGACTGTTCCTGTGCGGCATCCTCGCGGCCATCATGTCGACGAGCGACTCGCAGCTGCTCGTCACCGCGTCCTCGTTCACGTCGGACATCTACAAGACGGCGCTCAACAAGAACGCCGGGGACAAGCACCTGCTTTGGGTCAGCCGCATCAGCGTCATCGTCATCGCGCTCATCGCCTACCTCATCGCGACCAACCAAAACTCCTCGGTCATGGGGCTCGTGTCCAACGCGTGGTCGGGCTTCGGCTCGACGTTCGGCGCGGTCGTGCTGCTGTCGCTGTACTGGAAGCGCATCAACCGCGCGGGCGCGGCGGCGGGCCTGCTCGGCGGCGGCCTCACGGTGATCGTGTGGGACTACATCCCGGTCGCCGGCGCGACGCTCGGCAGCTCGACAGGGCTGTACTCGCTCGCGATCGGCTTCGCGGTCTCGCTCGTGCTCGCGGTGTGCTTCAGCCTCGGCTCGCAGCAGCCGGACGAGAAGATGCTCGAGGAATTTGCGCTCGTGAAGAGCTCCGAGGACGTCGACGCCCTGTATCTGGAGCAGGCGAAGCCCTGACGCCGGTGTAGGCTACTTCAGGTTTTCGGGGTTCAGGCAGTGCAGATCTTCGGGCACGAAGAGCCCGTCCTTGCGGATGAGCTCGCCGTCGAAGAGGATCTCGCCGCCGCCGTAGTCCTCGCGCTGGATCGTGACGAGGTCCCAGTGCACGGCCGAGCGGTTTCCGTTGTCCGCGTCCTCGTAGGCGTTGCCGGGCGTGAAATGGAATGACCCCGCGATCTTCTCGTCGAAGAGCGTGTCCTTCATCGGGTGCAGGATGTACGGGTTGACGCCGAAGGAAAACTCGCCGATGTAGCGCGCGCCCTCGTCGGTGTCGAGCAGGGCGTTGATGCGCCCGGTGTCGTTCGCTGTCGCCTGTACGATTTTTCCGTTCTCAAACGTCAGCACGATATTCTCAAAGGTGAAGCCGAGCTCCTCGCTCGCCGTGTTGACGGACAGCGTGCCGCTGACGGAATCCTTCACCGGCGCCGTGTAGATCTCGCCGTCGGGGATGTTTTTCTCGCCGTCGCATTTGACGCCCTTCATCCCCTTGATCGAAAACGACAGGTCGGTGCCCGGCCCCGTGATCCGCACCTGCTCTGCCTTCTCCATCCGCACGGCCAGCGCATCCATCGCGCGGCTCATCTTCTGGTAGTCAAGGTTGCAGACATCGAAATAATAATTTTCAAATGCCTCTTTGCTCGTGCCGGCGAGCTGCGCCATGGAAGGCGTCGGATAGCGGAGCACGACCCAGTTGGTGTGGTTCACGCGGTAGTCCTGCGTCGGGCGCATCGTGCGGAACCACATGTTTTGCTGCTCCGACGGCACGTCCGAAAGCTCGGACGCGTTGGCGCCGCCGCGCACGGCGATGTAGGCCTGCATGCCCTTCATCTCGGCGAGGGCGATCTCGTTCTGAAAGGCGACCTGCGCCTCGTCCGCGCCGAACATGAGGGCGCGCGTGATCTCCGAGTCGCGGATCTCGGCGTACGGGTGCGCGCCGGTGCGGTAGGCCTCCTTGATGATGCTGAGCACGAGCGGCTTTGCGTCGTCCCCTTCGTAAGAGACGAGGACGCGGTCGCCTTCTTTCAGCTTGCAGGAATAGTGTACGAGGTTGTTTGCGAGTATTTCGATTCGTGGGTCCGTCATGTGGGTTGTCCTTTCTATATTATTGGATGCTCCATCTTCGTCCTATCTTAGGAATGCCCGCGAGGCCTTGATGAAGGCGCCCGCGACGCCGCCCTCCAGCACCTTGGCGACGTCCGGGAGCAGGTCGGGGATGGGCAGGTGCTGCGGGCATTTCCTCGCGCACGCGCCGCAACCCGTGCAGGCGGAGGCCCGCCTCGGCCGCCCGCCCGAGGGGCGCGTGGCGAAGGCGTAGTTGAATTTCGGCTTCAGGGTGCCGAACGCCGCGAAGCTGTTGTAGTAGGCGAAGCAGGTCGGGATGTCGACGCCGTACGGGCAGGGCATGCAGTAGGAGCAGCCCGTGCAGTCCACCTTGATCGCCGTGCGGAACACGTCGCGCACGGCGGCAATGAGGGCATCGTCCTCGGGCGAGAAAGTCCCGGCCCTGGCGTCCGCCGCGACGCGGACGTTCTCCTCGACCTGGCGCGTCTCGTTCATGCCGGATAGCGCGAGGCCGACCTCCGGGTGGTCCCACACCCAGCGCAGGGCCCATTCGGCGGCGGACCTTGCGTGGCCGCCCGCTTCGCGCGCGGCGGCGAAGAGCTTCTTTGCCTCCGGCGGGACCTGGTGGGCCAGCGACCCGCCGCGCAGCGGCTCCATGACGATGATGCCGAGCCCCTTCGCGGCCGCGTAGCGCAGCCCCTCCGTGCCCGCCTGGAAATGCTCGTCGAGGTAGTTGTACTGGATCTGGCAGAACGCCCACGGGTAGGCGTCCGTGACCAGCCGGAACTCGTGCAGGTTGCCGTGCCACGAGAAGCCGATGTGGCGGATGCGCCCGCTTTTTTGCGCCTTCTCGATGAAGTCCGCCGCGCCGAGGTCTACGAGCCGCTGCCAGCCGGCGAGGCTGTTCAGGTTGTGCATCAGGTAGTAGTCGATGTGGTCCGTGCCGAGCCGCTCCAGCGACACGCCCAGCATGCGGTCCATGTCCTCGCGCGAGCGCACGAGCATCGTCGGCAGCTTCGTAGCGAGGAAGACGCGGTCTCGGCGCCTGCCGAGCGCGTCTGCTTTGTTCAGCAGCTGCCCGGTGGCCTTCTCGCTGCCGGGGTACAGATAAGCCGTGTCGAAATAATTGACGCCCGCGGCGAGCGCGCGCGCAACCTGCTGCTCCGCCTTCGCCAGGTCGATGCTGCCAAGCTTGCGCTTGAAGCGCATGCACCCAAACCCAAGGATCGACACCTCGTCTCCCGTGCCGGGCATGGTCCGTTTCAAAACTTGCGTGGTCTCCATGGGGGTAGTATACCATACGGTTTCGCGGGGTTTGGCCCGGAACACAAAATCTCAACCCAAAGGCGGGTGCACCAGCGGCTGCCAACCCCTTCAGCGCAGGAAAGCCCATAAACAGCATCGACTGCATAAGTTGTTGCACAAATCGCAGCGATCTCGCCGTAAAAACCCGGATAATATGCAACAAGTCATGCAGTCGGCGCAATAATGCGCGATAATGCTGATTGGAGATGGGTGGAGAAAGCAAGAAAATCCATCCATTAAACTCATTTCTTCTATTTTGCATGCATGCTCGCCGTGCTAAGATGTGGGCGTATTGAGGAGTCTTGGGATCGAAATAGAGAGGAGGGCTGGCCATGGCTGCATATCAGGGTTTCGATATAAATTTTGATCTTTCCGGGAAAATTGCAATCGTCACGGGTGGTGCGCGCGGCATAGGGAACGCGATCGCCAAAATGTATGCCGAAAAGGGTGCGAGCGTCGTCATATTCGGAAAGGGAGACAATGTCTTTTCTGCCGCTGAGGAAATCGGAAAAGGCGCATTGGCTATCAAAATGGATGTTTCCAGCCTGCCGGATATAGACAGGGCGGTTGCAGAAGTGATGGAAAGATGCGGAAGGATCGACGTGCTGTGCAATGTGGCAGGCGTGGGTTCGGAGACTGCGGCTGTCGATATGACGGAAGCGGAGTGGGACAGGATCCTCAACATCAATCTAAAAGGATGCTTCTTTTTGACGAAAGCAGTTGGGGCAGAAATGATCAGAGCCGGAACTGGCGGGAAAATCATCAATATTTCATCGCAAGCGGCAATTCTCGGCATGTGGGGGCATGTAGCCTATGGAGCTTCCAAGGCGGCTTTGCTCAATATGGGCAAGGTTCTCGCAAACGAGTGGAGTCGCTACGGCATCAATATTAATGCAATTTCGCCATCGTTGACGCGGACGCCTATGGCGGAGATTTACTGGAACGGGGAAAAGGGTGAAGGGTTCTTGCAGAAAATGCCGATCGGCCGTATGGCGGAACCGGATGAGATGGCGGCGGTAGCGGTTTTTCTTGCGAGCGATGCGGCGAATATGATTACTGGACAGAATATTGTCGTAGACGGCGGCTGTACTGCGGTTTTTTAGGGAGGGGCTCATGCGAAACTATGTCTTCATCACGCCGTTTGTGGAAGAGGAGTTCTTTCTTGACGTGCGCAAAGGCATTGACGATGCGGCCAAGATGCTCAGGGTCAAAGCTGATTTTGTCGGTGATAAGGGATGCGATTTCGATGTGCTAAATGGTTTGTTGAAGAAGAGCGTCGCGGAGGGCATAGACGGAATCGCTTTGAATATCATCGACCCGTACCGTTTTAACGAAGCGACCGAAGTGGCTATGGAAAAAGGGATTCCCATTGTTGCCTTCAACACGGACGTGCGCGAGGGCGGGAATATGCGCCTTTCCGGCGTCGCGCAGAATTTCTTCGAGGCCGGGAAAAGCGCCGGGATGCGTGCCGCGAGAAAATTGCCAAAAGGCGCGAAAGTCCTTTGCACTCTTCACGATTCGGATACTTACCCTTTGGAAAAACGGTTGGAAGGAATCAGGGCTGGTCTGGGGGCGGGGTTTACTGTCTCTGTTCTCGTTACGGGCAATACGCCGCAATTGGCAGCTGAAAGTGTTTATGATTATCTGAAAAAAGATGGCGAAACAACTGGAATTGTTGGGACAGGGCAGTCCGATACAGAAGGTTCGGGGATGGCGGCGCAGAGGATTGGCCGACCGGTCTATGTGGCCGGGTTTGATACCTCGCCGCGCATTCTCGATATGGTCGCCACAGGCATAGTCGATTTTACCATTGACCAACAACCATACCTACAGGGATTCTACCCGCTCCTGCAGTTGCACCACTGGGCAGAATATCGGCTTGCCCCGGATAATATTGACGTCGGAAATGCAATGATTGATTCTTCGAATTGCGAGGAAATTGCGGATGCGAGAAAAAGGCTGGCAGATGGCTGATCCAAAACTATACTTGGCGATAGACAATTGCTTCGCCTATAAACGCTGGACACGCCCGAAAGATTGGGCGCGCATGATTCGCGGGCTTGGACTGCGCTGCGTGGAAGCGAGCGCGGATACCGAAATGGATCCGCTGTACATGGGGCCGGAGTATCTGAAGCGGTGGGTTTCCGACGTGCAAACCGTCGAAGCGGCCGAAGGGGTCGAGGTGGTCAATTTGTATTCCGGCCACGGGACATATACGACATTGGGCCTGGCTCATACGGATATGGCTGTCCGTAGGCGTTTTGTCGATCAGTGGTTCAAGCCCCTTATCGATGCGGCGGACGCACTCGATTCCGGGGTTGGTTTTTTTGTGCATGGATTCCCCGAATTTGTTTTGCAGGACAATAACGCTTTCGAAAAATACACAGAGGAGTTGCTCGAGGTGCTGTCTGAGATCAACGCCTATGCTGCGGAAAAACAGGTAGGGCCTTTGTCGATCGAGCAGATGTACACGCCCATGATGCACCCCTGGACAATCAAGGAAACGGTGCAATACATGATTGCGGTGAAGCAGAAAAGCGGCGCTTGTTTCTATTTCACAGAAGATCTTGGGCACCACTTGGCGAAATTCATCCAGCCTTGCGAAGCAGATGTTGTAGCGGCTTTCGCGCAGCGCAGGCTGAAAGGTCTGTGGCTTGGAACGGACGCCGCATATGAAATATACCGGGATGCGCTCGCAAAAGGGGAGTTGACGGATTCGGCCTTGCACCAGTTGCTGGGGTTGATGCGGTGTGGCAAACACCTCTTTACAGAAGTGCGCGACGCGGACTGCTATGAATGGCTGCGGGCAATCGGCTGCTACGCGCCCATCATTCATTTGCAGCAGACGGACGGAACGGGATCTGCCCATCTCCCCTTCACAAAAGCAAACAATGAAAAAGGAAAGATATCGGGCACGGCGGTTCTGCAGGCGCTTTCAGATTCATATAACGCGGAGCCTGAAACAGAAACGGCAGACATTCAAAAATGTGATTGCGTATATATGACACTGGAGCCGTTTTTCAGCTCGCTGAGCATTTCGCAGGATATACTGGATGACTGCAAAGAGTCCGTAGAATACTGGCGAAGGTTCATACCCGAAGACGGGATAAGGCTGAGTGAAGCTGTAGGTCGGCTTGAACTGTAGGGGCGAAAGGAGATGGACATGGGGAACGGAATGATGAGAGTCATGGTGATGCCGCATATCCGGGAAATGATCATGGAAGAGCGCGAGATCCCCCCTCTGCAGCCGGATGAGGCTCTTGTGCGGATCCGGCACGTCGGGATTTGCGGGTCGGATGTGCATTATTATGAAGATGGCCGCATTGGGGATTTTGTCGTTGAAAAGCCTATTGTCTTGGGTCACGAATGCGCTGGCGAAATTGCGGCGATTGGAAGTGCTGTGAAGACGCTTGCGATTGGCGACCGCGTAACGGTCGAGCCCGGGAAACCATGCGGGAGGTGTCGGTACTGCATGGAAGGGAGATACAATCTCTGCCCAGACATGGTCTTCATGGCGACGCCACCGGTAGACGGGAGCATGGCGGAGTACATCGCCTATCCGGCGCATTTGTGCTTCAAGCTTCCCGACAACATGTCGACGGAAGAAGGTGCGCTTGTCGATCCTGTAGCTGTTGCCTACCACACGACATTCCAGGCGGGGGCGGCGCCTGGGAAATCGGCCATTGTGCTAGGATCCGGCACCATAGGCGTTGCGACAATGATGGCACTTCGTTCTGCGGGCGTGAGCAAGGTCTTCATGACGGATGCCATCCCAAACCGGCTGCGTATCGCAAAGGATCTGGGCGCGGATGAAGCACTGCTGGCGGATGAAACGGCAGACATAGGAAATGTGTTTCGTGCGCTGGGTGATGAAGGTTTTGATATCGTGGTCGAATCCGCTGGAAGCGACAAAGCCTTGCTGCAGTCTGCCGACCTCGTCAAACGAGGTGGGACGATCGCCGTTGTCGGAATGACAGTGCAATCGGAAAACACCATCAAGACGACCACGTTGCTGTCAAAGGAGGCGACGCTGAAAACGGTCTTCCGCTACCGCAATCTATGGCCCGTATCCATCAACGCGATTGCTTCTGGCAATTTCCCGGTTCGGAAAATCATCAGCGGCAGTTATCCATTCGAAGAATCAAAAGCGGCATTTGAACGTTGCATTGTCGACAAAGAGAATGTGTTAAAAATAATGCTGGAATTATAGTTGCTCATCCCGGAAGCGTGACGGCGAGGACCCGTAGGCTTGCTTGAAGGCCCTGCTGAAGTAAAACGGATCGGGAATCCCGACCAGCTCGGCAATCTGTTTGATGGTGTACGACTTGTCGCGGAGCAGCTGGACGGCAACGGTCATGCGGCGGCGCTTCAAATAATGGCTCGGGGATTCGCCGGTATGCTTCTGAAATATCCTGGAAAGCCAGGATGTGGACAGCTCAAGTTCCTTTGCAATGCTGGCCAGGTTGAGCGCTTCCTGATAGTGCTCGTCGATGTGGTCTTTGAGATACCTTGCTATATCCTCCGGCTGTTGCTTGTCCTTGTAAAAACGGGAAGAAGCATCTGCTTTTTCATGAAGATAATGCTCTTCTATTTTCCTCAGCGTGTCCCGTAGCTCGTCCAGATTGATTGGTTTGAGCAAGTAGTTTTCGGTATGGTTCAGGATGGCTGACTTCGCATAAACAAAATCATCGTATCCGCTCACGATGACTTTTTTGATGGAGGGGTATTCCACGGTCAATCTGGAGATGAGCTCAATCCCGTCGAGCTCGGGCATCCGGATGTCGGTAAAAACAATGTCCGGCAGAAGCTCCTTCACCATATCCAAGGCATCAAGCCCTGAGTGCGCAACGGCAACAACCCGAAAGGCGGGATTGCAACTTTCAATGGATTTCTTGATGTTGTTTGCGATGAGTTTTTCATCCTCAACAACGATCACATCGAACTGCTTGCTATTCATTTTTGCCTCCAATAATGATTTCCGATCCACCTGACGCTACATTGTTGATGAAAAAAACATGGTTGTCTTCATACAGCAGCTTCAGGCGGATATAGATGTTGAGCAGGCCCATACCTTTGAGCTCCAGCGACGGGAGCAGCACCGTCCGGTCGATCTCCTCGATTTTCTGATAGAGCTCATTTCGTTTTTCTTCGGTAAAGCCCGGGCCGTTGTCTTTCACGGAGAGAAGCCAGCCGCTGGCGTCCTTGTACCCGGCGAGCGTGCCCAGGACAGTGATTCTCCATGGCGGTTTGTTTTTTGTCGTGAATTTGACGGCGTTTTCAACAAGCAGCTGGACGCAGAGCTTGGGGATCATGATGTCCTTCATTTCATCCGGTATGCTAATATCATACGACAGATCCCCGCTGTAGCGGATCTGCATGCTTTGCAGATAATCCTCCGTGTGCGATATCTCCATAGCAAGCGGGACAAGGGGCTCTTTGTCGGAAGAGATATAGCGTAGGATCCGGGCCGTGGTCTGGCACATGAGGGCAATTTCCTGAAACATGCCCTCGGCAGCCATTGCCTGAATGGTCGAAAGGGAGTTGTAGAGGAAATGCGGGTTCATCTGCGACTGCAAGGACAGCATTTTCGATTGCATTTCTTGCTTTTGCAGCATCATCTGCCTGGCGTTTGCCTCCTGAAGCCGTGCATGCAACAGCCTGAGCGATTTTAAAAATGTATTGATCTCCAGTAGATTGGTATCGAGCGTTTCTGGAAGTGCGCCGATGCTTTCTAAGTCGGATATTTTGATTCTGTTATAGATGTTGTTGATGGGCCTTGAGATCCGCATGGCGATGAAAAGCGATGCGATGATAATCAGTCCTACCATTGCGATGAGCAAGGGGATGAAGGACTTGAAATTGTCGTAGATATTGGCCATCAGATAATCCTTGTCGATGGAAAAAGCGGTGGTAATCTTGCTGTAGGGGGAGTACTGATAAATCAAATATGTTGTATCCCTTGTATCGGGGTCCCGGTAAGGGACGACGCCGCTTTGTGCCTGCGAGGCCTGCCTTGCTTTCAAAATGGCATCATAGTAGGCGGTGTTTTCAGGTGAGGCGTCAATCGGGAACAGTTGATTCGCATAGTGGTCAAACATCATCAGCTGCTCCTGATATTGTTGCGTGTATGTTGCCGCTGCGCTGAGGGAATGCGCAAGGGACTTTTTGATCTCTATGATCGCGTATTGATTGTCAGGGTAGTTTGTGTCGAGCCGTATGAGGGAAAGAAAATGCTTGCCGACTGGGGAGATATAGTAGCGTGAGATGATCGGGTTTTTCCCTGAATAGTATACGGTAGTCACGTTTTCATATTCGGCCAAGATTCGTTTGTACTCCCGTGACCCGACAGGGATGACATACAGGTTGTTGCTGAGGCCTGAAGCGACCATTTTCCCGTCGGAGAGGAAAATATTGATCTGGTCCGCGCTTTTCTGTGTCCCGGTATACGCAAAAAGCGATTCCCTCAAGGCGTTGATGGAATCGTCATATTCATAGTAATTCGGATCATAGATGAGGGAGTCGTAGCTGGTGAACAGGTACTCTAGATTGCTGTTGATGTCAGGCGAATTTGCGATTTGATACGAAATAGAGTCCATTGCGTTGATGTTCTTGTCAACAGATTCCGAAATATTCTCTGCGCTGGTTTCGATGACGGATAGCATGAGGTCCGTCACTTGTTTGGATTCATTGCGGTACCAAATCAATGTAAAGAGGACAAACAGCGTGATGAGCATGATGCAAAGCACGATGAATATCGTCGCAAAGATGCTGATGGAGCGCGACTTGCTTAGAAACCCTCGAATTTTAGCAGTAAAAAAATCCATTGTTTTATCCGCTTTTCTTCATTCTGCTTTTTTTGCAGACGTGTTAAGATTCGCGCATAGGCAGGATTGCCGTATGGGCTATTGTAAAAGAAAATGGCTGGAAAAGCAACGTTATAGATGGAAGGTGTTTGGATGAGGTTGGGGTCTCGCAAGAGGGTTGCTTTATGTATCGTGATGGTTTTGGGCGCTCTCTTTACGGGGGCGTGTTCAGCAGAAGTTTCCGCTGTCAAACCGATGCAGGACAACAAAGATCAAGGTCTTGAAATAGCGATGGTTGTCAAAGATGAGTACCACAAGCAATATGTAAACAGTCTGGATGGTGTGGCGCGTTTTGAGGAGGACTCGGGAATATCCGCATTTCAGGTCGGGCCGCAGGAAATAGATGCTGCAATGCAGGCGCAGCTTGTCGAGGGGCTGATTGAGCAGAAAGTGGATGCCATTTGTATTATCCCAATAGATTCCATCACGCTTGAACCGGCGCTGGCCAAGGCCATGGATGCCGGTATTCCCGTTTTCACGCAGGAAGCAACGACACAGCAAAACAAGGTATATGATCTGGAGATGTTTCGGCCGGAAGTATATGGGGCAGCGCTGATGGATGCGCTGGCAGAGCAGATGGGCGAAGGCGGCGAGTACTGTATCACCGTTTCCTATATGTCCAATACCTCTCATAATCACTGGGCGGACAGCGCAGTTGCGCGGCAATTGGAAGCATATCCTGAGATGCGCCTGTTGGATGGGGATGATGCAAGAGTGGAGACGGAAGACAATGTGCAACGGGCTTATGAGAAGGCGAAAGAGATCATCAAGAAGCATCCGCAGCTCAAAGGATTTCTGTGCATGGCGTCAAATGATATTGAAGGCGTTTCCAAGGCGGTTGAGGAGCTCGGCCGCAGCAGGAGAATTGTTGTGACGGGGTCGGGAATCCCCAGTTCCGCAGAAAAATATCTCAAGAGTGGGACGCTGAAAGAATTCTATACGTGGGATTCGGCGGCGGCAGTCTACGCGTTGCTGACGATGGCGAACAGGTCGCTTCATGGGGAGGCTATCACAAACAGAACAAACCTTGGCGCGCCCGGTTTTGAGTGCATTCTGTCCGATGCGGAAGGGAAGGGCGTCTTTTTCGGGGAGGGTTTTACAAAAGTGAATGAAGAGAACATAGATAGTTTGGGGTTTTATTACTAACTGTGCCATGAGAGGAAGGCGGGGCTTTCCTTTATTATGGGTTTCACGATTTTGTGAAGCGAGGATGAAACAAGGAGGAGGATAATCATGAAGAAGGGAAGAATCGTATTTTCAATTTTATTGGCGATTGTGATGGTCGTTAGCTTCGCCGCCTGCAGTTCGGGTGGCGGGTCGTCCTCGGATGCAGCACAGGCGGGGTCTTCTGCGGCTGCGCCTGCCGATGACGCGGCAGCAGAGGGTGGAAACGGCGGGTACACAATCGGGCGCATCGCCTATCAGATGGGCCACGCGTATCATGTGGCTGACTGCAAGTTCTTTGAGGAGTACGCGAATGCAGATGGCAATGAGGTCATATTTTATGATGGAAATGCGGATGGGCAAACAATGCTTGAGCAAGCGGAGGACCTCATCAGCAAAGGCGTCGACGGCGTTGTGATGCAGCCTGCCGATCAGGGCGTTGCGAATACGCTCGTGCAGAATCTGCAGGACGCTGGCATCCCCGTAGTAACGTTTGTCAACAAACCGACTGAACCCTCCATCACCAATCCGCATGTGGAACTGAATGAGTATCCTGCGGCATTTGAAATGGGGCAGCTGGCGGCCACGAAGTGGAAGGAATGGTATCCGGACAAACCAATCAAAGTTGGCATTTTTGACCTCCCGAGTGTGCAGCAGGTTCACGAACAGCGCGCGATGGCTTTCATGGATGGCATCTTGGATATCGATCCCGAGGCGGAACTTGTATCCATACTGGATGGTGGCGGGGATACGGAAAAATCCTATGCGGCCGCGCAGGATATGCTTCAGTCGCATCCCGAGGTCAACATAGTGTTCGGCATCAATGCGACAAGTTGTCTTGGCGCGCTGGCTGCTTTTGAAGAGGTTGGCCGCGGCACCGCGACGGACGCCATCCCTGACACAGAGCTGTTTGCATCCTGCGACGGCACTGATGCGGAGGGCATGAAAATTTTCAATCCAAACAGCTCTCTGAAGATGACAATGGGCCTTGTCCCCTCGACATTTGCTCGCACGCAGTATGACACGCTCATGGATATCCTTACAGGAAAAATCGAGATGACGGATGACGTCAGCGTTCCTGTCACGGATGGCCTGTTTGATTATTGGAGTAATACGCTGGACGAGTATGAAGAATGGCTCGTCGACGAGTATGGCATGGAACCCGGCTATGCAGACAATGTCCGCAAGGAGCTTGGGATCGAGTAGCGGCAAATCAACAGAGCAGCCTGTGCGCCAAATGCGCACAGGCTGCATAGGAAAGATAGGGTGCGGGCATGAGCGACTATATCATGGAAGCAACCGATATCGTAAAGGACTACCCCGGTGTGCGGGCGCTTAAGTCTGTTGCGTTGTGCATCAAAAAGGGAACGGTTCACTGTATCGTCGGGGAAAACGGGGCCGGCAAATCCACGTTCATAAAGATTCTAACCGGCGCAGAGACTATGACCAGCGGCACGATTCTGTTGGATGGGAAACCGTACGAGCCCAAAGATGTCCGCGATGCGATGAGGCACGGCATCAGCGTGCTTTATCAGGAGCTCAATACAGTTGAAGGGCTTACGGTTGAGGAAAATTTGATGCTGGGGAAAGAGGCGACCAGCTTCGGGGTCATGCGTAAATCGGACGAGTCCAAGAAAGCACTGATGATTTTGGGCGAGATTGCGCCGGATATCAACCCAGCAATGAAAACCAAAATCTATAGCGTTGCGCAGCGTCAAATGATAGAGATTGCAAGGGCGATTGCGGAGGACGCCAAAATTCTGATTCTGGATGAGCCGACCGCTTCGCTGTCAGACGAAGAAATTCGCAGTCTCTTCCGGTTGTTGGATGAGCTGAAAAAGAAGCAGGTAACCATCATCTACATTTCCCACCGTTTAGATGAAATATTTACGATAGGCGATGAGGTGACGGTATTTCGAGACGGCCAAATTATTGATACAAAGCCGGTGTCGCAAGTCGACGGGCAGCAGGAGCTGATTCGGATGATGCTTGGGAAAGTGGTGGTGCAGACGTACATCCCCAGCAAAGCGGATTACAACACAGTGGTTCTGTCGGCAAGAGGCCTGACGAATCGCGTTTTGAAGAATGTCGACTTTGATTTGTATAAAGGAGAGATCTTGGGGTTCTATGGCCTTGTCGGCGCCGGGAAATCTGAAGTCGCCCGCGCAATATATGGCGTGGATTCGTTTGAGGGAGAGGTCAGCATCCGCGGCCAAGCTGTGAAAATCCATAACCCCTGGGATGCCATTGCGCATGGGGTTGTGCTCGCTCCTGAAGAACGGCGTGCGGAAGCCATCTTCCCAGTCCTGCCTATCAGCGACAATGTCGTGATGATGAATATGCGCAAGATTTTGCAGGGGCTCGTGACCAACCGGGCAAAGCAGCGCAGCATTGCGGAAAGCTACCGGGAAAAACTCAGCATTGCTACGGATTCGATTGACAAGAAGGTTGCGCAGCTTTCAGGCGGAAACCAGCAGAAGGTGGTCGCATCCAAATGCCTGAACGCGGATCCCGAAATATTGATGATGGACGAACCGACGCGCGGCATTGATGTGGGTGCAAAAGAGGAGATACACAATATCATCCGACAGCTGGCGAATGAAGGGCAGTCAGTCATTGTCTTCTCTTCGGAACTGTCCGAGATTGTGAATTTGTGCGACAGGATTGTGCTGATGAACGATGGGGAAGCCAAGGCGATCGTCAAGAACTGGGATGGTTTGAATCCGGATGATTTGATGGCAAAGATGGCAAATGATTGATTAAAGAAAAGAGGACATTCTAATGGTGGAAGGTATAAGACTGGGCACAGGCAAGGCTTTCAACAAGCAGACGATGATGCAAAATATCATCACCCTCGGGATTTTGATTGTTTTGTTCATCGTGCTGTCAATTGTGTCGGATTCATTTTTGTCAGCCTCGAATATGATCACCGTGCTGCGGCAAGTCGTAATGGTCGTGGTCGTGGGCGCTGGCGTAACGTTGCTTATGATTGCAGGCAACATCGATCTTTCGGTGGGTAGCGTCCTCGCGCTTAGCGGGGTCGTATACGCATCGCTGGCCGTAAAAGGCGTGCCGCTGTTTGTGGGTGCGCTGGTGGCTGTGGCAATGGGATGCGCGTGCGGTGTTTTGAACGCGCTCATGGTGACAAAGCTCAATGTCACGCCAGTTATTGCCACGATGGGCATCATGTACGCTGCGAGGGGGCTTGCGCTCGTTTTGGCAGGCGGGCATACCATTACGATGGGCCTGCCAATGAATTTTAACGAATTCGGGCGCAGCACCATCGGCGGCGTTGTCCCCACGACGGTCATCATCATGCTCATCATTGTTCTGGTTTTCATTTTTATTCAAACAAAGACGGTGCTTGGAAAATACTCTTTTGCAATCGGTGGGAATGCCCATGCAGCAATTTTCTCTGGAATCAACATCAAGAAGTATGTTTCCTGGCTGTTCATTATCGTTGGCATACTTACGGGTTTTGCAGGCGTCATAACGGCATCGCGCCTTGGCGTTGGAGACCCAAATGCCGGCAGCGGATTTGAGTTTGACGTCATCGTGGCGGTTGTGCTCGGTGGCACGAGCATGAATGGGGGGGAAGGGTCGGTTACGGGCATGGTGGTCGGTGCGCTTATTGTCGGCTTCTTGGCCAATGGTCTGAATCTTCTTGGGGTGGATAGCTTCTATCAGTACATTCTCAAAGGAGCTGTGCTGGTGGGGGCGGTTGTGATGGATAGCGCATTGAAAAAGAAATTTGCATAAGGCATCGTGGAGGATAGCGAAATGGCCGACGGATTTCAGGTATTAACGAATCAGCAGAGCATGGAAATCCTTGGACGGGTGGATATCTGCCCGACCGAGAAGGATCGGGAACGCCTTCGCTCGCTTGCGTCCCGTGTGCTGGAGATCGCAAGGAGCGACGATATCAAGACCAAGAAGCGGCAGTGGAAAGCGGTGCGCGATCTAAAGCCTGAGCGGCCGATGATATTGTTCGAGACGCTTACCGTCAACGGTTTTATTACCGAAAAAGAACTTGAATGTGAAAACGAGTATCTCAGAAATGCCGAAAAGACATTGTTATATGGGATCAAACAATATGAGTATGTCCGCGATGATGTCGTGCTGGAGGATTATTTTCGCTTGGCCTGGCAGGTCGCCAAATCGGACTATGGTATACCAATAGTGGAGCACCACCTCGAAAACTCGCTCGCGTATTTGTCGGAGTTCCCGGTGAAAGAGGTGGCGGATCTGGACCAGCTCCGCCCGTGCATTTTTTCCGTCGACAAGGAAAGAACACTCGGTTTCAGGGACACGCTGGAAGATATCTTTGGCGATATCTTGCCTGTGCGTGTTGGCAACATTGACAAGTTCTTTTCCGAGATGGGGTTCAATCCGTTTGTGGGGAACAACGAGCCTATGCTGACAATGGATGTTTTTAAATTGCTTGGCTATGAAACGATGTCCATGTGGGTGTTCGATGCGCCGGAGGCCATGCATCGCCTGATGAAGTATTTGCTGGACGAGAACCTGAAATTCCTTCAGTGGCAAAAGGATGAAGGGATTCTTCGACTCAATACGGACAACCAATTTGCCGGCCCATCAGGCTATGGCTATGTTTCCGGGCTGCCTGAAGAAACCCGGGAAACACCGGATGTGACGCCTGAGATTTCCGATTGCTGGACGTGGGCGGAGTCGCAGGAGTCCGCGATTTTCTCGCCGGCGATGTTTGAGGAGTTCTTTCTCCCATATCTGGCGGAATATATGAACAAATTCGGGCTGGTGAGTTACGGCTGTTGCGAGGCAGTGGATGACCGCATCGAACGGATTATGAAAGCTGTGCCGAAGCTGCGGACGGTTTCCGTTTCTGGATGGAACAATTTCGAGAAGGTGGCGGAGATCCTTGGGAAGGACTATGTTTACTGCCGCAAGCCCACGCCGGCTCTCATCAGCGGCGACTACCCATTTTGGGATCAGGCAAAGGCGGATTTGGTGCGTACGTGGAATTGCACGAAGAACCAGCCGGTGGAGTTCATTTTTCGTGACGTGTTCCATCTGTCAGGGGACATCGCCCGCATCCCGAGATGGGTGGAGATGGCCAAGGGGGTTCTGGGGCTGGATTAGGAGGATATGCTGCGGGTCGGCGAGTGCCAACCGTTCTGCGCGATTTTCCTTGACATGCATGGAGCTTCAATAATATAATAACGGTTGCGGCTTTTTGCGGATGCGAGGGGCTTGCTGATTTGGCGGTGTAGCTTAGTTGGTCAGAGCGTTCGGTTCATACCCGAAAGGTCGGTGGTTCGACTCCACCCGCCGCTACCATCATCCTTCGGGATGCGCATGGGTGGCCCGGTAGTTCAGCTGGTTAGAATGCCAGCCTGTCACGCTGGAGGTCGACGGTTCGAGCCCGTTCCGGGTCGCCATAGAAAATTTAATGCGCCAAAGGGATACAACAACCCCGAAGCGCAGGATATTTTTCGATAGGCAACGCAGCCTATCGGAAAATAGACAAGCTTCGTGGTGGGTATAGTCAAGTGGTTAAGACACATGGTTGTGGTCCATGCATCCGTGGGTTCGAATCCCACTACCCACCCCATTGAAGATGATACTGGGGCGTCGCCAAGTGGTAAGGCAATGGATTCTGATTCCATCATGCGCAGGTTCGAATCCTGCCGCCCTAGCCAACAGCCGGAGGGTACTTCCGCAACGGGAGTACCCCCGGATACAGGATTTGATGGGCAACCAAATCCTTCAAACGAAGCATATTTTGCGATATGCAAGGCGCACGGTGAGGGAGCGCACGGAGCGTACTGGAAGTACGTGAGTACGTGAGTACGCGAGCGAGCCGAGCAACGCAGCAGATCACAAAATAGGCGATGTTTGGCGACATAGCCAAGTGGTAAGGCAGAGGTCTGCAAAACCTTCATCCCGGGTTCGAATCTCGGTGTCGCCTCCAAAAGACCCCGCAATTTCAACGGTTGCGGGGTTTTGCTTTGGCAGG
>JAISTX010000063.1 GCA_031272365.1 Eubacteriales Family XIII. Incertae Sedis bacterium
CCTACACGACGCTCTTCCGATCTGTTGCTGCGTTCGGTGACACATGCTTTGTGCTACCCCTCTCGACCACGGATAAGCGCGGACGGTATTACTATGAATTTGACGGGCACACGGGAAAACAAAGCATCGCGCTGCTCTCGCAGCCCCGCACGATTGACTCAGCAAGACTGCGCCGCAAGATCGGATATATTTCAAAAACAGCCTTTGATGAGCTGAAGATGAAGTTGCGTAGCGTGATCGGTCTATGAAAAAACCGCCGATTGGCGGTTCTCGTTCACCCCGCCTTTCGGCTAAGGGCGGTGTCCCGAAGGAATTTGTAATTTCATGATACCACAAAAACATTGAATTGCAAGCGCAATCAAAAAATACAGGAAAGGCGGTGCCAAATGCCACGCAAAAACCAACCACACAAAGAACATCGAGTCTCTTTCCGATACAACGGGAAGCGCTACTGGGTAGAGGCAGACACGGAAAAAGACCTTGCCGTGCAGCTCGAGCTGAAAAAATGGGAGCTGGAGCACGGCGAAAGCCTGTCCGGCAAGAAAACGACGGTCGACGCCTGGGCGACCGAATACCTCGAAACATACCGCCGCGACTATATTTCGCTCGCCTACTATCGCGGGCTGATCACGCAGAAAAACATCATCTCGGCCGAGATCGGCAAGATGCCGCTCGGCGAGGTAAAGCGCATCCACTGTGAGCGGATCATCGCCGAAATGGCGCGCAAAGGAATGTCCAAAGAATACATCGGCAAGGTGCGGGGTCTCATGGTCTCCATGTTCGACGTGGCCATCGACAACGAACTGATGCTCCGCAATCCTGCGGCGAGGATCAAGGTGCCGAAGACGGCGAAAGGAAAGCAGCGCCGGCGGCCGGCGACCGAACACGAAAAAGAGCTGCTGCTTGCGGCCGCGGAGCGTCTCGGCGATCCGTACCTTGCCTACGTCGAACTACTGCTGTACTTCGGCCTGCGCCCGTCCGAGGCTGGCCGCGTCCAGGGCGGCGACTTCGACCTAAAACGCCGCCGGCTCCATGTGCGCGGCACGAAGTCCGACAATGCCACGCGCGATGTGCCGATACCGGAAACCATGATGGAGCGGGCGGCCTGCTGGCGCAGAGCGCCGTTTGAGTACATCCTGAAAAACGCCCAGGGCTATCCGACAAACAAAGAGGTCCGGCAGCGTTTCTGGCGGGCGCTCCGGCGCGAAGTGAATATCCACGGCGGCAGCACGGTCTATCGCAATCAGGTCAAAGGACCGCTGGTTCTGGCCGATGATCTCACGGCCTACTGCTTGCGCCACTCCTACGCTTCCGACCGGATCGCAGAGGGGATCCCAAAAGAAGTCGTGTCCCTCTTCATGGGCCACGCCGACCTCGACGTGACAGACATCTACATCGACCCGACGGACGAGATGTATTCCCGCGCTCTGGCGAAGATGGACGCTCCCGCAAAAGCACCCTCCCCGGTGGCGTACGCCACCGGAAACGGTGGTGTAGTGGGGTATAGTGGGGTATTTGATGGCGCGGAAACGGCTGAAAAATAGGCACAAAAAAAGCCGGAAGCGTTTGAAAATCTAATGTTTCCAACGCTTCCGGCGGGTGGAGCGGATGAAGGGAATCGAACCCTCATATCCAGCTTGGGAAGCTGGTGTTCTGCCACTGAACTACATCCGCGCGTTTCGGGCTCGCCGCAGCGAGCCCGTGCCGTATCATTATACCAAAAATCTATTTGCTTTCCAATAGCTTCTCGATGCTTACGAGTTTGATGCACAGGGCGAGCAGCTCCATCGTCTGCGCGAGCTCCGCGAGCGCCGGGTAGGTCGGCGCGATGCGGATGTTCGAATCGCGCGGGTCCTGCTTGTAGGGCCAGGTCGCGCCCGCGCCGGTCAGCACGACGCCGGCGTCCTTCGCCATGGCGACGACGGCCTTCGCGCAGCCGTCCAGGACGTCGACCGAGATAAAATAGCCGCCCTTCGGCTTCGTCCACGTGAGGATGCCCGTGCCGGCAAACTCGCGGTCGAGCGTCTCGAGCACCAGCTCGAAGCGCGGACGTAGCAAAGCCGCGATCTTCTTCATATGCTCGTGTACATTGGCAGCAGAGCCGCCGAAAAACCGCACGGTCTTCAGCTGCATGATCTTGTCGAAGCCGATGGTCTGCATCTTGAGGTGGGCGACCATGCGCGCGACCGTCTCTGGGCCCGCGGCGACGAGGCCGATGCCCGCGCCGGGGAAGTTGACCTTGCTCGTCGAGAAGAAATAGAAGACGCGCTCCGGGTTGCCGGCCGCCTCGCAGAGCGCGAAGATGTCCGGCGCCTCGTGCGCCTCCCAGAGGTGGTGCACCCCGTAGGCGTTGTCCCAGAAGATGCGGAAGTCCGGCGCCGCCGTCTTCATGGAGGCCAGCCGCCCGGCCTTCTCCACGGAAATCACGCCGCCCGTAGGGTTGGAATACAGAGGGATGATCCAGATGCCCTTGACCGCGGGGTCGGACGCGCAGAGCCGCTCGACCTCGTCCATGTCCGGCCCATCCTCCAGCAGCGGCACGGGGATCAGCGTCGCCCCGAAATCCTCCGTCACGGAAAAATGCCGGTCGTAGCCGGGCACCGGGCAAAGCCACTTCACGCCGCCCGGCACTGAGGACCAGGGCACGGGCACGGCGTCCTGCCGCCCGCTCCCGTCCGGCGCCCCGAACAGATAGCAAAACGCCATCGAATTGTACATATGCGTGAGGCTGCTGTTGCCGCCGACGATCATGCGGTCCGCCGGCACCCCGAGCAGATCCGAGAACAGCCGCTTGCACTCCGGCAGGCCGTCGACCACGCCGTAGTTGCGGATGTCCGTGCCGCCCTCCGCCTCGTGCGTGTCCAGGCCGTCAAGCAAACCGTTTGACAGATCCAGCACGTCCGAGGACGGCTTGCCGCGCGATAGGTCGAGCTTCAGCCCCTTCGCCTTGAACGCCTCGTACGCCGCCGCCAAATCCGCCCGCATCGCAAGCAACTCATCCCTCGTCAAATCCGCCCAATTCATCAATCAATCAACCTCTTCTTCCCGTCTACACCAAATCACCAATAAAAAATTCTCAATTCTCAATTCTCAATTCTCAATTCAAATTCACATGATCTCAAACCGCAGGATGTTCCGCGACTCCGTCAACCCCTTGAGGCTGACCGAGCAGTCGATCCCCACGCTGCCCGTCCCCGCCTCCGGGTCGAGCTTGTTTTCGATCTCGTTCGTCAGGACCTCCATCGGCACGGGCCCGAACGGCGTCTCGTAGTAGCCGCCCCATTTCTTGCCCTTCTCGAACTCGATCGCGGTGTCGAACCCGATGTCCTCCCCGTAGCGCCGCATGCGCACCTTGCCGTCCGCGATCTTCAGGCTCGTCGTGCACCCCTCGATGCCGGACAGCTCGCTCTCCTCGTAGATCAGGTAGAGTGCCTCCCCCTTGCGGACGAAGCGCCCCTCCGTGATGAACTCCATGGACTCGCCGTCCGCCTCGCTCTTAAGGCCGACCAGCTGGTTGCCTATGATGCGCAGTATGATGTCTTTCATAACCCAGTTCTATGATCCTTTCGATCAGATCCTCGTACGCCAACCCCTTCGCGCGCCACAGCAGCGGGAACATGCTGTATTGCGTGAAGCCCGGGATGGCATTCATTTCGCTTAGGTATATTTTACCCTGTTTTTCGTCAAAAAACAGGTCTACGCGAGAAAAACCTTCGCCGTCGAGCGCACGGTATGCTTTTTCCGCGAGTTTCCCTATTTCCTCCGCGACGCCTGCCGGCAATTTCGCCGGGATTTCAAGCCGCGTGCCCCCGCCCCTGTATTTGCTGTCATAATCATAATATTCGCTGCCGACCAGGATCTCGCCCACGGCGCTGACGGCGGGCTGTTCGTTGCCGAGCAGCGCGACCTCCAGCTCCCGGCCGCAGACGGTCTGTTCAAAGATGACGCGGCGGTCGTGGCGGAGCGCCTCGGAGATGCCCGCCTCGAGCTCCGGTCGCGAAAACACCTTGGTGATCCCGACGCTGGAGCCCATATTGGCCGGTTTCACGAAGATCGGGTACGCGATCTCCGCCTCGATCCGCAGCACCTCTTCCGAAAACCCCTCCCGGCAGGACGCCGCCGTCGTGTGCGTGTGGCCGCAGACCGGCAGCCCCGCGCGCCGCCAGATCTCCTTCGTGAAGATCTTGTCCATCGAGATGGCCGACGCCGCGACGCCGCACCCCGCGTAGGGCTTGCCGAGCATCTCGAACAGCCCCTGGATCGTGCCGTCCTCGCCGAACGGCCCGTGCATCACCGGGAAGGCGAAATCCGTCTCCGCGTCGAAATCCGCGATCGTCATCGACGCGCTGCCCGCAAACAGCTGCTCCATGCGCGCGTCCTCGAGCGTGGAAAGCCCCGACAGGTCCGTCGCGATGCGGCGCCACGCGCCTTCCTTCGTGATGCCGACCGGCAGGACGTCGTACCTGCCCCGGTCGATCGCGTCCATCACGGACGCCGCGGAAAGGACGCTGATCTCGTGCTCGCGGGACCTGCCCCCAAATAGGATACCGATTCGTTTTTTTGTGTTCGCCACTTTGGTCACTTCCATCCCCCTCAGTATACCATAGCCCGCGCCCTGCCATATCGCCGTCCGGAAAACAACACAGGGGGTCTCCCCCCTGTGCTCCCCCCGGTATATATAGTCCGATCCAGCCGGGGCTACTCAGCCGAACGGTCTATTGTCGCCTCGTAGAGGGCGTCGGCCTTGTCCCATTCGGCGATGATCTCGGGGACCACCTTGAACAGGTCGCCGACGATGCCGTAGTCCGCCACCTCGAAGATCGGGGCGTCGGGGTCCTT
>JAISTX010000017.1 GCA_031272365.1 Eubacteriales Family XIII. Incertae Sedis bacterium
CGCTGCACCATGTTGTCGCGCGGCACGAAGTGGATCATCTGCGTGCCGAGCTCCTTCGCGAACGCGCTCACGAGCTCCGCCTCGCCGTCGACCTTGCGGCTGTTGCAGATGATGCCGCCCAGCCGGCAGCCGCCCGTCTTCGCGTATTTCTGGATGCCCTTGCTGAGGTTGTTCGCCGCGTACAGCGCCATCATCTCGCCGCTCGCGACGATGTAGATCTCCTGCGCCTTGCCCTCGCGGATCGGCATCGCGAACCCGCCGCACACGACGTCGCCGAGGACGTCGTAGAAGACGTAGTCGAGGTCGTCCTCGTACGCCCCGAGCTGCTCCAGCAGCCCGATCGACGTGATGATGCCGCGCCCCGCGCAGCCGACGCCCGGCTCCGGCCCGCCCGACTCCACGCATTTGATGTCCGCGAACCCCGGCTTGAGCACGAGGTCGAGCTCGACGTCGTCGCCCTCCTCGCGCAGCGTGTCGAGCACCGTCTGCTGCGCCAGCCCCCCGAGGATGAGCCGCGTCGAATCCGCCTTCGGGTCGCACCCGACGATCATGATCTTCTTGCCCATCTCGCCGAGCCCCGCCGTCAGATTCTGCGTCGTCGTGGACTTCCCAATACCGCCTTTTCCATAAATCGCTACCTGCCTCATAACTTTGTTACCTCCCAAAATTTGCGTGCAGAGAACCAGGAACGGCGCCTTTCGCCGTTCCGCGCGTACTGTATAACAGACTGCGCGAGCCTAAATACGAACCGATTGTACCTCTCAGATAGGCAACACAGATATGAAAATAGAATCGCTTTCTGTCTGTGCTGTGATACCATTATAAGAGCCCCGGGAGCAAATGTCAAGCTTTATTTCAAATATTTTGACAATTCTAAACATTCCGTTAAATATTCGGATTTCGCACGCCTGTTGTGTCTTCCGGATTTTTTGGTATACTATCCAACAGAAGGAGAGCTATATGTTTTTCGACATACTCATCATCGCTATCATCGCCGTGTGCGCGGTCTTCGGATTCCGGGCCGGGTTTCTTATTTCCTTGACGCGGCTCGTCGGCTGGGTCGGCGCCGTGATCATCGCGTTCTTTTTCCACAAGGACGTGGAAGCCTGGGCGATTGAGCACACGACCTGGTACGACAAGCTCGCGGAGCGCATCGACACGATCTGCAACAATTTCGTCAGCCTCTACGCGAGCAGCGTGACGGGCAACCTTCCCAAAGGGCTCGCGGACTCGGCGGACAGCCTCGCCAACACGGTCGCCTCCGAGGCTGCCGCGAAGATCGCGGGGCACGCCTTCACGATCCTCATCTTCGTCGGCATCATCTTCGGCATCAAGATCATCCTCTTGGTCGCGACGCTGCTGCTCTCGAAAAAATTCCACAGCGGGTTCCTCGGCTTCATCGACGGGTTCGTGGGGCTGCTGCTCGGGCTCTTCTCGAGCATCATCGCCATCCTCGTGGCGTTCGCCTTCATCATGCCGCTCTCTTATTCGATCAGCACGAACGCGTACTTCTTCGTCCAGCAGCAAATGGAAAACTCGGTCATCGCGCAGATCATCTACGACAACAACCCCCTGCTCGACGTGATGGACGCCTTCATCCCGGCGGAGCTCAACCCGGAGCGCTGGGTGGAGCAGACCGTGGACATCGCAAGCCAGGCGGGCGACAAGCTGAAGGAGGCCAGCGACGCCTGACCCGCGCGGCGGCATCGAGCCCGGCCTGACGGCCAGGCGCGCCCTTTCCGGGGCCGGGGCCGTCCTTTTGCCCACCTTCTCCGTGGGCACGTTCTCCATCATGTCCCTGTACCTGATGCAGGCGGCGGACAGCATCGGGTCGACGGTCGGCAAGGTGTCCCTGGCGCTGAGCATCGCCACGGCCGGGTCCATCCTCGGCGCGCTGTTCCTCGGCAAGGCGCTGAAAGCCTTGCACCACCGCGTCATGATCGGCATCGCCGCCGTATGCGTCCTGCTGTTCCACTTCGCGATATCCAGGTCCACCAGCGTCACGCCGATCTACATCGCCGCCTTCTTTGAGGGCATCGGCGTGTCATGGGGCGGCCTCGCCATGTCCCAGGTCGTCATCGCGCAGTGGTTCGAGAAGGCGCGGGGGACGTTGATGGGCCTGTTCCTGGCCGTGATGAGCATCTCGCTCGCGGCCGCGTATCCTACCGTCGCCCGCTTCGTCGCTGCGGCCGGATACCGCCCGGTCACCGCCGCCGTCGGCGTCATCGCGGCGGCGGGGATGGGGGTTTGCGCTCTGCTGATGAGCGGCGCGCCGGAACAATACGGGCAGGCGCCCCATGGAGCCGACGCATCCGCACCCGCAGAGGGTGGGGGCGCCGCCGGCGCTTCCGCCTTCCGCGGCGTGCTGAGAAGCCCCGCGTTTTGGCTCATCTGCCTGATCGGCTGCCTGGCGATGGTCGTCTCGCAGGGGCTGGGCAGCCAGACGATGGTCGTCTTCCGCTCCTTCGGGCTGGACGAGTTCGACGCATCCTATGTCGCCGCGATCTACTCGCTCGCCGGGCTGCCCTGGTCGTTCCTGTTCGGGCTGGCCTGCGACACGCTCAGCCCGGGGAAAGCGCTGACGGTCTTTGGCGGCATCTGCGCGGCCGTGCTGTTCCTCGCCTTCGCCTGGCACGGGTTCGCCGGCGCCGCCGTCTTCGCTGTCGGGTTCTCCGCAGGGGGCGGCGTGGCCGCGATCTACGGGGCGAACATGGCCCTGCGCCTGTTCGGGGCCGGTAGCGCCGGGGACATCATGGGCTTCCTCTCGGTCTGGTCCGGGATCGGCGGAAGCATCGGCCCGGCCCTGTTCGGCCTGATGTACGACGCGACCGGCGGCTACACGCTGACGCTGACCATCATGGGGGGCCTCATGGCCGCCTGCATCGCGCTGAACGCCCTGCTGCCAAAACCATCTCGACGGGAAGACCGTTTTGTCATATAATAATATGACTTGCCCCCGTAGCTCAGGGGATAGAGCGTCGGTTTCCTAAACCGTGCGTCGGATGTTCGAATCATCTCGGGGGTGCCAGGAAAGATCCGCGTGGATCGTTGAAATTTCAACGTGACATGCGGATTTTATTTATGATGCCAGCTGGGAATATATGGAGAATACTGCCCCTCAATACCCCAAAATGCCCCTCGAAATCAGGAAACTTACCAGAAAACATTTCAATCACGGATTTCCCAATAGCCCTTTGTATCAGAACCAATGCGGAGAATCGCTTTTTTTGCTTCAGTGATTTTATACGGCTGTTGATGGTCTGGCGGGTAACACCAAGCTCATTGGCAATATCGGTCGCGGTTGCCTCTGGCTTTTTCGACAGAATATCCAAGACGGCTTTCTCTTTGTCAGACAACTTCTCAGACAAATTCTCTGACAAAATTTTGTCTGAGCCTTTTGTCTGTTCAGCATTCACCCCTGTGGACACCCCGGTAGACACCCCTGTGGACACCACCTTCTCCAGCTTCCCCTCCGCCAGCACGCTGTCCAATATCACCGTGAAATAGATGCCCCCGTCGTAAAATCTCGGCACGGGCATATCCAGCGCGGCCAGCTCATCCATCACGCGCGGGATGCCGCTGCCGAGTTTCTCGATGACGTTCGTCCCGTCCGGTGCGATGACGTACTGGCAGATTTCCGCGATTCGATTGTTCCGTGCCTTTGAGCCTGTGTGACCAAGCTCGTTCACATGCAGCCCGTACAGCCCTCCCGGATTGCTGATGACCAACCGGTCGTCTTCAATCTTGATTGTGTTCGTCATGATCATGGACATCGGGCTGAGGTCCCTGTGGATCAGAGCGTTGGCGATCAACTCCCTTGTCACGACAGAAGGGTATTCCTTCACGGTCTTCACCATCCCGCTCGGCAGATCCAGTATCAGCTCATCGTTGTTGTCCTGCACCCATTTGACCGCTGCGTCCAGGATGTCCGGAATCGGCCCATCGAAATCCCGCACGTTGGTCGCCCGCACTCTGTTTGTCTGTCGCGACCGCTTCTGGACGCTCACCTTGAACTTGTACGTCGGCAGGAACTGCTGCGGGTAGTAGCCGAGCGACAGCAGGCCGGCCGTCGTCAGCTCACCGGATTTCGCCAGCACGCCGGCGCGCAACAAGACCTCCTCGTCGCTCAGTTTCGCAAGCCTTGGCTTTGCCGCTCGCAAGTTTTCGAGGAACGTGGCCGTGAGATCCTTGTCCAGTTCCGAGATGTCCGTGTCCGCAACAGGCTGCTCATCAAAATGACTCGGCCCACGAGCATCCACAAACATCTGCATCTCTTGCTGCGACAGCTCGAAGTCTCCGTCAAACATCCGAATGAAAGCCCGCGCCCCATGCTTCATCTTCACTGGTTTGAGCGTCTTGTCCACTTCGTCGATCTGCGCCCAGACAATCTTATTTCCATCCACGACGATCAGCTGGCTCTTCATCCCGAGCGGCACGTTGAACTCTTTCTTTGCATAGTTTGCCAGCGTTTGCTGACAAGCCTTGGAGTCGTAGACACCGGCAGGCTTGAAATTCTGGTTCTCGTCAATTCCCAAGAGCAACACACCGCCGCCGGGAGTATTCGCAAACGCACACATCGTCTCGGCCGCGCTCTCTGGGAATCCGCCTGCCGCCGCTTTCGCCTTATAGAACTGATTGTCGCTGTTCTCAAGGCGGAGCTGCTCCAGCACCTTCAATGACATTTTTTCATTTGCATCCTGTTGTGTTGCCATATGTCCTCACTCCACAAGTGTTCCGTCTTTCGGCTCACGCCCGTTCTATGATACAAGGTTCAGCTCCTTCGTCCATCCCTTTCGCAAAATTTCAATTTTTGCGGTATGCTCCACGGCAATCTGCCCGTGTTTCGTCGCAAAAAATCAGTTATTGCGGTGTTTTCCACCACATATCCCCAGCGCGCCCAGATCCTGATACCACAGAAATTGAATTTTTGCGACATATGGTACCCCTTCAGGGACTCACCGTCTGCTCGCTCCGCTAGTATGCTATTCGCTGCGCCGCTACGCGGCTCCGGGCAGAAAGGTCCGCCGAACCTTTCTGCCCTCTCGGGTTCGAGTCCCTTGCGGAACACCAAAAATCAGTTCTGTAAGGAAGCTGAAAGGAAGCGAAACTGGCTCAATCGTCCAGAGTGGCGATGTATTCTTTCACAAACGCCGCCGCGCTCATCACGGTTGGGCGCGCGAGGGCCAACTCATGAAAGTGCTTGTCCCCGCTGATAATGATGTCCACGTCGGCAACAATAGCGGCGTTCAGAATGGGCGCATCCTTCGGGTCGTTTATCAGCTTCTACGGTGAGACCGGAGCAATGACTTGCTCGTAGGACAATTCCGCCAGAAAAACTTCTATGTCGGGCAAGTGCTCCGGTAGGCTCCTCTCTACGACCTCTCTGAGTTCCGAGATGTTGAAATCGCTGATGACGAGCTCGCAGTTCTCCGAGATATAAAACAGTGCCTGCGCCGACGCGCCTTCAGGATAGAGCAGTGCTGAGTAGAGAATGTTCGCATCTGCGAGTATCTTCAAAGTCAGCCTTTCCCATACCGGACTTCATCCACCCATGATTGGATATCTTCCTCCGTAGGATTCCCAAGTTTTTCGGCCGCGCCATCAAACGCTGCCTGCGCTTTCCGAATCGCAAGCGCGGAAGCGTTCCCGATAGTGATTTGTCCGTCGTCGTGTCGCAGGAAAAGCACCTTGTCGCCTTCTTTCAATTTCAGTGCCCGGCGGATTTCCACCGGAACAGTGATCTGACCGTTGGCCGATACCCTTGCAAGATTCATCTTCATACCTCCATATCAAGAATCCTTGAGATTCTTGATGTCATTATAATCGACCTGCGATAGAATTGCAATACGTTATAGTTTCGATCAGGTGTGTCATGGGGACGTATAATTTGACACACTCCCCAACCTCGGCGCCTTTGAACTCTTTGTGCTCGTTGCTCGTCCTTACAATTGAAATTTGCTGACCACTTCAACTGTTCCTCCACTACCTTTCGCAACTCGAGTGGATTCAAGAAGCTATTGCAACAGAAAACGGGATGCAGCACCACATTGGAGAAGAAGTAATGTGTCAAATTATACGTCCCCATGGCACCCCCCATGGCACCCCCGGCCTCACCTTTCGTTGATCAGCGCCACCAGCTCCTCATCGCTGAATCTGTACACGCCGGGGTCGCTGGGGTCGAGGATCTTGTCCGCCAGCTCGGCTTTCTTGTTTTGCAGCTCGATGATCTTCTCCTCGATGGAGTTTTGCGCGATGAGCTTGTAGACCTGCACCTTGCGCGTCTGACCGATCCGGTGGACGCGGTCGGTCGCCTGGTTTTGGGCGCTCAGGTTCCACCACGGGTCGTAGTGGATGACGATGTCCGCGCCCGTGAGGTTGAGGCCCGTGCCGCCCGCCTTGAGCGAGATGAGGAATACGGGCGGCGGCGAGGCAGCCTCCCCCGCAGGCCGTGCGTCCGCCGGTTCGTTGAAGGCGTTCATCAACTCGATGCGCTCGTGCTTGGGCGTGGCCCCATCGAGATAGAAATAACGGATGCCCGCGTCGTCGAGGCGCCGCTTGATGATGGCGAGCATCGACGTGAATTGCGAGAACAGCAGCATCCGGTGCCCGGACTCGAAACAGCTGCCCACGAGCTCCATGCAGGCCTCGAGCTTGGCGCTGCCCCCGTCATAGTTTTCGTAGACGAGGGACGGGTCGCAGCAGATCTGCCGCAGCCGCGTGAGCGCGGCGAGGATGGCCACCGTGCGCTGGTTGCCCGTGTACTCGGCCAGCTTATCGGCGAGCTCGCTGCGTACCTGGGCGAGCATCGCACTATACACTTTGCGCTGCCTGGCTTCCATGGACGCGACGATCACGGACTCGGTTTTTTCCGGGAGCTCCTTGAGCACGTCTTTCTTCAGCCGGCGCAGGATGAAAGGGCTCGTGAGCATGCGGAGCGTCGCCGTGCTCTTTTCGTCGCCTTCCTTGACGATCGAGGTCTCGTACTTCTGCTTGAAGTGGTGGTAGCTCCTGAGGTAGGAGGGCATGATGAAGTCGAAGATCGACCACAGCTC
Source organism: Eubacteriales Family XIII. Incertae Sedis bacterium (assembly GCA_031272365.1). Lineage (GTDB taxonomy): Bacteria > Bacillota > Clostridia > Peptostreptococcales > Anaerovoracaceae > WRFF01. The sequence continues at coordinate 7,053 of JAISTX010000017.1, forward strand.
CGCGAGCGTGTTCTCCACGGGCGTGCCCGTGAGCGCAAACTTGATATCCGCATGGATGCGCTTGACGGCGCGGGCGCTCTTCGTCGCCTGGTTTTTGATGAACTGCGCCTCGTCGAGGATCGCGCAGCCGAAATGGACGCCTTCTATCTCCTCCACGTCGCGCATCATCTGCCCGTAGGAAGTGACGTAGAGGTCGTAGTCCCCGGGGCGCCTGAGCGCGGCAAGGCGCTCCCCCCGGCCGCCGGCGAGCGCCGCCACCCGGAGGCCCGGGGTGAACCGGGCAGCCTCGGATTTCCAGTTGAGGACGAGGGACGCGGGGCAGACGACAAGGGAAGGCCGGGCGCCCTCCTCGCCCATGCCCCGCCTCCGCTCCAGCCAGGTGAGCATCTCGAGCGTCTTGCCCAGCCCCATGTCGTCGGCCAGGATGCCGCCGAAGCCGAAGTCCGCCAGCGTGCAGAGCCATTTGTACCCGGTGATCTGGTAGTTGCGGAGCACCCCCTGCACGCCGCCCGGGATATTGTAGTCCGAGTCCTCCACCTCGCGCATGGCGCGGATGATATTGCGGAAGGACTCGTCGCGCTCGTAGCGCAGGGTCTCGCTCCCCCGGAGGATCGAGTCGACGAACAGCACGCGGTCGAGGCTCATGGTGACGCGCCCTTTCGCCAGTTCGTCCGCGCTGATCTCGGCGCCGGCGCAGAGCTCCGCCAGCTGCGCCATGGAGTCGCCGGCGCCGATCGGCAGGAACGAGCCGTCGGGGAGCCGTTTGTATTTCTTCTTCAGCCGGTACTGCTCGAACACGCCGGCGAGCTCGCTGAAGTCGATGCCTTCCAGGTCGATGTCCATCTCCAGCAGGCGGTGGTTGACCGACAGGCCCACGGACACCGCCGTGGGCGGGCGCACCTTGATGCGGTCGAAGCTGTCCGAGGCGTAGATCTCGCAGATCCCGGCGAGCTCGGGGATCCCTTCGCTGAGGAGGTCAAAGATGGCGTCCTCGTCCCTGAGCACGATCACGCCCGGCGACAGGAACTCCCGGCCCATGCGGTTCATCAGCGTCTTCTCCGCGCGGAGCTCGCCTTTGATGTCGAAGTTTTTGCGCATATCCTTGTTCCCGAACGCCTCCAGCTCATCGGCGCCGTAGCGGTGGGCCATCCGGGCCGTGATGAAGCCTTCCTCCGTCGTATCGAAATACACGCTGGTCACGAGCTCGGGCGGAGCCAGCTCCAGGATCGCGTCCCTTGCCCCCGCGTCGCCGGGCACCTCCGGGGCATCGCCATCTCCGTCAAGCGCATCAGTTGACAGCACCTCGTCAACCTCCAAATTATTATTGACGGATGGCGCATCTTCCGCTATCTCGTAGGTGACGTCGAGGTACGGCTTCGCGCCCCGGAACACCGCGCTGAAGAATGCGGGCGCGTCCTCGTCGGCGTACCGCAGCTTCGCCCGAAGCAGCGCCGCGAGGAGGTCGGTGCACGCCGCCGAGAAGGCCGGGTCGCAGATCCAGAGGTTTTCGCCGATGAGTATGTGCGTCCTCGTGCTGCCGCGCAGGAATACGGCCTTTTCGTCCGCGCCCTCCTCAAGCCAGTCGCTTGCGACCTCGATGCCGCCGGCAAACCGCGTGATCGTCACCGGGATCCGCGCATCCATGCGGATGATCTGCAATTTGCCCTTTTCCTTGCTTCCATAACGATAACGGGACTTTCGCTCGATTGTGATCGAGCCCTTCCTGTAAATCTCGAAAAACGCCTCGAGCGCCGCCCCCTTGAGGTCGATCTCCTTCCGGCTCTCGGCGCTGTAGTCATAGCCGGATTTCCCCTCCGCGTACAGCGAAATGAAGTCTGCCAGCGCGCCGCTCTCCTCGTCGAAGTACTCCCGACCCACACGGATATCGTTGCTGCTCCCCAGCGTGATGACCTCGTCCGCCGCGATGGATTTCTTGAGGTCGTTCAGGTTTTTGACCACGAAGAGCTTGCCCGTGCCGATCTTGAAGCAGGCGCGCAGCCCGTCGTATACGTCGTAGCGGAGCGACGGCTCCAGCCGCACCGGGGCGCTGTTTTGGAAATCCGCGTCCGACCGATCCGCGTCGCGGTACGCCCTTTGCGCGTAAACCCGAAGCAGGTCGTACGAGGTGCCTGTCGTGGCGAACGCCCTGCCCGCGCCACGCGCCGCCTCGCCCCGGGACGCATCCCCTCTGCCGCCGCCGGTGGCCGCGCCCGCAAGGCCGCCCTCTTCGCTGTCATTGCACGCGAGGATCGCGGCGACGAGGTGCTTGCACAGGCCCGGGTATTCGGAAAACGCCGGGCAGCCGCACCAGCATCCGTCGAGATTGATTGTCCGCCTGTCATTTTCGAATTCGAGCACCCAGTCGTAGATGCTGCCGCCCGAGCCCTCGGTATAGCCGAGGGCTTCGTAGCCGTTGTCCTCCTCGACGACAACCCGCCTGCCCCTGTAGTATTCGTAGCCCTTCTCGTACGTCTTAAATCCGTAAGTATAGGACAGTATTTTTTGAAGTGTTATGCTCACAGATGGTAGTATAGCATGTTGACATCGCCCCCTGTTTCAGGAATACTCATAAGCGTGAAAAGAAAAATCATTTTGCTTGCCGCAGTGGCCGCCCTGCTGCTGACGGCATTTGACGCCCGCCTGGCCGTGACGCACTACCAGATCCAGAGCGCGAAAATTTCCTCGCCGGTGAAGCTTGCGCTGATCACCGACCTGCACTCCTGCTACTACGGCAAGGGGCAGCAGACGCTCGTATCTGCCATCGACGCCGCGGAGCCGGACGCGCTGCTCTTTTCCGGCGACATCTGCGACGATTTGAAATCGAATAACAATACGGAGATCCTCCTCGACGCCGTCGCGGGCCGGTACCCCTGCTACTACGTCACCGGCAACCACGAAATATGGAGCCGGGAGGCGGCCGCCGTCAAGGAAATGTTCCGGGGCTACGATGTGCACGTGCTGTCCGGCGAGTCCGAGGCGCTGACCGTCCGCGAGCAGACGCTCCTGATCTGCGGCGTCGACGACCCCGACCGGGCAAGATACGAAAAGGGCGCGCCCACGTTTGGCGAGCAACTTGCAGCCGTCGCCGCCGAGGCGGACGGCGCGGGCGACGGCGTCTTCTCCGTGCTGATGTCGCACCGCCCCGAGCGGGTCTCTGACTACAGCCGCTATGGCTTCGACCTGATCGTGTCGGGCCACGCCCACGGCGGCCAATGGCGTCTGCCCTGGGGGGGTGCCAGCCTGTACGCGCCCGACCAGGGCCTGAACCCGAGGTACACGAGCGGCGTCTACGACCTCGAAAACTCCGGCGCCAAAATGGTCGTCAGCCGCGGCCTCGCCCGCGAATCCACCCGCGTCCCCCGTGTCTTCAACCGCCCCGAGCTCGTGGTCATCACGCTCACCTGACCCGCTGTGGGACCAACAGCTCCTCCCGGGGGGCAATATTTCAACTTTTGCGGTATCTCACGCATCAATCGCCGTTATAGTCTCATAAAGTGGTGTAAATTCCTCGGCGAGTGCCGAGGAGAGCGTGGCAGCCGCCGCAGGCTCCGCCCCCCTTCCAAGGGGCGGAGCCGAACGCGCGGCGGCTGCGAGCG
>JAISTX010000023.1 GCA_031272365.1 Eubacteriales Family XIII. Incertae Sedis bacterium
ACCAACATCAAGAATATGCGAACATTCTATGAGGACTGGTTTCCAATACTGGAACCAAATCGGCAGATGCCATCTGCCGAAATTGCGAATGCAGGTATTCGGCTTGAACTTCGGCAGATACCGTCTGCCGAATTGTCAGATGTTGAGTGGGAGGCCTTTTCGAGAGTCGGATTCTCACATCACCGCGAGATTCTTCGGGCTTCGGAAACCTCCGACGAACGTTGGTACTATATCAACCGCTGTGCGGCAGAATTCTGGTCATTCATTTCCTTGAAAAATCACCTTCGCAACAATGACTATCGCGCTTATGGGAAGCTACCGAACAATTTCACGCTCACGATCCCAAACGCGAAGCAGGCATCTTTGGCGGTGCAGTCTTTCAAAGACGAGTATTTATTGGACTATGTTCATGTTGAGAACCCTGAAGATTATGATGAAGAGGACGTGAGAAGCGGTATCGTCAACAACGTCAAGAAATTCATCATGAGTGCGGGAAGCGGGTTCTGCTACATCGGCGACCAAGTCCGTCTCATCGTCGGCGACGTTGAATTTTTTGTGGATATGCTTTTTTTCCACAGGGATTTGCTATGCCTCGTAGCCTTTGAGTTAAAGAAAGGCGCTTTTACCCCGAGCGATCTCGGACAGCTCAATTTCTATCTTTCCGCGCTTGACAAATATGTGAAAAGACCGCATGAAAACAAATCCATCGGAATATTGCTCTGTAAAGATGCCAACAAAGCCGTGGTGGAATTGGCCGTTCAGGATTACAACAAACCGATAGGGGTTGCAACCTACCGAATTGGAAATGAAATGCCGGAGGAATATCAAGCCTTGAAGCCCATCATCGACGGCGTTCAGCAAATACTGTTGGAAAGTGATTCCGCAGAGGACGGCGGAATAGGGTCTCACGGGGACGTATAGTCCGACACATCGGTCTTGTCTTCGTATGACACGCGACATTGACTTTGATCGCGGGTTTGTGTATGCTGATGAATGAAGTTGAATAAACATGAATAAACATGAATGAAGTTGAATAAACGTGAATAAAATCGAGAGGATTGAAGAAAATGGCCCAAAATCCATTTACGCCTGTGTTTGGGAATGAACCACCGATTCTTGCCGGTCGGGAGTTGTTGATGCGGAATGTATTGCAGGGGCTTGAAAACGCGCCGGGCGATCCCTATCGCGTGGTGATTTTCACGGGACCGCGAGGTAGCGGAAAAACCGTATTGCTGTCGAAAATTGCAAATGAAGCGGAGGCTTGTGGATGGATTGCCATACATACTGTAGCGGCCGATGGAATGCTGGCGGATCTAACAGACCAGTTTGAACGAAAGGGTACCGAATTGCTACCGAAGGCGGCAAAGCAGAAGCTGACGGGGGTTCAAGCTGCAGGGTTTGGCGTCTCAATAGAAAATGTCCCCGAGCAGGAGTTGGGCTGGCGGACACGATTTGACTATTACCTTGACGAGTTGGAAAAGCAGGGTGTCGGCTTGCTCTTTACCGTCGACGAGGTGACCGCGGATGTCCCCGAGATGGCAACGTTTGTATCGACGATACAATTATTCATTCGTGAAAAAAGAAACATCGCACTTTTGATGGCTGGGCTTCCCAACGAAGTGATGCAACTGTATCAGCACAAGAGCATCACGTTCCTGCGGCGGGCTTTTCTTCGCAAGCTGGATCCGGTTTCGCGACCCGAGGTACGCGCTGCGATGAAAAAAACCGTGGAATTGGTCGGACGCAAATTTGAAACGGCGGCGCTGGAGACTGCGGCTGTCGCAACGCAGGGCTACCCTTTTATGATTCAGCTGATCGGATACCATGTGTTCAATCAGTCTGACCGAAAGACAATCACCATGAGCGATGTCGAAGAAGGCATCAAGGGCGCAAAAGAGGACATGGAAAACATGATCCTCATCCCGTCGCTCAAGAACCTGACAAAAACGGACAAGAAGTATCTCATCGCCATGTTGCCGGACGATGAGGAAAGCAGCATCGCTGATATTGCGGAGCGCTTGCAGGTCAGTGCATCGACGGCAAGCCATTACAAAAGGCGTTTGATTGACCACGGTATCCTCTATGATGCCGGCAGGGGCCTTGTTGCTTTCAATATGCCGATGATGAAAACACTTCTGTCAGAGTGGAAAGAATAATAGCGAAATTTGCAGGGTGTCATGGGGACGGGTGTCATGGGGACGTATAATTTGACACGCTCCCCAGCCTCGCTGCCCTCGGATTCTTTGTGCTCGTTGCTCGTCCTTCCAATTGAAATTTGCTGACCACCACTACCTTTCGCAGCCCGAGCGGATTCAAGAAGCCATTGCAGCAGAAATCGGGATGCAGCCCCACATTGGAAAAGAGGTAATGTGTCAAATTATACGTCCCCATGGCACGCGAACTTGATGCAAGATTGGTATGCCTGCTGCGAGTTGGCATTGAAAAGCCGCCCTTGACTGCCATCCTTTTTCCTATATAATAATCCACTGTGTATCAGCTGCTGATTGTCATCATTTATCTGGCTTATATCAGCCTTGGGCTGCCGGACTCCTTGCTCGGGTCGGCCTGGCCCACCATGCGCGGGGAGCTGGGCGCGCCCCTGTCGTACGCCGGCATCGTCACGATGATCATCGCGGGCGGGACGATCGTCTCGAGCCTGTCCTCGGACGCGCTGACGAAGAAGCTGGGCACGGGGCTCGTGGCCGCGCTCAGCGTCCTGTTCACCGCGACCGCCCTCTTCGGCTTCTCCCTGTCGGGCGCCTTCTGGATGCTGTGCGCGTGGGCGGTCCCGTACGGCCTCGGCGCGGGCGCCATCGACGCCGCCCTCAACAACTACGTCGCCCTCCACTACTCCTCGCGCCACATGAACTGGCTCCACTGCTTCTGGGGCGTGGGCGCCGCGGCCAGCCCCTTCATCATGGGCCACGCGCTGACGGGCGGCCTGGGCTGGGAGGGCGGCTATAGGACCGTCGCGGTCGTTCAGGTCTTCTTCACCGCCATGCTGTTCGCCGCCCTGCCCGTGTGGCGGAGCAAGAAGCTCCCCGGCGGCCAGGGCCTCGCGCCGCCCAAGACACCGGCCGTCCGCCTGCGCGACGCCGTCAAGGTCGAAGGCGTCGGCACCATCCTCGTGGCCTTCTTCGGCTACTGCTCCGTGGAGGCGACCGCCGGCCTGTGGGCGAGCAGCTACCTCGTCCTCACGCGCGGCGTCGAGGCGGGCGCCGCCGCCCGCTACGCCTCCTGGTTCTACCTCGGCATCACCGGCGGCCGCTTCCTCTGCGGCTTCGTCGCCGACCGCGTGGGCGACCGCGGCATGATCCGCTACGGCGTCCTGCTGACCTTCGTAGGCATCGCCTTGCTGTGGGCCCCCACCGCCACCGCCAGCCTCGCCGGCCTCATCGCCACAGGCCTCGGCTGCGCCCCGGTCTTCCCCGCCATCATCCACGCGACCCCGGACAATTTCGGCAAGGAAAACTCCCAGGCCATCATCGGCATCCAGATGGCGAGCGCCTACACCGGCATCACCTTCATGCCCCTGCTCTTCGGCCTCATCGCCGGCCGCGCCGGCATCGCCCTCTACCCGGCCTTCCTCGCCGTCTTCGCCCTGCTGATCCTCGTGATGACAGAGCGCCTGAACAAAAAAACTATGGTAAAATAACCATAACCGGAAAACGTGGAGCGCAAAGATGGCGGAGGACGGATGAATGAGCGATGTGCATGATGTGAAAGCGAAGGCGAACCCGGGGCCGCTCGGCCTGCTCGGCTTCGGCATGACGACCGTGCTGCTGAACCTGCACAACGCGGGGCTGATCGAGCTGTCCGTCGTCATCGTCGCCATGGGCTTTGCCCTCGGCGGCCTCGCGCAGATCATCGCCGGCGTGCTCGAGTTCAAAGGCGGCAACACCTTCGGCGGCACCGCCTTCACCGCCTACGGCCTCTTCTGGTGGTCGCTCGTCTTCATCTGGGTGCAGCCGTACGTCTGGCTCGACCAGTACAAAGCCGAGGCGAACATCCTGCCCGCCGACGGGAAGTCGATGGGTTCCTACCTATTATTATGGGGCATTTTCACGCTCTTCATGTTCATCGGCACGCTCAAGCACAACCGGGCGACGCAGGTCGTCTTCCTCACGCTGACCCTGCTGTTCTTCGGCCTCGCCGCCGCGGACTTTTCGGGCAGCGAAAGCGTGCACCTGGCGTCCGGCGTCATCGGCATCGTCTGCGGCGCCTCGGCGATCTACAACGCGATGGGGCAGGTCGTGAACGGCGAGTTCGGGAAGAAGGTGATCCCGCTCGGATAAGCAGCCAAAAATTTTCAATTTTAACACAAAATAATAACAAAAAACTCCTTGACATCTTGCAATCAATATAATAATATATTAGATTGCCGTATAACGTGCTGCTAATCTTAGTAAGGAGTGAAAAATATGCCCCAACCCGTAAAAATCGGCAGTAAAGAGCGCATGAACTACTCGACGATTCGAGAAGTTGCAGACATGCCAAATCTCATCCAAATTCAAACGGAATCTTACAACTGGTTTATGAACGAAGGGCTTCGCGAAGTCTTCTCCGACATTTCCCCGATCGAGGACTTTGCCGGGACGCTCGCGCTGCACTTCATGGAGCACCGGTTCAACACGCCGGACGACCCGCCGAAGTTCAGCCAGGAGGAGTGCAAGGACCGCGACACGACATACTCGGCGCCGCTGAAGGTCGGCGTCCGCCTCATCAACAAAGAGACCGGCGAGATCAAGGAGCAGGAAGTCTTCATGGGCGAGTTCCCGCTCATGACCGAGAAGGGCACATTTATATGCAACGGGGCGGAGCGCGTCGTTGTGACGCAGCTCGTCCGCTCCCCGGGTCCGTATTTCAAGGAGATCACGGCGAAGGAGAAGGCCGAGCGCGAGAAGGCGTCGGACAAGCCCCTGAAAAAGCCCGAGCCCGAGAAGTCGCCGGAGAAGGAAGGCGTCAACGCGCTCAAGCATTACAGCGCGCAGATCATCCCGAACCGCGGCGCGTGGCTCGAATACGAGACCGACGACAACGGCGTGCTCTTCGTGCGCGTCGACCGCACGCGCAAACTGCCGGCGACGACGCTCATCAAGGCGCTCGCCCGCACGGACAACGAGAAGACGATGGACGACCGCCGCAAGAACGTCAACGACGCCGTCCTGAAGGCGCTCGGCATCGAGAAATCGAAAAACGAGCCCCTGACCGACGAGGAGCGGGAGCTCCTCGACCTCCTCGCGCCCGGGATTTCCCCCGAGGTCGGCGACGGCACCGAGGAGGAGATCGCCGCGCTGCTCGGCGTCGAGTCGCGGCTCACGGACACGCTCGTCAAGGACCCCGCGCGGAGCTACGAGGACTCGATCGTCGAGATCTTCAAGAAGCTGCGCTCGGGCGAGATGCCGAACCCGGAGAACGCGCGCCGGCTGTTCGAAAACCTGTTTTTCGACCCGCGCCGCTACGACCTCGCGAAGGTCGGCCGCTACAAGTACAACAAGAAGCTGGGGCTGTCCGCGCGCATCACGGGGCTGACGCTCGCGGAAGACGTCAAAAACCCGCAGACGGGCCAGACCATCGCGAAAGCCGGCACGGTGCTGGAGCGCGACAAGGCGCTGGCGATCGAGAACGCGGGCGTCTTTTCCGTGGCCGTCCTGCTGCACGACGAGAACGCGCTGACGGATGAGGACGACCGCGTGATCACGGTGGTCGGCAACCGCTTCGTGGACATCGCCGGCTTCCTGCCGAAGGGCGTCAAGGCGGAGGACCTCGGCCTGCCGCAGAAGGTGCACTACCCGTCCCTGCTGGGCGTGCAGAGGCTCATCGAGCGGAAGGCGAAGAACGCAAAGAAAAAGCTCACGGAGGAGGCGGCCGCCGCCGAGCTCGCAAACTACAAAGCCGTGCTCTCGCCGAAGAACATGCTGGCGGACGACATCATCGCGTCCTTCAGCTACCTCATCGGCCTGCCGTACGGCATCGGCAACGACGACGACATCGACCACCTCGGCAACCGCCGCGTGCGCACGGTCGGCGAGCTGCTGCAAAACCAGTTCCGCATCGGCCTGGCGCGCATGGAGCGCGCGGTCCGCGAGCGCATGACGATCCAGGACGTCGAGGTCTCCACGCCGCAGGCGCTCATGAACATCCGGCCCGTGACGGCCGCGATCAAGGAGTTTTTCGGGAGCAGCCAGCTGTCCCAGTTCATGGACCAGAACAACCCGCTCGCCGAGCTCACGCACAAGCGTAGGCTCTCGGCCCTGGGGCCGGGCGGCCTTTCCCGCGAGCGCGCCGGCTTTGAAGTCAGGGACGTGCATTATTCGCATTATGGGAGGATGTGCCCGATCGAGACGCCTGAAGGCCCGAACATCGGCCTGATCGGCTCGCTCACCACCTACGGCAAGGTCAACGAATACGGCTTCATCGAGACGCCCTATAGAAAGGTAGACAAAAAGAACGGCGTCGTGACCGAGGAGATCGAGTACCTCTCGGCCGACGAAGAGGAGAGCCTCATCATCGCGCAGGCAAACGAACCGCTTGACAGCAAGGGGCATTTCCTGAACAAGCGCGTCGCGGCGCGCCGGCAGAAGGGCGACATCGACCTCGTCAGCAAGGAGGAGGTCGACTACATGGACGTCTCGCCGAAGCAGGTCGTGTCGGTCGCGACGGCGATGATCCCCTTCCTCGAAAACGACGACGCGAACCGCGCCCTCATGGGCTCGAACATGCAGCGCCAGGCGGTGCCGCTCCTCGTGACCGAGGCGCCGATCGTCGGGACGGGCATGGAGCACAAGGCGGCGCGCGACAGCGGCATCGTCGTGCTCGCAAAGAACGCCGGCACCGTCGAGTACGTCGACGCGGAGCAGATCCGCGTCCGCCGGGACGACGCCGGGAAGAAGAAGGGGTCCAAGGACGCCAGCGAGGAAGTCGACGTCTACAACCTGCTGAAATTCAAACGCTCCAACCAGGGGACCTGCATCAACCAGCAGCCCATCGTGAACAAGGGCGAGCACGTCGAGGAGGGCGAGGTCATCGCGGACGGGCCTTCGACGGACGAGGGCGAGGTCGCGCTCGGCAAGAACCTGCTCATCGGCTTCATGACCTGGGAGGGGTACAACTACGAGGACGCGATCATCCTCAACGAGCGCCTCATCATGGACGACGTGCTGACGTCCCTTCATATAGAAGAGTACGAGTGCGAAGCGCGCGACACGAAGCTGGGGCCGGAGGAGATCACGCGGGACATCCCCAACGTCGGCGACGAGGCCAGGAAGGACCTCGACGAGATGGGCATCATCCGCATCGGCGCGGAGGTCACGAGCTACGACATCCTCGTTGGCAAGGTCACGCCGAAGGGCGAGACGGAGCTGACGGCGGAGGAGAGGCTGCTGCGCGCGATCTTCGGCGAGAAGGCCCGGGAGGTGCGCGACACGAGCCTGAAGGTCCCGCACGGCGAGACGGGCATCGTGGTCGACATCAAGACGTTCGCAAGGGACGAGGGCGACGACCTGCCGCCGGGCGTGAACCGGCTCGTGCGGGTCTACGTCGCGACCAAGCGCAAGATCAGCGTCGGCGACAAGATGGCCGGGCGCCACGGCAACAAAGGCGTGATCAGCCGGATACTGCCCGAGGAGGACATGCCGTTCCTCGAAAACGGCGAGCCGCTCCAGATCATGCTGAACCCGCTCGGCGTGCCTTCGCGCATGAACGTCGGCCAGGTGCTTGAGGTGCACCTCGGGCTCGCGGCGAAGGAGAAGGGCTGGTACATCTCGACGCCCGTGTTCGACGGGGCGCACGAGCAGGACATCACGGACCTGCTCGAGGAATGCGGCTACCCGAAGGACGGCAAGCTCGTGCTGCGCGACGGGCGGACGGGCGAGCCCTTCGACCACCGCGTCACGGTCGGCTACATGTATATGCTGAAGCTCCACCATCTCGTGGACGACAAGATCCACGCGCGCTCGACGGGGCCGTACTCGCTGATCACGCAGCAGCCGCTCGGCGGCAAGGCGCAGTTCGGCGGGCAGCGCTTCGGCGAGATGGAGGTCTGGGCGCTCGAAGCCTACGGCGCGGCGTACACGCTGCAGGAGATCCTCACGGTCAAGTCCGACGACATCGTCGGGCGCGTGAAGACCTACGAGGCGATCGTGAAGGGGGACAACATCCCCGAGCCGAGCATCCCCGAGAGCTTCAAGGTGCTCATCAAGGAGATGCAGAGCCTCTGCCTCGACGTCACGGTCCGCGACGAAACGGGCGAGGAGATCGTGCTCCGCGAGTTTGCGGACCTCGGCGCGTCCACGTCGCTCGAGCGCATCATCTCGACGGACCGGCTCACGGACGACGAGGGGTATATCCCGATCGACGAGCCGTTCGACTCGCTGGACGACGACGAGCCGGGCGAGATCGAGGACGACGCGGAGGCGCTGGAGGGCGACTCGTTTGAAGATTTGTTCGGCGCCGACGGCGTCGAGGGCGATATTGCAGATGCGGACGGAGGGGTAGACGAAGAATGAACAGCGAATTCACAAATTTCAAAGCTCTGAAGATCAGCCTTGCGTCGACGGAGAAGATCCTGTCCTGGTCGCACGGCGAAGTGAAGAAGCCGGAGACGATCAACTACCGGACGCTGAAGCCGGAGAAGGACGGGCTGTTCTGCGAGCGCATTTTCGGGCCGACGAAGGACTGGGAATGCCATTGCGGCAAATACAAGCGCATCCGCTTCAAGGGCATGGTCTGCGACCGCTGCGGCGTCGAGATCACGAAGGCGAAGGTGCGCCGCGAGCGCATGGGCCACATCAAGCTCGCCTCGCCGGTTTCGCACATCTGGTATTTCAAGGGCATCCCGAGCCGGATCGGCCTCGTGCTCGACCTGACGCCGAAAAACCTCGAGAAGGTGCTGTATTTCGCGGCCTACATCGTGACGGACCCCGGCGAGACGGACCTGTCCTATATGCAGATCCTCTCCGAGGACGAGTACCGCACGTACCGCGACCAGTTCAAGAGCAAGGGCGCCTTCAAGGCCGGCATGGGCGCGGAGGCCGTGCTGGACCTGCTGAGGGCCGTCGACCTCGACAAGCTCTCCAAGGACATCCGCGAGCAGCTCATCGGCGCCACGGCGCAGAAGAAGGGCAAGCTCGTGCGCAGGCTCGAAGTGATCGAGGCGCTGCGCCAGTCCGGCAACAAGCCGGAGTGGATGATCCTCGAAGTCGTCCCGGTCATCCCGCCCGACATCCGCCCGATGGTGCAGCTCGACGGCGGCCGCTTTGCCACGTCCGACCTGAACGACCTGTACCGGCGCGTCATCAACCGCAACAACCGCCTGCAGAAGATGCTCTCGATCAACGCGCCCGACATCATCGTGCGCAACGAGAAGCGCATGCTGCAGGAGGCGGTGGACGCCCTCATCGACAACGGCCGCAGGGGCCGCGCGGTGACGGGCCCCGGCTCGCGCCCGCTGAAATCCCTGTCCGACATGCTGAAGGGCAAGCAGGGCCGGTTCCGCCAGAACCTGCTCGGCAAGCGCGTCGACTACTCGGGGCGCAGCGTCATCGTCGTCGGGCCGGAGCTGAAATTTTACCAGTGCGGCCTGCCGAAGAAGATGGCGCTGGAGCTGTTCAAGCCCTTCATCATGAAGGAGCTCGTGGGCAGCGAGTACGCGCACAACATCAAGAGCGCGAAGCGCATGGTCGAGAAGGTCAACCCGAAGGTCTGGGACGTGCTCGACGAGGTCATCAAGGAGCACCCGGTGCTGCTCAACCGCGCGCCCACGCTCCACAGGCTCGGCATCCAGGCGTTCGAGCCCGTGCTCGTGGAGGGCAAGGCGATCAAGCTGCACCCGCTCGTGTGCACGGCGTACAACGCGGACTTCGACGGCGACCAGATGGCGGTGCATGTGCCGCTGACGGTCGAGGCGCAGGCGGAGGCCCGCTTCCTCATGCTGTCCGTCAACAACATCCTCGCGCCGAAGGACGGCTCGCCGATCACGACGCCGACGCAGGACATGATCCTCGGGTCGTACTACCTGACGCACCACGGCGAGGAGCAGAAAGAAGACGAGCAGGTCCCGCTCTCGAAGGCCGAGGAGAGCCTCCCGATCGTGGTGGCCTATGACAAGAAGCAAAAGGGCCGCGCGACGACGTGGTGGCGCGGGAAGGCGTACAAGCCGGAGACCGTCACGACGCCGGAGGGCGAGGAGAAGATCGTCGACGGCAAGGCGTTCTGCGACTACGACGAGCTCGTGATGGCGTACCGGAACGGCGAGGTGACGCTGCACGCGAAGGTGCGCGTGCGCCGCTTCGCGGACGACGCCGACAAGGCGGGCAAGCTCGTGGACAGCACGGTCGGCCGCTTCATCTTCAACGAGCACCTGCCGCACGACCTCGGCTTCATCGACCGGGAGACGGATCCGTACTCGCTCGAGGTCGACCGGCTCTGCGACAAAAAGATGCTCGGCAAGATCATCGACGAGTGCTTCCGCAAGCACGGCAACACGGAGACGGCGGTCATGCTCGACCATATCAAGGACCTCGGTTTCCATTATTCGACGGTCGCGGCGGTGACGATCAGCATCGACGACATGAAGATCCCCGGCGAGAAGGAGAAGCTCGTCGAGGAGGCCGAGGGCACCGTCAGCGAGTACGAGCGGATGTACGCCGAGGGCATGATCACGGAGGAAGAGCGCTACGGGCGCGTCGTCGAGGTGTGGAACCGGACGACGGACAAGGTCGCGGACGCGCTGATGGATTCGCTCGGCGAGCTCAACAACCTCTACATCATGGCGCACTCCGGCGCGCGCGGCAGCAAGTCGCAGATCCGCCAGATCGGCGGGATGCGCGGCCTTATGGCGAACGCCGCGGGCAAGACGATCGAGATCCCGATCAAGGCAAACTTCCGCGAGGGGCTTTCGGTCCTCGAGTATTTCATCTCCTCGAACGGCGCGCGCAAAGGCCTTGCGGACACGGCGCTGCGGACGGCGGAGTCGGGCTACCTGACCAGGCGCCTCGTGGACGTGTCGCACAATGTCATCGTGCGCGAGGAGGACTGCGGCTCGGAGGAGGGCATCGTCGTGACGGCGTTCGTCAACCAGGGGACGGGCGAGGTCATCGAGCGCCTCCCGCAGCGCATCATCGGGCGGACGGCGCGCAAGGACGTCGTGCACCCGGAGACGGGCGAGGTCATCGTCCATGCAAACGAGGAGATCAACGAGGAGCACACGCGGCAGATCGAAGAGGCGGGCATCACGGAGGTCGAAGTGCGCTCCGTGCTGACGTGCCACGCGAAGACGGGCATCTGCGCGAAATGCTACGGGCGCAACCTGGCGACGGGCGAGCCGGTCAACATCGGCGAGGCGGTCGGCATCCAGGCGGCGCAGTCCATCGGCGAGCCGGGCACGCAGCTGACGATGCGGACCTTCCATACGGGCGGCGTCGCGGCGGGCGGCGACATCACGCAGGGCCTCCCGCGCGTCGAGGAGCTCTTCGAGGCGCGCAAGCCCGGGAGCGTCGCGAAGATCTGCGAGGCGACCGGCGTCGTCGAGTCGATCGCGTACGGGCAGAACAACAGCCAGCTCATCACGATCGGCCCCGAGGAAGGCACCGTGCCCGTGGAAGAGGTCGAAGACCGGACGCGGACCTACGAGATCCCGCAGACGAGCCCCTTCATGGTCACCGTGAGGGTCGGCGACCGCATCGAGGCCGGCGAGCCGCTGACGGCGGGGCCGCTCGACCCGAAGCGCGTGCTCGAGGTGAAGCGCAACCACTACCTGACGATGGGCCTGGACGAGGACGAGGCGGATGACCTGGCGGCGAAGGGCGTGTACAACTATCTGCTCAACGAGGTGCAGCGCGTGTACAAGCTCCAGGGCGTCGACATCAACGACAAGCACATCGAGATCATCGTGAACCAGATGCTGTCGAAGTACAAGGTCGAGGAGTCGGGCGACACGTCTCTGCTCCCGGACAAAAACTACACGAAGGACGAGATCCTCGCGGCCAACGCTACGATCGCCGAAGGGCAGGCGCCCGCGAAGTACCGGCGCGTGCTGCAGGGCATCACGAAGGCCTCGCTCGCGACGGAGAGCTTCCTGTCGGCAGCGTCGTTCCAGGAGACGACGAAGGTGCTGACGGGTGCGGCCATCGGGGGCAAGACGGACTACCTGCTCGGCCTCAAGGAAAACGTCATCATCGGCAAGCTCATCCCGGCCGGCACGGGCATGGACCTGTACAACGGCGTCGAGGTCGACTACGGCGACCGCGCGGAATACATGGAAAACTACCGCAAGCCGCGCGAGCGCCTCGGCTACCTGACGGCGGACGGGGACGTGGATTTCGAGGCGCCCGACGAGGACGAGGACCTGGAAGACGATCTGGCGGACCTGTTCGACGACGCGCTGTCCCTGAAGGGCCTCGCGGACGAAGAAGAAGATTTGCTTGAAACGGACGACACCGTGTGATAAAATAACTATTCGCGGCCTCGAATTCGGCCGCAGAAATTTGCAAGAAAGGAGGAAAGTTTATAGAATGCCGACAATCAATCAACTTGTCAGAGAAGGCAGACAGAACGCCGTGAAGAAATCGACCGCGCCGGCGCTGCTCAAAGGGCTGAACACGATTCACAGGCGGCCGACGGACGCGAGGTCCCCGCAGAAGCGCGGGGTGTGCACCTCGGTCAAGACCGTCACGCCGAAGAAGCCCAACTCAGCGCTCCGCAAAGTCGCGCGCGTGCGCCTGTCCAACGGCATCGAGGTCATCGCCTACATCCCGGGCATCGGCCACAATTTGCAGGAGCATAGCGTGGTCATGATCCGCGGCGGCAGGGTCAAGGACCTCCCGGGCGTGCGCTACCACATCATCCGGGGCATCCTCGATACGTCGGGCGTGTCGGGCCGGCTGAAAGCCCGCTCGAAATACGGCGCCAAACGGCCGAAACAAAAATAATCTACGGTTCACAAATATATATTGTGCCGCGGCGGACAAGGGCCTACAGCGCCCCGGTGCCGTCGAGTACCTGCAGCCTATTGGCTGTATGTCGAAGAAAGGGAAGGGGACACTATGCCGAGAAAAGGTAATATACCCAAGCGCGAAGTCCTGCCCGATCCAGTCTACGGGAGTGTTGTGGTGACGAAGCTCATCAACAGCATCATGCTGGACGGGAAGAAGGGTACCGCGCAAGCGATCGTCTACGACGCCTTTGACAAGATCAAAGACACGACGGGCGAGGATCCTCTCGAGGTGTTTGAGAAGGCGATGAACAACATCATGCCGATCCTGGAGGTCAAGGCCAGAAGGGTCGGCGGCGCAAACTATCAAGTACCGATGGAGGTACGGGCGGACAGGCGGCAGACGCTGGCCCTCCGGTGGCTGACGGGGTTCACCCGGAAGCGCGGGGAGAAGCGGATGGCCGACCGGCTCGCGAAGGAGCTGCTGGACGCGTCGAACAACACGGGCGCGTCGGTGAAAAAGAAGGAAGATACGCACAAGATGGCGGAAGCGAACCGCGCTTTTGCGCACTACAGGTGGTAAATGAGTAGAGAATTCTCGCTTGAGAAAACAAGAAATATCGGGATCATGGCGCACATCGACGCGGGCAAGACGACCGCGACGGAGCGCATCCTGTTCTACACGGGCGTCAACTACAAAATCGGCGAGGTGCATGACGGCGCCGCGACGATGGACTATATGGTGCAGGAGCAGGAGCGCGGCATCACGATCACTTCGGCCGCGACGACGGCGCATTGGCGCGATGTGCAGATCAACATCATCGACACGCCGGGTCACGTGGATTTCACGGTCGAGGTCGAGCGCTCGCTGCGCGTCCTGGACGGCGCCGTGGCGGTGCTCTGCGCGAAGGGCGGCGTCGAGCCGCAGTCGGAGACCGTGTGGCGGCAGGCGGAAAAATACCATGTGCCGCGCATCATTTTCGTGAACAAGATGGACATCATGGGCGCGGATTTCATACGCGTCGTGGGCATGGTCAAAGACCGGCTCAAGGCGAACGCGGTGCCCGTGCAGCTGCCGATCGGGGCGGAGGACAGCTTCAAGGGCGTCGTCGACCTGGTCGAGGAGAAGGCGTATCTGTACAACGAGAAGCTCGGCGTGCATTTTGACACCGTGGACGTGCCCGAGGACATGAAGGCGGCCGTGGCCGAATGGCGCGGCGCCCTGCTCGAGTCCGTCGCGGAGACCGACGAGGAGCTGCTCACGAAATACCTCGAGACCGAGACGCTGTCGGTGGACGAGATCAAGGCCGCGATCCGCAAGAGCACGATCGCGGGCGAGATGGTGCCGGTGCTGTGCGGCTCGGCCTACCGCAACAAGGGCATCCAGCCCCTGCTCGACGCGGTCATCGACTACCTGCCGTCCCCGCTCGACATCCCGCCCGTCGTCGGCGAAGACCCGAAGACCGGCCAGGAGAAGACGCGCGAGGCGAAGGACGACGGCCCGTTTTCGGCGCTGGCGTTCAAGGTGCTCGCGGACGAGCACGTCGGGAAGCTCATCTTTTTCCGCGTGTATTCCGGGTCGGTGAATTCCGGCTCCTACGTCTACAACGCGGTGAAGGACCGGAAGGAGCGCCTCGGGCGCGTGCTGCGCATGCACGCCAACAAGCGCGAGGAGGTCGACACGGTCTACGCGGGCGACATCGCGGCGGCCGTGGGCCTCAAGGACACGACGACGGGCGACACGCTGTGCGACGAAAAGCACAAGATCGTCCTCGAGTCCATGGACTTCCCGGCCCCCGTCATCGAGATCGCGATCGAGCCGAAGACGAAGGCCGGCCAGGAGAAGATGGGCATCGCCCTCGCGAAGCTCTCCGAGGAGGACCCGACATTCCGGACCTACACAAATGAGGAGACGGGCCAGACGATCATCGCCGGCATGGGCGAGCTCCATCTGGAGATCATCGTCGACCGGCTGCTCCGCGAGTTCAAGGTCGAGGCAAACGTCGGCAAGCCGCAGGTCTCCTACAAGGAGTCCATCACGCGCGAAGCGGAGTCGGACTACAAATATGCGAAGCAGACCGGCGGCCACGGGCAGTTTGCACACGTCAAGATACGCCTCGCCCCCCGGGAGCCGGGCAGCGGCTTCGAGTTCAAGAGCTCGATCGTCGGCGGCGCGGTGCCGAAGGAGTACATCCCTGCCGTGGAGCAGGGCGTCAAAGAGGCGATGGAAAACGGCCCGATCGCGGGCTACCAGCTCGTCGACGTCGGCGTGGAGCTCTACGACGGCGCCTTCCACGAGGTGGACAGCTCGGAGATGGCCTTCAAGGTCGCGGGGTCGCTGGCCTTCCGCGAGGCGGTCGCCAAGGCCGCGCCGGTATTGCTCGAGCCGATCTTCAAGATCGAGGTGACGGTGCCCGAAGAGTATATGGGCGACGTCATCGGCGATTTGAGTTCGCGGCGCGGGCGCATCGAGGGGTCGGACATGAGCAGCGGCGCCGCCATCGTGCGCGGCTTCGTGCCGCTCTCGCAGATGTTCGGCTACGCGACGGACCTGCGTTCGAAGACGCAGGGCCGCGGCGTATACACGATGCAGTTCGACCACTTCGAGAAGCTGCCGGAAAACCTATTGGACAAGATCAACAAATGACGAAACAAGGAGGACAAGAAAATGGCGAAAGCAAAGTTTGAAAGGACGAAGCCGCATGTGAACATCGGCACGATCGGGCACATCGACCACGGCAAGACGACGCTGACGGCGGCGATCACGAAGACGCTGTACGAC
>JAISTX010000051.1 GCA_031272365.1 Eubacteriales Family XIII. Incertae Sedis bacterium
GCAATCTCGGGCGGCGGCAGATCACGGTATCCACGTGCGGGCTCTTGGACGGGATGCGGCGCTTCATGGAGGATCTGCCGCAGGCCAATCTCTCGCTGTCGCTGCACGCGCCGAATGACAGAATACGCCGCCGTATCATGCCGTCCGCCGCGCGCTGCGGCGTGGACGAACTTATCGGCTTTGCGCGGGAGTATTACGAGCGGACGGGCCGCCGCTTCTCGTTTGAGTACGCCCTCTTTGCGGGGGTGAACGATGATATAATGAATGCGGAGGAGCTTGCGGACAAGCTCACGGCGGCGGCGGGAGCCTCAGGCTCCGGCGCGCCCGGATTCCACGTCAACCTGATTCCCGCCAATCCGGTTTCGGGGCTCGGCTTCGAGGATCCGGCAGGCGGCGGCTTCAGGGAGTTCAAAGCACCGACTAAGGAGCGGGTCGCGTCCTTTGCGGAGACGCTCGCAAGGCGCGGCATTCGCGTAACGACACGGCGGGAACTCGGATCGGACATCGCCGCGGCCTGCGGCCAGCTGCGCAGCGAAAGGATGCACACATGAGCGAAAAATACGACATCGTGTCCGTGGGGGAGAGCCTCATCGATTTCCTGTCGTCGGCGGACGGCGAAGAGATCACGCTGACGGGGCGCGCGGGCGGCGGGCCGGCGAACATGCTTGCGTCGGCGACGCGGCTCGGCCGCCGATGCTGCCATATCTCGAAGGTGGGCGACGATGCGGCGGGGCGCTTCTTCATCGATGCGCTGTCGAGGCACGGAATCGGCACGGAGGGGATCCTGACCGATGCATCGGGCGCGCTTACGACGCTCGCCATCGTGTCGCTCGACGAAGCGGGTGAACGGTCTTTTGCATTCTACCGCGAGCAGACGGCGGACATCATGCTCTCAGCGGACGAGCTGGACGAGGGGATTCTCGCTGGCTGCAGGATCCTTCATTTCAGCACGGTCTCGATGACGTCGGAGCCGGCGCGCGGCGCGAACCTGCGCGCGGCTTGCCTTGCCCGCGCTGCGGGCGCGAGGATCAGCTTCGACCCGAACTACCGCGCATTTCTGTGGAAGGACGAGTCTGCGGCGATCCGCACGATGCGGGACGCGATGCGCCTCGCGGACTACGTGAAACTGTCGGACGAGGAGGCGGCGCTGCTGTCGGGGAAAGATGATCCCGTCGCAGCCGCAGCCGCGCTATTCGAAGAATACGCGCCCGCGTTGCTCGCGGTGACGCTCGGGGCGGGCGGGTCGATGGCGCTCTCCGGAGGGATCTTTGCGCGCATGCCGTCATATGACGTGGACGTAGTGGACACGACGGGCGCTGGCGACGGATTTTGGGGCGCGATGCTCCATCGGCTGCTTCTGCGCGAGGATGCGGGAGCCGGCGGTTCGGGACGGATCGGGGCCGGCGCTGGTGCTGGCGCGCCAGAGGCGTCCGACAGCCCCTCGGGAATCGACGAAAGCGAATTGAAGGATATGCTTGCGTATGCGAACGCGGCGGGCGCGCTGGCGGCGACGAAGCCTGGCGGCATCCCCGCTATGCCGACGGATACGGAGATCCGCGCGCTCTATGGCTAAGGGATAAAGGAGGGACGATGGGTTTCGAGACAATTTGGGTCGTGGATTTCGGCGGCCAGTACAACCAGCTGATCGCGCGCAGGGTGCGCGAGCTTTCGGTCTATTCGGAGGTGGTCTCGTATCGGGCAGCGGCCGCAAAGATCCGGAAGGAAGGCGTGCCGAACGGGGTCATCCTGACGGGCGGCGGCGACAGCGTGTACGACAAGGGTGCCCCGAAGCTGCCGTCGGATGTGCTCGGGGCCTTCGTAAAGGCCGGCGTGCCGGTGCTCGGGATATGCTACGGGATGCAGGTGCTGGCAGCGGCGCTCGGCGGGCGGGTCGAGCCCGCGCGAGTGAGCGAATATGGACGGACGCGCCTTGACGGAACATGGGCGGCCGGATGGAAGCCCGTTTTGTTTTCGGGGGTGAGGCTACCGGACGACTGCTGGATGAGCCACACGGACGCTGTCTCGAGGCTACCGCGAGGGGCGGTCAGGACCGCGTCGACATCCGCGTGCAGAAACGCGTCGTTTGAAATCGCCACGAAAAAAATATACGCGGTGCAGTTCCATCCGGAGGTTCATCACACGCCGTTCGGGCAGAAGCTGCTCGGAAATTTTGTATACAAAATATGCAGGTGCAGGCCGAGCTGGACCATGGCGGGGTTCATTCAGGCGCAGGTCGATGAGATACGGGAGCGCGTGGGATCGGCCAAGGTGCTCTGCGCGCTATCGGGCGGGGTGGACTCGACCGTGGCAGCGGCGCTCGTGCAGAAGGCGGTCGGCGACAATCTCTACTGCTTCTTCGTGGATCACGGCCTGCTGCGGCAGGGAGAGGCCGAGCAGGTGATGGATACATACGCGCGCAAGATGAAGCTCAATGTCACGAAGGTAAACGCCTCGGGACGCTTCCTGCGGCGGCTCAAGGGCGTATCGGATCCGGAGCGCAAGAGGAAGATAATCGGAGAGGAGTTCATACGCGTATTCGAGGAACAGGCCGCACGGTTGAACAGGAAGGCCGGCGGCATCGACTATCTGCTCCAGGGGACGATATACCCGGATGTGGTGGAGTCCGGCGCGGGCGGCCACTCGAAAAACATCAAGTCGCACCACAACGTGGGCGGGCTGCCCAAGGATATGAAGGTCAAGCTCATCGAGCCGCTGCGACTGCTTTTCAAGGACGAGGTGAGGAAGCTCGGAGAGGAGCTCGGCCTCGACAGGTCTTTAGTGTGGCGCCAACCCTTCCCGGGGCCGGGACTCGCGATCCGCATACTCGGCGATGTGACGCGCGAAAAGCTCCGTATCGTGCGCGAGTCCGACGCGATACTGCGCGAGGAGATCGACGCGTACAACGAGCGCGTCTTTGACGAGGGCGGCGGCTTTAATCCGTCGCGCTCGGTCTGGCAGTACTTTACGGTCCTGCCGAATATCCGCTCGGTCGGCGTCATGGGCGACGGCCGTACATACGAGTACGCCGTGGGGGTACGCGCCGTGCACTCCGTCGACGGCATGACGTCGGACTGGGCCCGCCTGCCGCACGAACTTCTCGAGACCATCGCAAGCCGCATAGTCAACGAGGTCGCCGGCGTAAACCGGGTGCTATACGACCTCACCTCCAAGCCGCCGGGGACGATTGAGTGGGAATAGTCAGGCAAAACCGCAAAACCGCTGGTAAATCAACGTTTTTGGGGGTTTGAAAAGGGTCAGCGATGATAAATTGATGATATAGCAATAAATCAGGCAGACTTTATCCAGAGTGAAACAGGCAAACGCCGAGGTGAATTCCCCGGCGTTTTTCTTTTGTCCAGAACACAGGAAGGAGGTACAAGCTATGGCGGTATTCCGCATCGAGAAGACGCAGAATTATACGGTGATGAGCAACCATCACCTGCGCAACATAGAGCTGACTTTGAAGGCCAAGGGGCTGCTCTCGCAGATGCTCTCGCTGCCGGAGGACTGGGACTATACGTTGGCCGGGCTGGCGACTATAAACCGCGAGAGCATCGACGCTATCCGCACGGCGGTCTGGGAGCTGGAGCGGGCGGGCTACATCGAGCGCAGGCAAGGCCGCGACGCGAGAGGCAAGATGGTCGCCATCGAGTACATCATCTTCGAGCAGCCGAGGCCAGTGCCGGAGCCGTCCTGCCCGGTGTTGGATTTTCCAACATCGGATAATCCGACATCGGGTTTCCCGGCATCGGGAAATCCAACGCAATTAAATAAAGAGGAACCAAGTAAAGATTCACAAAGTACGGATGGACTAACGGGCTTGAAGGGAAAAGAAAGTATCCATGACAGGCTTGTTGCCCATCAAAGCACAGTGGCCGCATCGCAGCGGAGGGCAGCCCATTGTGGCCGTCGCGCTCCCGCACATTTTTATTATAGGGCAGTCATTCTTCTTCGTTACGGTTAATAAGGGTTTCAATCAAAAACTCTGCGATAGTTCCAGCCATGTTTACGCATAAAGCGGCGTGGCGGCGCGATGGCTTAATATGCCGCGCTCCTCTCCCATGAGAATCCGATAGCTTATTTCTCAATGATGAAAGACCGTTGACAACAGACATTCCGCCGCCGAGTATCTGTTTGAACTGTTCTTCTGTATGTTGGTCAGGAGATAGCCGTAGTGCTT
>JAISTX010000068.1 GCA_031272365.1 Eubacteriales Family XIII. Incertae Sedis bacterium
TGACACGGCAATCCGCAGACTCGATTGAAAATCGGTAGCCCCGGAGCCCATTTTCCTACCGATATTGCATCGAGTCTGCGGATTGCGCTCCGGCTCGCGGACTCGATTGAAAATCGGTCGCGGCTGAGCAGGATGGGCCAGCTGACCCCCGGGACGCCGCCGGCGGCGTCCCCTATCTCAATAACAATATGCTCTCCGGCCTTACGGACAGGAGCGTCACGTTTTCGACTGACGCGCCCCGGTCCACGATCCACCAGAGGCGGCAGCCCGGCCCCCCCTGGCCTTTTGCGCGCAGGATCACGTTCTTTTCGAACGGGCCTTCCACCACGTCGTCGATTTCGATTTCGAAGGAGTTGGGCCCCTCCTCCGGCACAAAATCGTGCGCGCGGATCCCGGCGTACCGGTGCCCCTCGAGCACCTCGCGCCCCGCGTCGAGCTCGATGCCCCAGTCCTCCGCGAAGCATGTCGAAGGGCCGGTCTTCCGGATCGGCGAGATATTTTTGCAGCCGGTGATGCGCGCCGCCTGCGCCGCCTTGGGGTCCTCGAAGATTTCTTTCGTCGGCCCTTCCGCGACGGGGATGCCCTCGTCGAGGATGACGAGCCGCCCCGCGATCTTGTACGCCTCGTCGCGGCTGTGCGTCACGAGCACGACGTCGCCGGGGTAGCCGCGGATGTTCCGCTTCAGCTCCGCCTGCATGTTTTCGCGCAGGAAGGTGTCGAGCGCGGAAAACGGCTCGTCCAGCAGCAGCGCCTCCGGCTCGTAGGCGTAGATGCGCGCGAGCGCGGCCCGCTGCTGCTGCCCGCCCGACAGCTGCACGGGGTATTGGCCGGCCAGCGCGGACAGCTCGTACCGCGCAAGCAGCGCGTCCACCGCGGCGGCGCGCATCGCCAGGGCGTCCCGGCGCTTGAGCCTGCCGGCCCCGGCGGGCGGGCGCCACGCGATGGCGATGTTCTGCCAGACCGTCATATTCGGGAACAGCGCGTAGTTTTGAAACAGGTAGCCCACATTGCGCGCCTGCGGCACCAGATCGATCCGCGCCGACGAGTCGAACAGCGTCCGTCCGTTCACGCGGATGACGCCCTCGTCCGGCGAGACCAGCCCCGCGATGCATTTGAGCGTCATGCTCTTGCCGCTGCCCGAGGCGCCGAGCAGGGCAAGCGTCTCCCCCGGCTGCGTCTCAAAGGCGACGTCCAGCTGAAAATTTTTGTATTTTTTGCGGATGTCCACGTAGAGGCTCATTTCCTGCCCCCCAGCCGGTAGCGGCCGGCGCGCGACTCGGAGAAGATGCTGATGCCCCACACGAAAAGGAAGGAGACGGCCACGAGGATGATCACGTACTCGTAGGCGTCGTCCATGCGCCCGCCCGAGACCGCAGAGTAGATGGCGAGCGGCATCGTGCGCGTCACGCCCGCGATGTTGCCCGCGATCATCGCCGTCGCGCCGAACTCGCCGAGCCCGCGCGAAAACGAAAGGATGCCGCCCGAGGTAAGACCAGGGGCGGCGAGAGGAAATAGGATCTTGAATGCAATTTTTGTTTCGGGCAGCCCGATGGTCCGGGCCGCCTGCAGAACCATCGGGTCCACCTGGTCAAACGCCGCGCGCGCGCTCCGGTACATGAGCGGCAGCGCGATGACCACGGCTGCGAGCACCGTCGCCGGCCAGGAGAACACGAGCTTCACGCCGAGCTCCCCGAGCAGCAACCCGAGCGGCCTGTGCACACCGAACAGGTAGAGGAGGAAAAACCCCGCGACCGTCGGCGGCAGCACGAGCGGCATTGTCAGCACCGCGTCGCAAATCGACCGCACCTGCTCACGGCGCGTCCGGCATACGATGTATGCGAGCGCCGTCCCGATCACGAACGTGAACACGATGGCCACGCTCGCGGTCTTGAGCGATATCAGAATGGGCGTCAGGGCCATTCTGACATTCTACCTTGTTAAAGTACGATTAATACGGTTTGAAACCGTATTCTTCAAACACAACCATCGCCTCGTCGCCCGTCAGGAAGTCGAGGAATGCCTGCGCAGCTGCCTTCTGGTCCTCCGGGGTGCGCGCGAGCAGGGCCACCGGGTAGACGACCGGCGTCTGGAGGGTGTCCGCAGGGGCGCTCTCCAGGACGACGACCTCATCCGGCAGGCTGGCCGCGTCCGTCGCGTACACGACGCCGACCTCCGCGCTGCCTTCCGCGACCCAGGTCAGAACCTCCGTCACGTTCGTGCCAAGGCTCGCCTTCGCGTTGACCGCGTCCCATACGCCGAGCGAAGTCAGGACTTCCTGCGCATACTGCCCCGCCGGGACGCTCTCCGGGTCGCCGATCGCGATCGTCTCCGCGTCCGTGATGTTCGCGAAGCCCGTCACCGCCGTGCCCGAATCCGGGCTCGTGATGAGCACGACCTCGTTGAGCAGCAGGTCCTTGCGGCTCGCTTCGTCGATGAGGCCTTCCTCCGTCAGCGCGTCCATCTGCTTCAGCGCCGCCGAGAAGAACAGATCCGCTTCGAGGCCTTCTTCGATCTGCGTCTGCAGTTTGCCGCTCGAATCATACGTGCCCTTCACCGTGATGTTTGGGTAAGTCTCATTGAACAAGGGGATCAAGCGGTCGGCGAGCGCGTTCTCCAGGGACGCCGCCGCTGCGATCATGATGTCGCCCTCGATGTCGGAAGTCGCCGGCTCCGCCGGTTCTTCCGGCTCCGGCTCCACGGCAGCGGACGAACCCGCTGCGGACGACCCGGCCGCGCTGCTGCCGGCATCGTTGCCTGTGCATCCGGCAAACAGGAACATCATCGCCATGGCCGCCAATACAAAAGCTAATACTCTCATCTTTTTCATAATCTGCCCTCCATGTATTTTTCCTCTTGACTGGTAGTCTATCCGATTCAGGGGGCAAAGTATGTTGCCATAACAACATTTTGGAAATAAAAAAAGAATGGAGCCGCGCCAGCCCCCTCACACGGCGCCGAAGCCGCAGACCGGGTAGATGCAGTGGGCGCAGTTTTGGCAGAGGCCGCCCGCCGCGAGCGCGTTCAGGCTGCCCTTCGTGATTTCGATGCCCGCCATCACGCGCGGCAGCAGGATGTCGAAGATGGTGACCCTCGAGTGCATGACGCAGCCGGGCAGCCCGAGCACGGCCGCGCCGTCTTCGAAATACGCCAGGAGGAACATCGCGCCCGGCAGCACCGGCGCGCCGTAGGACACGATGCGCGCGCCCGTGTTTTTGATGGCGAGCGGCGTGCGGTCGTCCGGGTCGACGCTCATGCCGCCCGTCACGCAGATCACGTCCGCGCCCTGTTTCTTCATGCGCAGGATCGCCTCCGTCGCCATGTCCGGGTTGTCCGGCACCGTCAGGTGCCCGCATTCGACGGCGCCGAAGGAGGCGAGCTTGCGCCGGACCACAGGCGTGAACCCGTCTTCGACCAGGCCCTCGAACACCTCGCTGCCCGTCGTCACGACCGCCGCCTTGAGGGGTAGGTACGGGAGGATCTGCAGCACCGGGGCGGGCGTGGCCCGCACCTCCTGCATCTTCTGCCAGGAGATGGCCAGTGGGATGATGCGCGTGCCCGCGATTTTGTCCCCCTCCCGCACCGGCGACAGATCATGCCGCGTCGCCACCATGACCTCGTCGAAATCGTTGAGGGCCGAAAGCCGCCCTTTGTCCACGCGCAGCACGCCGTCCATATGGGCAAAGATCTCGACCTTGCCCTCGCGCACCTCGCCGCGCGCCGGCAGCGCGCCGGCGACAAGGTCCGCCAGCATGCCCGCCGCCTCGTTTTCGTGGATCAAGGACGCGTCTTCCTCCCAAACGAACAGATGCATCTTGCCCATTTTCAAAAGGGGCTCCACGTCCTCCTCGCGGATGACGTGCCCCTTTTGGAAAGGCGTCTCTTTCATTTCCCCTGGGATAATGCGCGTGACATCGTGCGCCAGGACAAGCCCGACCGCATCCTGTGTCCGAATCTCCCTCATCGCTTTCTCTCACCCATCCCGGCATGCGCTGCCGGCCAGCCGGTCAGTCTTTTTTCTGCAGGAAACCGGGGATGGCGAAATCGCTCTCCGTGCTCGCGTCGAATTCGTCTTCGATCGAGAGCGTGCCGGAATCGTAGTCCGCCGCCGGGTCGTATTCCTGGTAGTCGTTCGGCTCCGGCCCCACCGCGATCTCCTCGGCGGCCGGCTTCGTCGCGGCGGCGCTCACGCCGATGTTCGCGAGCAGGTCGTCGTATTTGACGCCGACGGGGGGCACGAACCCCTCGTTGCTGACCGCGGGCGGCGCCGGGGGCGCCGGCACGACCGCGTCTTGCGCCACGGTGGCCGTGGGGGCGAGGTTGTCGCCTTCAAAGCCCGTTGCGATGATCGTGATGACGATGGAATCCCCGAGCGAATCGTCGATCGACATGCCGATGCGGACATCCGCCTCGCCGTCCGCCTCGGACTCGATCATGTCCGCCGCTTCGCTGAACTCGATCATGCCAAGGCTGTCGTCGCCTGCGATGCGCAGGAGGATATGCCGCGCGCCCGCGACCGTCGTGTCGAGGAGCGGGCTGTTGATCGCCGCCGCCACGGCGTCGCGCACGCGCGTCGCGCCGCTGCCGCGGCCGATGCCCAGATGCGTGATGCCCTGCCCGAGCATGACGGACCGCACGTCCGCAAAGTCCACGTTGATGAAGCCCGCGCCCGTGATGATCTCCGAGATGCCCTGCACGCCGTCCTTCAGCACCTCGTTGGCGAGGTTGAACGCGTCGCGCACCTTCGTGTGCTCGTCGCTCAAAAGGATCAGCTTGTCGTTGGGGATGACCACGAGGGAGTCGACGTATTGCTTCAGGTATTCGATGCCCTGCTCCGCGTAGACCTTCCTCTTTTTCGCTTCGAAGCTGAACGGCTTCGTCACGATGGCGATCGTCAGGATGCCGAGCTCCCGGGCGATCTTCGCGACCACCGGCGCCGCGCCCGTGCCCGTGCCGCCGCCCATGCCCGCCGTGATGAACAGCATGTCGGCCCCGCGGACCGCCTGCTCGATCTCCTGCTGGCTCTCTTCCGCTGCTTTGAGGCCGACTTCCGGATTGCCCCCCGCGCCGAGCCCGCCGGTCACCTTCGTGCCGATCTGGAGCTTGACCTCCGCACTGGATTTGAGGTTCAGATCCTGTTTGTCCGTATTGATGGCGATATACTCCACGCCCTTGATCCCGCACTCGATCATACGGTTGACAGCGTTACCGCCTCCGCCCCCGACGCCGATAACAATGATTCTCGCAAAACTCGTTTCCGGCGTCTCGAACAGGATACCGCTATTTATCATTTTATATCCTCCTTTTGGTTTGCGCTTTTACTAAGCAGTATACCATATACTCTCATATTTTTCGAATAAGTTTTGTTAAACTACAGGAGATTCGCTTTCGCCATTTTCGCCCTCTTCGGCCGCTTCGGCGCCGGCGTCCGTTTCGGCCTCTTCCGCCTCCACCGTATCCGGCGTCTGCTCCCCGACCTCCGGCGTGAACGAGCACGTCCCCGTGCCGCTGACGCTGATCGTGCCGCGCTCGATCCCCTTGCTCGTGAGGTCGTAGGCGACCTTGCGGATCGCGGGGATATTGTTTTCGATGTTTTTCAGGTCGCCCTCGCACAGGAGCCGGTCCAGGATGTACGCCTTCGTGACGACCCCGCCGACGTCGAGCTTCTTGAAAAAGAAATCCTCCTCCTGCACCTTCTGGAAAAAGTCGATCGCCGGCTTCAGCAGATCCGCCTCCTGCACCTTCAGCGCCTTGCCGGGCTCGGGGTCGATCGGCGTCAGCCCGGCCGCGATCGGCAGCGTGGGCAGCTCCCCCTCCCCGCAGAAGCGCAGGATCATGCCGTCGTAGTTGATCACGGCGTACTGCCCGTCCTCCGTTTGGATGAGCATGTCCTCCGTGCGCTCCTCGACCTCGATCCGCACCCCGTCCGGCAGCCGCCGCTCGACGCGCGCTGAGCGGATGTACGGGTCGCTTTCCAGGTTCCCCTTCAGCTCCCCCGTCTTCGTTTTGAAGATATTGCTGCCCATCACGACGCCGGAAATCTCCAGGATCTGCTCCGCCGTGTAGTGCGTCGTGGCGTTTTCCACCTCCACGCTCTTCACCGAAAAAAGCGGGGACATCGCAAGCCGGTACAACCCATACAGGACCAGGATCGTGATCAGGGTCTTGAGCAAATAATGTTTCTTTCTCCGCTTGCCGCGTTTACGACGGGCCTGTTCCGAATAATCCATCTGCAATCTCTTCCGCGGCGCCGGGCTTTGCCGCCCTGGCCGCCGCCACTCCCATTTGCTCCAGCCTTGCCTCGTCCCGCAGCAGCCCCTCGATGCCCCGCGCAAGGCCGCCCCCCGCCATCTCCTCGTCCCGCATGATGACGGCCGCGCCCACGTCGGCGAGCGCCTTCGCGTTATAGTACTGGTGGTCGTTTGTCACATTCGGCGACGGGAGCAGGATCGACGGCTTGCCGCACGCGGCGATCTCCGAAACGGTCAATGCGCCCGCGCGCGCCGCGATCAGGTCGCACGCGGCATAGTATTCCCAGATCGCGTCCGCGTAGGGTATCACATGGATGCGCGCCGGGATGACGCCGAGCCGGTGCGCGATCTCGCCCGCGACTTCCCCATACATCCGCTGCCCCGTCACAAAGAAAAAATGCAGGCCTTCGTAGCGGCTGAGCGCGCAGATCGCCTCGACGCCCGCGGCGTTCACGGCGTCCGCGCCCTGGCTGCCGCCGAAGAGCAGCACGGCCCGGTCGCTCTCCGGGATGCCGAACCTCCCGCGCAGCGCCGCCCGCGCGGCGGGTGCGGAGAAGATCGCCGTGCGGATCGGGTTCCCCGTGTAGACAAGCTTCGCCCGGTCCTTGAACGCGGGCGCCGCCTCCGCGAAGCCGAGGAAAACCTTGTCGGCATACCGCTCCGAAATCCGGTTGGCGAGCCCCGGCAGCACATTTTGCTCCTGCAGGTACACCCGGATGCCGAGCCGTTTCGCTTCGCGCGCGACGGGGGCGACGACGTAGCCGCCCGTGCCCAGCACCGCGTCCGGCTCGAAGCTCCGCAAGATGTGCCGCGCCTGCCTTGCCGCCCGGAGGAAATGCATCAGGGAAATGAGGGCCTTGAAGGCATTCCTGCGGTCCAGCCCGTGCGCGTCAATCCGCGCGACGGGGTAGCCCGCCTCCCCGACGAGGTCACGCCCGATGTCCTCCGCGCCGCCGACGAAGAGGATGCCGGCCCCCGCGTCACGCGCGCGGATCCTGTCCGCGACAGCCAGCGCGGGGTATAGGTGCCCGCCCGTCGCGCTGCTCGCAAGGAGAAATTTCATCAGGCCGCCTCCAATCGCTCGGCCTTTTGGGCCAGATCGGGGTCTTTGCGCGAGATGCTCAGCATGATGCCCATCAGGAACGTGAAGAGCAGGATCGCGTTGCCGCCGTAGCTGATGAACGGCAGGATAACGCCCGTCGGCGGCAGGATCGACGTCACGACGCCGATGTTCAGGACCACCTGGATGGCCATGATGGCCGTCACGCCGGAGCCGAGCAGCATGTCGTACCGCGTCTGCGCCCGCATCGAGATCAGCATGCAGCGCCAGATGAGCAGGAGGAAGGCGATCAGGAGCAGGATGCACCCGATGAACCCCGTCTCCTCCCCGATGATCGCAAAGATGAAATCGTTTTGCGCCTCCGGCAGCCACAGCGCCTTTTCCACGCTGTTGCCGAGGCCGACGCCCGTAAGGCCGCCGCTGCCGAGCGCCAGCAGCCCCTGCACGGTCTGGTAGAACTCGCCCTGCGCGTCCGAAAACGGGTCCAGGAAACCCGTGATGCGCGCGAGGTGCTCGCCGCCGCCGGCCTGGATCAGGTACCACACGCCAGCCGCGCCCGCCGCGATCATCAGCACGAAATACACCACCCGCACGCCCGCGAGGAACATCATCGCCAGGATCGTGAGCACGACGATCATCGCCGTCGAGAGGTTCGGCTCCTTATATATAAGGAAGAAAACCACCACCGTCAGCAGCAGCACCGGCGCGACGCCGCGCAGGAGCGTCTTCGTGTATTTTGCGTACTTGGTGTAGTACCACGCGACGAAGAGGATGACCGCGAGCTTTGCGAACTCGCCCGGCATGAAGGTCAGCTCGCCCACGCCGATCCAGCGCGTCGCGCCGCCCACGGACACGCCGAGCGGCGTGAACAGCAGGAGCAGGAGCAGCAGGGACAGCGCCATGACGTAGGGCGCGAGCCGCTTGTAGACCACCGTCGGCACGAAGGAGATCGCGATCATCAGGACCGCGCCGACGCCCGCCCACGTCGCCGCGCGCTGCAGGTAGTAGTAGGGGCTCAGGTCTTTCGCGATCGTGCTGTAGTAGCTGGCGCTGAAGACCATCACCAGGCCGAACACCATGAGGACGGCGACGATGACCAGCAGCGGTATGTCTATCTTCCCAAGTCGGAACCTCATGCGAGCGCCTCCGCCTCTTTGCGGAAATGGTCCCCGCGCTGCTCAAAATTGTCGTACATGTCCCAGCTCGCGCAGGCCGGGGAAAGCAGCACCGTGTCGCCCTCTTCCGCGAGCGCGTAGCCCGTGCGCACGGCTTCGGCCATATCCGCCACCCGGCGGATATCGGCATAGCCCAGGGCCTGCGCCTCCGATTCGATCTGCGCCGCCGTCGCGCCGAGCAGCAGCAGCGCCTTGACGCGCCCCTTCCCGGCCGTGAGGAATTCCGTGAAATCCGCGTGCTTGTCGTAGCCGCCCGCAATGAGGATGATCCCCGGCTCGACCGCTTCGAGCGCCTTGATGGAGGCGTCGGGGTTCGTGCCCTTCGAGTCGTTGACAAAGCGCACGCCGGACAGCTCCCGCACAAGCTCCAGCCGGTGCTCCACGCCGGCGAAGGACCCCAGCGCAGCGGCAATCGCTTCAAGGGAAACCCCCGCCGCGCGGCTGGCCGCCGCCGCCGCCAGAGCGTTTTCTAGATTGTGCGCGCCCGGGATGCGCAGAGCGCCGACCGGGATGACCGGCCGCGCCGCGCCGCCCTCCAGGATCACGATCATGCCGTCTTGCACAAAGGCCGCGCCCTCGTCCGGCAGCGCCCGCGTACGCGAAAACGGCACGGGGCGCGCGCGGCACCCCTGCGCGAGCGGGCGCACGAACGCGTCGTCCGCGTTGTACACGAAGGCGTCCTCCCCCGTCTGGCGCGCGAAGATCTTCGCCTTGGCCGCCCGGTACCCTTCCATCGTATGGTGCCGGTCCATATGGTCCGGCGTCAGGTTCAAGAAAACAGAGACGGCGGGCCGGAACGCCTCCGTGGTGTCAAGCTGAAAACTAGACACCTCCGTGATCAGCCAGGCGCCGTCTTCCGCAGCCAGCGCCTCCGTCAGCACCGGGTTGCCGATGTTGCCGGCGGCTACGGCATCCCGCCCGCCCGCGCGGAAAATCTCGGCCACGAGCGTCGTCGTCGTCGTCTTGCCGTTCGTGCCCGTGATGGCGACGAAGCTGCCGTGCCCCAGCAGGTAGGCGAGCTCCAGCTCCCCGAGCACCTTCGCGCCGCGCGCCCGCGCCCTCTCGATGAAAGGCAGCGTGAGCGGCACGCCGGGGCTCGGGACGACGAGGTCCCAGCCCTCGTCCGGCACGTCCGCGCCGCCCATGAAGACCCTAGCGCCGGCCGCCAGGATCTTGCGGAAAACCGCCGGCGCTTCTGCGGCGATGTCCTTCGCGTCGTAGACAGCAAGCCGCGCCCCGCGCCCCGCGAGGGCGTCAAAAGCGGCTTCCCCGGACTTCCCCAGCCCTACGATCAAGATATTCCGATAGTCGAAATGATTGCCCATACCGTCGTTCCTGCACACAGCGCGAGCGTCACCGTCGTGAACACGCCCACGACCTTGCGCTCGGACCAGCCCGATAACTCAAAATGATGGTGCAGCGGCGCCATCTTGAAGACGCGTTTGCCCCCGCGCAGCTTGTAGCTGCCTACTTGGATTATATCAGAGAGCGCCTCCATGACGAAGACGAAGCCGCAGACCGGCAGCAGGAGCTCGCTGTGGCAGAGGATGGCCGCCGCCGCAAACCCGCCGCCGAGCGCGAGCGACCCCGTGTCGCCCATGAAGATCTTCGCCGGGTGCCGGTTGAAGAGGAGGAAGCCGAGGCACGCGCCCGCCATCGCGGAAAAGAACATCGCGTCCCCGAAGTCGAGGCGGAACCGCTCCAGCACGAGCGCGCCGTTCTTCGCGAGGCTGAGGCCGAACGCCAAAAGCGTCATGACAGGGAAGAAGAGCGCCAGCACCGACGACACGCCCGCGGCGAGCCCATCCAGCCCGTCCGTCAAGTTGACCGCGTTGACCATCGAGACCATGATGAAGACGATGTAGGGGATGATCCACCACCCGATGTCCACCGTCCTCCAGCTGAATGGGATCATGATGAAGGTGCTGTGCCCCGCCGCCAGGACGAACCAGCAGGCGAACGCCGCCCCGCAGAGGAGCTGCAGCGCAAATTTGTGCCGCGCCCGCAGACCGAGGTTGCGCTTCTTCGTGATCTTCTGGTAGTCGTCGATGAAGCCGATGGCGCCGAAGACCAGCATGACGCCGAGCAGGACGATTTTTTCCGCCGAATAACCATTCACCAGAATCGCCGCCGCCGTGCCCGCCGCGATGCCGCAGAGGATGGCCACGCCGCCCATCGTCGGCGTCCCCTGCTTCCGCTTGTGCTCCTCGGGCGCCTCGTCGTAGATCGGCTGCAGGTTGCCGATGCGCTTCAGGAAGGGGATCAGGCTGTTCGTCACGAGCGCCGTCACGACGAGCGCTGCCGCCAGCGGGATCAGCATCGACAGGGCAAAATTTTGCTCCGCGTTCGGGATCATCATGCGAGCAGCGCCTCCACGACCTCTTCCATCCGCATGGAACGCGACCCTTTGATATAATAGACATCGCCCTCTTCCCGGCCTGCCAACAGCCTTGCGACGAGCGCTCCCTTCTCTGAAAACCAGCCATCCTGCGCATCGGCGCCTTCGGCGATTTTCGCGGCCTTCCCGCCATAGGTGTAGACGGCGTCGAGGCCGAGCGCCGCCGCCAGCCTGCCGGACTCAAAATGCAGGCGCTCGGAGTTTTCCCCGAGCTCGTTCATGTCCGCCAGCACCGCGATCTTGCGCCCGCCCGGCACGACGCGCAGGTATTCGAGGCCGCTGCGCATGCTGTCCGGGCTCGCGTTGTACGTATCGTCGATGACGAGGATGCCGCTGCCCTTCCGGGGCTGCAGCCGGTGCGCCGTGACTTCCAGGCCCTTGAGCGCCGCCGACGCCTGCGCAAGCGAGATGCCGGCCCTCGAGCAGAGCGCCGCGGCCATCGCTGCGGAGACCGCCGCGTACGCCCCGGCCACCGGCAGGGCGAACCGCTCGCACTCGCCGCCCTCCCCCGGCTCAGAAAAGCGTTTGTCGCAGATTTCGCAGGAGAGCAGCCCCCCGCTGGAGTAGCGCACGTCCGAGACCGCATAGTCGCCGCCCCCCCCGACCGTCAGGAGCGCATAGCCCTGCTGCGCCGCGCCCTGCTCGGCGAGCGCGAGGAGGCCCGCGTCGTTGGCGGGGTCGATCACGAGCGCCCCGGAGGGCCCCAGGAAGGAGGCAATCTCAAACTTGGCGAGGCGGATCCCGTCGTCCGAGTCAAAATGCTCGCGGTGCGAGACGCCGATGTTCGTGATGGCGCAGGCGTCCGGCCGCGCGATCTCGCAGAGCCGCCGTATTTCGCCGGGCCACTCCATGCCCATCTCCAGCACGAGCGCTTCCGTGCCGGGGGGCATGTCCAGGATCGTTTTCGGCACGCCGACCTGGTTGTTGAAATTGCCATGGGTCGCATGGGTCTTCATCGCGCCGCGCAGGATGCAGGCCACCATGTCCTTCAGCGTCGTCTTGCCGACGCTGCCCGTCACGGCGACCACGAAGGGGTCCACCTTGCGGAGCCAGGCCGACGCTTCCTCCTGGTAGGCGCGCAGGGTGTCCTCCACGACCACGACTTCGCCCAGGAAATCCGCCGGCACCTTGGACGCGTCCGAGACCACCATCTTCGAAGCCCCTTTCGCGGCCACCTCGGCAAGATGGTCGTGCGCATCGTGCTTCTCGCCGACAAGCGCAAAAAACACATCCCCGGCTCCAATCGTACGGGAGTCGGTAGAATAAGAGGCAGGTTTTCGCGTCATATTATTCATTTAATAATTCTCAATTCTCAATTCTCAATTCTCAATTCTTATACAAGAACACTGTCCCTCCTTCGTTTGCGCGCATCCCGGGCTTCGGGTATTGGTCCACGATCGTGAAGTCCTCGCCCGGCGCGTTGTCCTGACCGCTCGCGACGAGGCCTACGCTCTCCAGCTGCGCGGCGGCCTCGCTGTAGGTCATGCCCGAGTAGTCGCCGACGTCGATCTTGCCGCTTTCCATCTGCGCCAGCTCGTCCTCGGAGTAGTTCGGCTTCACGTTCAGGTAGCGCAGGGTCTCGGCCGTGATGCGCTTCAGCGTCGGGCCCGCGGTCTCGATGCCGTAGAAGCCGACGCGCGGCGTGTCGCAGAGCACGAGCACGACGAAGCGCGGGTCCTCGATCGGCGCGATGGAGACCATCGAGCCGAGGCGCTGCTCCAGCGTGTACTCGCCGTCTATGAGCTTTTGGGACGTGCCCGTCTTGACGCCGATCTTGTAGCCCGAGAGGTCGCCGCCCTTCACGCCGTTTTCGATGGCGACGAAGTCCATGATCTCGCGCACCTCGCGCGCGGTCTCCTCGGAGATGACCTGGCGCTTGATCTTCGTCGGGAACTCCTCGACGATCTGGCCGTCCGCGTCGGCGAGGCCGCGCGCGATGCGCGGCTGCATGTATTTGCCGCCGTTCGCGATCGACGACACGACGCTGGCCATCTGGATCGGCGTCACCGAGAGGCCCTGCCCGAAGGACATCGTCGAGAGCCCGACGGGGATCGCCGTCTCTTCGTCCTGGATGAGCGGCATGGCTTCGCCCGGCAGGTCGACGCCCGTCCTGTCGGTGATGTTGTAGAGCTCGAGGTAGTTGTAGAAACGCTCGTAGCCGAGGCGCTGGATGATCTGGATCATCGCGGGGTTGCAGGAGTTTTTCACGGCGGTGCGCACATCCTGCGTGCCGTGCCCGCCGGGGTAGACCCAGCATTGGATGAGCCGGTCGGCCACCTGGTACGCGCCGCCGCAGGTGAAGGTGTCGTCCGGCGTCACGGCGCCCTCTTCGATCGCGGACGAAACCGTGACCAGTTTGAAGACGGAGCCGGGGTCGTAGACCTCGGCGATGAGCGGGTTGTGCCACATGTCGTTGAGGTACTCGCTCTGCTCCTCGGCAGGCAGCGCCCCAAACGCCGCGCGGTCTTCCTCGGAGACGGGGCGGCCCGGGTCGTTGGGGTCGAACAGGGCGTCGTCCGTCGAGGCGAGCGCGAGGATGTCGCCGGTCTTCGGGTCCATGACGATCGCCATCATGCGGTCCGCCTGGGTCTCCTCCTTGCCGTCCTGCAGGGCTTTCTCCACGTTGTACTGGATCGTCTCGTCGATCGTCAGCACGAGCGAGAGCCCGTCCTGGCTCTCGTACAGCGCTTTCTCGCCGCCCGTCAGGTCGCCGCCCGCGGCGTCCGTGCTCGCGATCCGTCGCCCGGCGATGCCGGACAGGTAGCGGTTGTACTCGAGCTCCACGCCGCTCTGCCCGTTCCCGTCGTAGTTGGTGCTGCCGAGCACGGTGGACGCCAGCGTGCCGAGCGGGTATTTGCGGCTGTTGTTCTCCTCGATTTCGACGATCTGCAGATCCTGCTCGTTGATGCCTTCGCGGATCCGCTGCATCTGCTGCTTGGTGACGTCCGACGCGACGCGCACGCGCGTGGCGTCCGTCTCGAAGAGCTTCAGGATCTCCGCCTCGTCCTTGCCCACGGCGTTCGCGATGAGCGGGGCGGCGACCGCCTTCTGCTTCTCGACGACGGCCGTTTCGGTTTCGTCCTCTTCGTTGTAGGGCTTCAGGCGCACCCAGATGCGGTACATCGTCGAGCTGACCGCGAGCTCATTGCCGTTGCGGTCGAGGATGCTGCCGCGCGTGGGCTTGATGCGCTCGTCTTTGACTTGGTATTCGGCCGCCTTGGTGGCGTACACGTCGCTTTGTACGATTTGGATCCATCCGATGCGGAAAGTGAGGGCGACGAACAGGGCCAGGATGATGACGAAGGCCGCGAGCATCCGCCTGCGGATGGTCATCATGCCGACGTTTTCTTGTGCGCTACTCCGCCGGCTGCGCCTGCTCGTCTGCGGCTTCCGGCGGTTCTGTGTTTCCCTCCTGCGTGCCATACGCCCTTTCCTTGATATACTCCGTAAACGCCGTGTCCGGTAGCGGCACATCGGCCAAATAGACATACTGGTCGTACTCCGGCTCCTTCATGCCGAGGTCCGACTCCGCGCGGTCGCGGATGGACTGGATGACCTGGGTCTGCTCGATGCTGACCTTCAGGTCGACGATGTCCTCCTCCGTCTGCGTGATGTTCTTTTTTAGGTCGTTGATCTCCTGCTGCGTGACGGCGGCCGCTGCGGACAGCTGGATCATCGCGAGGGCGACGCCCGTCACGATGACGAGGATCAGGCAAATCCAGCGCACTTCCGCCGGTGTCAGCGTGGAAAGCCGCGGAAGCGCATGGACGCCCGGTTTTGGAAGGGCCTGCGCCCCGGGCGCCGCATATGCGGAAGCAGGCACGGCCCGGTAGGCCGCCGCCGGGGCCTGCACGCCCGCCATCTGCTGCGCACGGAGGCGTTCCCGTCTGCGCGCCTGGCGTTCATTATAAAATTGTTCCGCAGTTTGCGATGCCATTCTTTCTTTCCTTTTCCTTCTATAGTTTTTCTATCACCCGCAGTTTCGCGCTCCGCGCGCGCGGGTTGCCCCCCCTCTCCGCCTCGTCCGGCAGAATCGGTTTCCTGTTCACCCGCCTTGCGTCCGGGGTCTTCCCGCAGACGCAGACCGGGATGCCTTTCGGGCAGACGCAGGGGTCCTCCCGGCTGCGAAAGGCCTCTTTGACGATGCGGTCCTCCAGCGAATGGAAGGTGATCACCGCGAGGCGCCCGCCGCTGCCCAGGGCGTCGATCCAGCGGCCGATCCCCCGCTCCAGGGATCCGAGCTCGTCGTTCACCTCGATGCGGATCGCCTGGAAGACGCGCTTGGCCGGATGCGGCCCGTCCCGCCTGGCGGAAGCCGGGATCGCATCCTTGATGACGCCCACGAGCGCTTCCGTGGAAGAGATCGGCTGCCGCGCGCGCGCTTTCACAATAAAAGCGGCAATCCGCTTCGCCCATCGCTCCTCGCCGTACGCGTAGAAGATCCTCGTCAAATCCCCCTCGGCGTACGTGTTCACGACTTCGTAAGCGGTGAGGCCGGCAGGCGCTTTGTTATTGCTGCCGTCCATGCGCATGTCCAACGGGCCGTCGTGCATATACGAGAAGCCCCTTTCCGGCTCGTCGAGCTGGTAGGACGAAACGCCGAGGTCGAGCAGGCCCGCGTCCAGATGGTCGATGCCGAGTGCGTAGAGGGCCTCCTCGATTTCTTCGTAGTTGCGGTTTTCAAAGTACTTGCGGCAGGGTGCGGGCCGTAGCCGCTCCTCTGCTGCGCGCAGGGCGTCCGGGTCGCGGTCGATGCCGAGGAATACCCCCGCCTCGCCGATGGCCCCGCAGATCCCCTCCGCGTGGCCGCCGCCGCCGAGCGTCCCGTCCGCCGCTGTCATGCCCGGTTTCAGTGCGAGCCCTTCCAGGGCTTCGCGCAGGAGCACGGGCGTGTGGCGGAAGCCCGCCCCGGCCGTCTCGGCTGCCTCAGCCGTCACTGCCTTCCGGACCCGCGCTGCGCTTCGCGCGCGCCACCGCGCGCAGGAGCTCGCTCGGGTCGATGTTTGCAGGATCGCTTTCCTTGTCGTAGCGCTCCTTACCCCAGAGTTCGAGCATGTCGCCCATCCCGACGAAGACCACTTCCTTCTCGACGCCGGCGTACGCGAGGTAGTCGGCGGGGATGTTGATGCGGCCGTGGCCGTCGATCTCGACCTCCCGGGAGTTTGCGAGGAAAAACCTCTTGAGCTTCCTCGCGTCGGGGTTGTCGAGCGGGTGGCCCGTGATGTATTCGGCGGTATAGTCCGCCCAGCCTTCGGGCGTGAACACGTACAGGCAGGGGTCGATGCCCTTCACGAGCCAAACCCTCTCAGCCAGCCCATAGCGCAGCTTGGTCGGGATGAAGGCCCGGCCTTTGCTGTCTATTGAGTTGAAATAGCTCCCTGTTAACATGCTTTCCCGACCCGAAACGGGCACTTCTGGTGATAACTTTAATTCCCACCTTACCCCACATATTCCCCAAATTCAAGTCGAAATTGGGGTTTTTTGACCCGAAATTCCCACTTTTCATCAAAACTTAACACTAAGATGAAGATTTTTCATCGAATTCCCATATTTTGTGGTGAATACCCGTTCATACACCAGATATGGTAATAATTGCACCGGCGGGCCCGGGGGCTTTGTGTTATACTTTCCGCATGGTATATGAAGCGAGACGGGCGGCCTGGGTCGAGATCGACCTCGGGGCCATCACAGAAAATTTCCACTCCCTCCGGCGGCTGGCGTTCGGGTGCGAGACGATCGCCTGCGTCAAAGCGGACGCGTACGGCCATGGGCTCGTCAAGGTGTCCTGGGAGCTTGTGAAGGCGGGGACCGAGTACCTCGGCGTCGCGACGATCGAGGAAGCGATGGACCTGCGCGCCGCCGGCATCCCGGTGCCGATCGTGCTCTTCGGCGCGCCGCCGCGCGAAAACATCAAAGAGGCTTTGGACCAGCAGGTCATCCCGGTGATCACGACGTACGACGACGCGCAGCTGCTCTCGGAGATGGCCGTGCGCATGGACCTGCCGCACGACGCGGAGATCTTCATCGCCGTCGAGACCGGCATGGGGCGCCTCGGCTTCCTGCACACCGTCAAGGGCCTGGACCAGATCCGCGAAATCTACCAGATGCCGAAGATCAAGGTGAAGGGGATTTTTTCGCATTTTGCGACGGCCGACGAGCCGGACCCCCATTTCGCCATCGAGCAGATCGAGCGCTTTGGCGCGTTCGACAAGCAGCTCACGATGCTCGGCCTGGACATCGGCAGCCGCACGATGGCCAACAGCGCGGCCATCATGTATTTCCCGCAGGCGCATTTTGAAATCGTGCGCCCGGGGATCTCCCTCTACGGGCTCTACCCGTCGGAGGACGTGGACAAGGAAATCCTGCCCCTGCGCCCGGCCATGAGCGTCAAGGCGAACATCGTCTACCTACGCAATGTGCCGGCGGGGTACAGCGTCAGCTACGGGCGCCGCTTCGTCACCCAGCGCCCCAGCACGATCGGCACGATCCCGATCGGCTACGCGGACGGGCTGTCGCGCAGCCTGACCGGCAAGGCGCGCGTGCTCGTCGGCGGGCATTTCGCGCCGATCGTCGGCACGATCTGCATGGATCAATGCATGATCGACCTCACGGATGTCCCGGGCGTCTACGAGTACGACGAGGTCGTGGTCATGGGCGCGCAGAGCGGCAATATGATCCTGGCGGAGGAAATCGGCGCAGCATCCGGCACGATCGGCTACGAGGTGGTCTGCCGGTTCGGGCAGCGGCTCCCGCATATTTATTTGTAGAAAGGCCCTGGGATCAGATTGAATCGACGGCGGCACGCTCGACCGGGAAGCTTTTCCGGAAGCGCTCCAGGAAGCCCGCGAAGCCATCCACGCCCGATGGATCCGGCGCGGCTTCGGTGCGCGCCATGGTGGCGAAAGCCTTCTCGTCCAGATAGTCCTCCAGCGCCTCCCCCGGCGACCGGTAGAGGCGGTAGGCTGCCAGAAGCGCGACGCCCCACGCCCCGCCTTCGCCGGCGGTCTCCATGACGGATACGGGCGCATTCAGCGCGTCGGCCATGACCTGCTGCCCCGCGCG
Organism: Eubacteriales Family XIII. Incertae Sedis bacterium; assembly: GCA_031272365.1. Taxonomy (GTDB): domain Bacteria; phylum Bacillota; class Clostridia; order Peptostreptococcales; family Anaerovoracaceae; genus WRFF01. The sequence goes on from JAISTX010000068.1 coordinate 17,944, forward strand.
GCCCGTCTTGAACAGGCCCCCGTGCCCGACGATGCGGTCGATTGCGACCTTCTCGGACGCCAGGATGTCCATGCCGATGCGCAGCGTCGCGACCGAGGAGTACAGGTGCGCGCGCAGGAAGTTGGCAAGCGTGAAGCGGCTCTCGGGCGAGCGCGCGACGAGGGGCCTGCCCTGCTCGAAATGCGTGATGTGCTCGCCGGAGAGGTAGTTGTAGAGCAGAAGCCCCCCCGCGTCGGGGTCGCCGTCGAGCGCTTTCCCGTAAAGGACTTCGTAGACCTTCGACGCATCGGCCTCCGCCCCGAGCGCGTGCGCGAATTCGCGGAACACGCCCGCCCAGGCATCGAGGTCCGATGTGCAGTTGTTGCAGTGCACCATCGCCACGGGCGCCCCCGCCGGCGTCGTGACCATATCGATCTCGGGGTACACCTTCGAGAGCGGGCGCTCCGTCACGATCATCGCGAAGATCGAGGTCCCCGCGGAGATATTGCCCGTCCGCGCGCGCACGCTCGCGGTCGCCGCCATGCCGGTGCCGGCGTCGCCCTCGGGCGGGCAGAACGGGATCCCGGGCTCCAAGGCGCCGTCCCCGTCGAGCAGCGCCGCGCCCTCTTGCGTCAGCGCCCCGGCGTCCTCGCCTGCCACCAGGACCTGCGGCAGCACGTCCCTGAGCGGGCGCGCCAGCGGCGTCCCGGCGGCCTTCGCGTCAAACTGCGCGAGCCGTTTTTCATCATAATCCAGCGCCTGGCTGTCGATCGGGAACATCCCCGAGGCGTCGCCGATGCCCAGCACCTTGCGCCCCGTCAGCTTCCAGTGCACGTAGCCGGCAAGCGTCGTGAGGAAGCGCACCTCCCCCACATGCGGCTCGCCGTCCAAGATCGCCTGGTACAGGTGCGCGACGCTCCACCGCTGCGGGATGCTGAAGTCAAAAAGCGGCGTCAGGACGCCCACGGCTTCGAGCGTCGTCGTGTTGCGCCAGGTGCGGAACGGCACGAGCAGCGCGTCGTCCGCGTCGAAGGCCAGGTACCCGTGCATCATCGCGCTGACGCCGATGGCGCCGACGCGCGTGAGCGCCACGCCATACCGGTCCTTCACGTCTTTCGCAAGCGAGGAAAACGCCTCCCGCATGCCGGTCCAGACGTCCTCCAGGGAGTAAGTCCAGAAGCCGCCTTCATAGCGGTTCTCCCAGCTGTAGCTGCCGGTCGCGATGGGGGCATGGTCCGCCCCGATCAGCACGGCCTTGATGCGCGTCGACCCCAGCTCGATGCCGAGGCATGCATTCTTGATTGTATTCTCCATGCGAGCATTATACTACGTATGCGGCCATGTTTGTTATTTCAAATTCAGAAAATCCGGGCTTTTTTTATGGTAGCGCTTCCGATTCGGCCCGTTCCTCGTCGGCGGCCGGCATGCGCGCGACTTCCTCCAGCATATTGCCAAGGAAGCCTTGCACCGCCACGCCGCTTCCGGGGTACCGCTCCTCGACCGCGCGGCACAGGCCTTCGAAAGCTTCCGCCACCTCGAGCTGCACGCCCTCGGCCTGCGCCTCGCTTGGGTTCAGCAGGACGATGTCCTCGCCTTTTTCCGCGATTGCAATCTCGTCGCCCTCTTTGAGCCCGAGCCGCTTGCGGACGGAAGCGGGCACCTGCCACCGCCCGACCGCAAGAACACGCTGTTTTTGCAGCATAGATTTATCCCCCCTCAAATTGTAGAATGCTTCATGATAACGCGTTTCCCGCCGCCCGTCAATCACCCCAAAAACAGGTTTGTTGGCTACAGCAGCTCCGCGATCGCCTCTGCGAGTTTGTCCATGCTCTCTTTTTCGGACTCCAACGTGGCCGCAAGATACTCCTGTTGCTGCTCCAGCAGTTTTTCGAGCTCAGCCGTTTCGTCCGTGAAGTCCGCAGAACCGCCATCGGCTTTCTTCATGAGGCTGCGCACGACTTCGTCGACATAGCAGCCGTCCATATCGTACTTGTCCTCGACCCAGGTACGCTTCAGCGTCTCCTTGATAGAGGCGTTGAAGAAATCAACCGTCTCCTTGTCGAAGAACTGCGCGTTCCATCCGTTGTCGATGCCGGACAAGTATTCATCATATGCGGTGACAGCGTCGCCTTCCTCCAGTGCCGCGAGCGCGCCGTTCAGGTTTTCGATATTGCTCTGCCTGACTTCATGCGGGAAAACGATCCCCATCTCGCCGTCAAACCACAGGAGTTCGTCCTGCACGAGTTTGTAATACTCGTACAGCTTTGTATTGTACGCAATCGCCTCGTCGCGCAGGCTCGCGGCTTTCTCCGCATCGCCCGACTCCACCGCCGCATCGTACGCGTCGTTCATGCTGCTCACCACAGCGGCGGCTTCCTCCCCGGCTGCGACCGCGGCGTCGATTTTCGCAAAGAGTTCATCATCCTGCACGATCTCCTCATTGTAGGAATCCCTGAGCGCGGCAAAGCGCGCCGAGAAGTCCATCGGGCGCACTGCCGTCTGATCGAACGCAAAAACGTATTTGCCGTAGAGCTTGTGCATCCATGTCCAAGTATCCTCGTCAAAACCCATGAGCTCTTTGTCGTCGGCGCTCGTGTGGTAGCCCGTGTCATAGAAGATCGTCTCTTCGCCCTTGGCCGTACCGATCGACGGGATGCCCGCGCGCGTGTAGTTGATGTCCTCTTTGTATGTGCTCGGCGGCGTCAGATAGCGATAGGTATACACCGAATCCTGTATGAGCGGATCGGCCACTTCCTGCGCGAACGCGGCGAGTTCTTCGCCTACCGCGATTCCGAATGTCGTCTCGCCCTCCACACAGTACGCCCCGTCAATGTTGATGATGGCATATCCTTTTTCGGCCCACTCCGGATGAACATTGACGATCTGCTCGTAGGCTCCGATCCCCCAATCGCACTGGCTGTTGGTGCGGCCCCATTCTTCCGAGCCATGGAGCACGATTCGGATTGTCCGCTCGGGTTCGTAACCGCTGTCGATGATCGCCTTGGCAACGCCGAGGCAGAGCCCTACGCCCGAAGCGTCGTCAAAGTATGAATGGAAATAGCCATCCCTGTGCGCAAACATATAGATGACTTCGTCGGTGCGCCCGGGGATTTCGCCCCATACGTTTGTTCCGGTCGTGTCGAGCGTCACCTTGGAATCCGCATTGAATGTGACTTCGAGTTCGCCGCCGGCGGCTTCGATCGCCGCCTTCAGCGTATCCGTGTCCTTCTGGCTTATGCCAAACGCGGGCGCATAGTCGGGCCCGCAGATGTCCTGCGTGCCGACGCGCTCAGGCATCTCGACCGGCATTGCCGAATTGGCGAGCACGGCCATTGCGCCCTTGACATGCGCCTGATAAGTAGGCATGTTGATCCACCATTCTTCGTTTTGGTCTATGTCGAGAAGGACAAGCTTGCCCTCCGCGTCAACCCCTTCATAGTCTTTCGCCGTGGCCTTGCCGAGGTAGATGACCTTGACCTTCACGTCTTCGGCTTGAAGCGTCGTCTGGTACCCACCAAGATCTATTTTCGCCTCGGCGCCATCCGCATCTGTGAACGTCAAATTGGCGCCCTTGAACGTCCATCCGTCGACGGTGGTCTCGTCCACCGTGACGTTCTCAAGCCCGATTTTCTCCATTTCGGCCTTCACATAGTCGGTAGTCTCATACTCCGACGGGGACGCGCCGCCGCGGAAACCGTATACGGGATCGTCGCCCATCTGGGAAATCGCTTCGTCCACCTCGCTCGAGTATCCCGTGTCAAGCGCGTTCATGAACGCCTCGAACGGATCCCCGCCCTGCACCGCAGTGCCGGAGGAACCACCTTCTGCCGTTCCGCCTTGGTTGCCGCAAGCAGGCAACCCCAATAGGAGCGCAAGTATGGCCGACAGCGCAACCAATTTCCGCGTGTGCTTTTTGAATAACATAATATCTCCTGTTCCTTCTTCAATTACATTATCGGGGTGATTTACATAATATCATAACGATACGCCATCGTCAAACGCGCCACGCCAATAATATGCCCATTTTGCGCATTGGTTGCGGATTTATACTCTGCTGCTATGTTTTATATGTTTTATATGATATAATTCTGGACAAGCTTATAGAAAGTCTTGCCGGCGGAAGCCGGGTGAAGAAAGAAGGAGGCGGGCTTCTGATGCCAAAAGAGACGAAGCTATCCCGCGAGGAGGCGCTCGCGCTGCTGAAGCGGTACAACGAGGAGGATTTCCATCTGCGGCACGCGCTCACGGTCGAGGCGGTGATGCGTTATTTCGCGCGCGAGCTCGGCTACGCGGACGAGGCGGATTTCTGGGGAGTCGTCGGGCTGCTGCACGACATCGACTTTGAGCGGTACCCGGACCAGCACTGCCTGAAGGCGCCGGAGCTCCTGCGCGAGGCGGGTGCGGAGGAGGATCTGATCCACGCGGTCGTGAGCCACGGGTGGTCGCTCACCGTCGACGTGGCGCCGGAGCACGAGATGGAGAAGGTGCTCTACGCGACGGACGAGCTCACGGGGCTGATCGGCGCGGTCGTCCTCATGCGGCCGTCGAAGAGCACGCTCGACCTCGAGTACAAATCCGTGAAGAAAAAATACAAGACGCCGGCGTTTGCGGCGGGCTGCTCGCGCGAGGTCATCGAGCGCGGCGCCGGGCTGCTCGGCTGGGATCTGGAGACGCTGATCACGCGCACGATACTGGCGATGCGCGAGATGGAGGAGCGGGAAAAGGAAGCGGGGAACGCCATATGACAAAGAGGGAATCCATGGAGTTCGAAACGCGGTGCGTCCATCCGCCGCGCGGCGATTTTGACGGGACGGGGGCGATCGCGACGCCGATCTACCAGACGGCGACGTTTGCGCACGAAGGCCTCGGGGAGGACGGCGCGACCGGCTCGGGGTATGACTACACGCGGCAGCAGAACCCGACGCGCGAGCAGCTCGAGCGGCTCGTCGCGGATCTGGAGGAGGCGGACGACGCCATCGCGTTCACGAGCGGCATGGCGGCGGTGCGCGCGCTCATGGAGCTGTTCGTGCCGGGCGACCGCATCGTCTGCTCGGGCGATCTGTACGGCGGCACCTACCGGCTCTTCGACCAGGTGCTGACGCCGTTCGGCCTTGCGTTTTCCTACGGGAAGAGCACGGACGAAGTGCTCGCGCGCATCGGCGAAGCGCCGGAAGGGCTCCGGGCTGTCTACATCGAGACGCCGACGAACCCGATGATGAACGTCTTCGACATTCGGCGCATCGCGGAGGCGGCGCGCGCGGCCGGGGCGCTTTTCATCGTGGACAACACCTTCCTCACGCCGTATTTCCAAAGGCCGCTCACGCTCGGCGCGGACATCGTGCTGCACAGCGGCTCGAAATACCTCGGCGGCCACAACGACACGATCGCGGGGTTCCTCGCCATCCGAGGGCAGGAGCTCAGCGAGCGCCTGCGCTTCGTCGCGAAGACGACGGGCAGCGGGCTTTCGCCGTTCGATTCCTTCCTGTTGATCCGCGGCATCAAGACGCTCGCGCTGCGCCTGGACCGGGCGCAGGAAAACGCGCTCGCGCTCGCGGAATGGCTGGGGGCGCATCCCCTGGTCACGTCCGTGCGCTACCCGGGCCTGCCGGACCACGAGGGCTACGCGCTCTCCGGGCGCCAGGCGACGGGCTTCGGCGCGATGATTGCGTTTTCCGTCGCGGACGCGGCGCTCGTGCGGCAGATCCTCGCGCGCGTGCGCGTCATCCGCTTCGCCGAAAGCCTCGGCGGCACGGAGTCGCTCATCACCTACCCGGTCCTGCAGACGCATGCGGACATCCCCGAGCAGGAGCGCCTCGAGATCGGCATCACGGACAAGCTGCTCCGCCTGTCGGTCGGCGTGGAGTCCGCCGCCGATTTGATCGCGGATCTCAGACAAGCGTTGGGGGATTGAGAATTGAGGATTGAGAATTGAGAATTTGGATTGGTGATTTTTGTTGGGGTGGAAGATGTTATTTGATTTTGATACAGCAATAGACCGGCGCGGCACGCTCGCCATCAAATACGACCTCGGCCGCGCCGCCTGCCCGGACGGCACGCTGCCGCTCTGGGTGGCCGACATGGATTTCCGCACGCCGCCCTGCGTGACGGAGGCGCTCGAGGCGCAGATACGGCACGGCATCTTTGGTTATTCCGAACCGGACGCTGCCTATACGGACGCCGTCTGCGGCTGGCTCGAAACGCATTTCGGCTGGCGGCCCGCGCCCGAATGGCTCTGCCTCTCCCCCGGCGTCGTGACCGCGCTGTACATCGCCGTCCGCGGCCTGACCGGCGAGGGCGACGGCATCCTCGTGCAGCAGCCCGTCTACTACCCGTTCTCGCACGTGGCGCGCGACCTCGGGCGGCGGCTCGTCGTCAACGAGCTGGCAAACGACGGCGACGGGCATTATTCGATCGACTTTGCGGATTTCGAGCGGCGCATCGAGCAGGAGGGCGTGAAGCTCTTCATCCTCTGCAACCCGCACAACCCGGTCGGGCGCGTGTGGACGGAGGGGGAGCTGCGGCGGATGGGCGAGATCTGCCTCGCGCACGGCGTGGTCGTGCTCGCGGACGAGATCCATCAGGACTTCGTCTACGGCGGGCACCGGCATACGGTGTTCGCGGGGCTGTCGGAGTCTTTTTCAAAAATAACAATCACGGCGACGGCGCCTTCGAAGACGTTCAACCTCGCGGGGCTGCAGACGTCGAACATCTTCATCGAGGGCGAGGCGCTCCGGCGCCGCTTCAAGCAGGAGTACCAGCGGTTCGGGCTCTCGCAGATGGGCGTCATGGGGCTCGTCGCGTGCCGGGCGGCCTACGAGGGCGGCGCGGAATGGCTCGCGCAGCTGCTCGCCTACCTCGAGGGCAATATGGAGGTGATCGCCGCGTGGGCGGAGCGGACGCCGGGCGTGCGGTTCCGCAGGCCGGAGGGCACCTACCTCGGCTGGCTCGATTTCCGGGGGCTCGGGCTCTCGGACGCCGCGCTCACCGCGCTCTTGAAGGACCAGGCGCGCGTCTGGCTCAGCGGCGGCACGGGGTTTGCGAGCGACCGCGGCGCGGACGCGGGCGGCGGCAACCCCGGCTCCGGCTTCATGCGCATCAATTTCGCCTGCCCGAGAAGCACGCTCGAAGAGGCGCTCGCGCGCATCACCGGCGTTTTGTGACGGGGCGCCCGGCGCCTGCCCAAAACTGACCAGCGCCCAATCCCCGCCGCTGCCCTATGCCTCCACCGTGATGGTCGAGCGGATCATGCCCATCCAGCACGAGTAGGGGATCTCGCCGGCCTGGTCGGCCGTGAATTCGATGACGTTCTCCCCCTCCTGGAACTGGTACTGGATATCGAGCGCGGGGATGACGATCGCGCCGTTGCACCCGTTCACGCTGCCCTTCGGCGCGTCGATGATCCACTTCACCGGCACGCCGGCCTTCACGGTGATCGCGGGGTAGCGGTTGCGTACGAGCTCGCTGCGCACCACCTGCACGCCGCCCTCCATCGTCACGCCTTCGGGCACGCCCTCCTCCGCAGCCGCGCTGCCGGGCCGGGCGATGTCCCCGGGCTGCTCGATGGCTGGGGTCGCGCTCTTCGCCGGGAGCTGCGGCAAGCCCACGCCCGACAGGCTGAACCCGTTGCTCGCCATGAACAGGCCGAGGAAGATCACGAGCGCCGCGCCGATCCACATCGCCCGGTCCGTAAATTTCTTCCCGAGCGCGCCCGACGCCGCGCCGAGCGCAAACATCAGCGGCAGCGTGCCCGCACTGAACAGAAACATCGACAGCGCGCCCGCGCCCGCGCTTCCCGTGGACAGCGCGTAGAGCTGCATCGCCTGCAAAGGCCCGCAGGGCATGAGGCTGTTCAGCAGCCCGACGACGAACGGCCGCCGCCCGCCGGCCTTCTCCGCCTCCACGGCCTCTTCGACCTTCGCGCCGAACACGCGCGGCAGCCGCGGCGCGAGCCGGCCGATCCCCGGCAGCACGCCGAACATCGACAGCCCCATGACGATCATGAAGATGCCCGCGACGATCTGCACGATGCCTTTGAACCCGCCGGGCAGCTCGATCACCGACCCGACCGCGCCGACGATGGCGCCGACCGCCGTGTAGCCGAGAACCCTTCCGAGGTTGTACCGGAGGCTCGGCATCGCCACGCCCGCCGCCGCCCGCAGGCCCTTTGCGGGGGCGGGGGCTGACCCGCCGCCCGCCATGCCAAAGCTGCCCGGGGCGGCGCCCTGCCCGCCCCCCACGCACTGCGAGATATTGATCCCGCCGCACATGCAGACGCAGTGCACGGACGTGAACAGCCCGATGACGAAGAGCAGGCCGTAGCCCATCCCCTCCTCCGCGAGCGGAAATTCCTTCGCGAGGTTCGTGACGCCCGCGCATTTCAGCACATGGAAGAGCCCGAGGATCACGACCAGCGTGAGCGCGACGCGCAGCAGCCTCTCCCTGCCCGGAAGCGCCGCCGCGCCCGCGCCGCCGAAGCCACCTCCCGCATCCGCCACCGCCGCCTTGTACCCAAGCGATTCCACGGCCGCGAGGATCTCCCCCGGCGCCGTCACGTCCGGGTTGTACGACACGCGCGCCGTGCCGCGCCCGAAATCCACGGACGCCTTCGACACCCCGCGCGCCTTGCGAAGCTTGTGCTCGATGCGCCCCTGGCAGCCCGTGCAATACATGCCGCCGACGCGCAGTTCGACCGTGCTCCGCTTGCCCTGTTTGTCCCGCTTGCCTTGCGCCATCCTCTTCTTCCTCCACAACGAATGTCCCTGTGCCTTGTTATTCTATAATAATAAGGCGCGGATGCGAAGAAATTGTGAAGGGCCGGGCCGGCGTTTTTTAATCCGTTTTTAACGGGCGTTTATTTTTCCTATAATACTATACGCCGTATAGTATCCCTGTGCCCCGGCGCAGGATCCGTGCCCACCCCCTATGCACGGAACGCCGCGGCAGGAAAGGAGAAAATCATGTTTCGGAATCAATATGGAGAGGTGCGCAGCGGATGGGCCATCGCCCTCATGCTCGGCGCATTCATCGGCCTGGAGTTCGGCCTCTACGCGCTGCTCGACGCGCTGCTGGCGCCCGTCATCGACGACCCCGCCGTCTTCTGGGTCGAGAACAGCATCATCAGCCTCGCCGCCATCGGCGTGTTCGTGCTGCTCTTCCGGCTGCTGTACCGCCAGCCGGCCGCACAGATGGGCCTCGGCCGGCAGGCCGCGCTCAAACGGAGCCTGCTCGGCATGGCGCTCGGCGCGGGCATGTTCAGCATCGTATTCGCGGCGCTCGTGCTCTCGGGCCAGGCGGCCGTCGCGCCGGTCACGGCCGCTTCCCTCGCCGCCGTCACGGCCGACCCCGCGTTCTGGATCTCCGCCCTCGCCTTCCTCCCCGCCGCCCTCTTCGAGGAAGTCATGACGCGCGGCTATATGATGTCCGCGCTGAAGACGACGCGCAAACGCCCCGTCATCCTGCTCGTGCCCGCCGCGACCTTCGGGCTGCTGCACCTGCTCAACGACGGCGTCACCGCCCTGTCCGTCGCCAACGTCTTCCTCGTCGGCATCTTCTTCGCGCTGCTGTTCATCCGCACCGGCAACCTCTGGATGCCCTTCGGCTGCCACTTCGCGTGGAACCTCTTCCAGGGCAACGTCTACGGAATGCAGGTGAGCGGCATCGAGACCGCCGGCCTGCTCAGCACCGCGCCGACCGGCAGCCCGCTGCTCACCGGCGGCGGCTTCGGCCCCGAGGGCGGCCTCGTGGTGACCGCCGTGCTCGCCGCCTTCATCCTGTGGGCGCTCCTCGGCCTGCGCCAGAACCCCGCCCCGGAATGGGATTTCCGGCGCCCTTTGGCCCGCTTCACAATTTCTTCAAAACCCTCCTTTACAATAATGAAAACAGGAGGATTTGAAGATGCGTGCATTATCGAATAACAAATTTGCTGCCGGCGTTTTGACTTTGACGCTCGCGTTGGCGCTTGCCCTCGCCTCGTGCGGGGGCAGCGGCGCGGCGAGCGATGATGGCGGCAGCGCGGGCGGCGACGCGGCGGCGCAGGTTCCCGTCGGGGGCGTGCGCGGCTCCGGGGACGCGGACGGCGCGTCCGGCGATGCCGGCCCCGGGGAGCTCGAAACCGTCGGGGGTGCCCGGGGATCGGAAGGTTCCGAGGGCGCGACCGGCGCGGCTTCCGCCGGCGGCGGCGCGGCGGGTGAAGTCATTGAGCCCGGCGGCGCGCTGACGATCGACGCGGCGGCCGTGACCGAAAAGGCCACCTTCTACCCCCTCACCGTCGACGGCATCTACCTCGAGGTATTCGCGGTGCGCGCCCCCGACGGCACCGTGCGCACTGCGCTCAACACCTGCCAGGTCTGCTGGAACTCCGGCTACGGGTACTACGTCCAGGAGGGCGACGAGTTCGTCTGCCAGAACTGCGGCAACCGCTTCGCTACAAAGGACGTGGAGGTCGTGCACGGCGGCTGCAACCCCGTGCCCCTCACCGAAGACTACAAGACCGTCGAGGGCGACACGATCACCATAGGATACGACATCCTCACCGAAGCCGCCCCCCTCTTCCAGGACTGGAAAGCGGAGGCGTGAAACCGCGCGTCCGTGGCGCGCGGGCGGCGCGGGGGAGGCGAGCCCGCGCCGCGCGAAGCCCCGATGGACAAATTTCGCTTATATGTGTGACCGCGCCCCCGGATTCTCCCAAAAACCGTCCGATAGTTTGCACCCGGCTTCGACGTTTGATAAAATCGACCACAAGGCAAGCAGCAAATCACACATATAAGCGAAATTTGTCCACGAGGCACACAGCATGATGAACAGCGAACGGGTGAAGATGTTGCCGCTCGCCTTTGGATCGCGGCTACAGTTTTGTCATTCCGGGCCTGACCCGGAATCCATGCTTCAATCCAACGGCGGATGCGGCAGCATCCGGCTACATCGGCACTTGACAAAACCTTTCTGTTGTATTATTGTATTAATCATATCATACAATAGAAAGGAGCGTCTCATGTTTGCCGGATTCAGAAACGCGCACCCTGTGGTGTTTTGTGTGCTCTTTGCCGCCCTCGTGTTTGCGGCGGCGTTTGGGGGCACAGCCCTCCTGCATTTTGCGCTGCCGGGGGAGGCGGCCGACCTGGCTTCCAGGCTGCTTCTGCCAATCGTGATGCTCGTATGCTCTGCCGTGCTCGTGCGGCGGCTCGGCCCGGGATACGGAAGCGGGGGCCTGCTATCCCCCGGCGTCGAGCCCGGGGGCGGAAGGCCGCCCGGATACGGACGGCGGCTCGGGCGCGGTTTTCTCGCATGCACCCCCGCCTTCGCGATCGCGGCGCTCAACACCTGGATGACCCTGGCCTCGCCGGATCGCGCCCCGTTCCAGGTTCCCGCCTTGCTCACGCTGTGGGTGTCCGCCGCGCATGCCATCCTCACAGGTTTCGGGGAGGAGGCGCTGTTCCGCGGCGCCGTGCTACGGGTTCTGCTGGGCACGGGAGAGCAGCGGCGAAAGCGCTTGTACCGGGCGGCGCTGCTCTCTGCCGCGCTGTTTGCGCTCGCCCACAGCCTCAACGCCCTCGAAGGCGCCCCGATCGCCGACACCGTCAGCCAGGTGCTCTACTCTTTTCAGATCGGCGTGCTGTTCGCCGGCATCGCCGTGCGCTTCGGCACGCTGTGGCCATGCGTCGTCACGCACGCCGCCATCAATCTCACATCGCTCGCCTCGCTGTTCCGCCCGTGGGAGGACGCCCCGCCGAGCGCGCTGGCGGACGTGCTCCTGACGCAGGCCGTCATGCTCCCCCTGCTGATCGTCGGCCTGCTCCTGCTCCGCGCCGCCAGCCGGGCGCAGCAACATGCAGAACAGGTTGCGAATCGGTAGCCAAACGGCTCATTTTCTTACCAAATTTGCATCTGTTCCGTGTGTTGCGCAATTGTGCCCCCAGGACTCCGCGCCGCCAGCCCCCGCTACATCAAATACTCGCCCACGAGCGGGCTGAGCTCCTCGTAGCTGTGCCCCCTGTCATTGATATTGTCGATTTCGCCGACGATGCCGAAATTTTTGAACACGAGTATCCGGCGGGACAGCTCGCACAGTTCGGGCATGTCCGAGGAGATCAGGATGATCGACTTGCCCTCCTCCTTCGCCAGATTCCAGATCAGCTGGTGGATCGTCTCCTTCGCCCCGACGTCGACCCCGACCGTCGGCTCGTCGATGATCAGGATATCGCAGCCCTTGATGATCCATTTCCCGATGCAGATCTTCTGCTGGTTGCCGCCCGAGAGGCTTTCCACATCGCTGCTGCTGTCCGCCACCTTGATCTTGAACAGATCGATCACCTTTTGGACGAGCTCCTTCTCCTTGCGGATGTCGATGATCTTGAAAAACGTCCGGGCGATATCCTCCCAGACCGTGATCCCGATGTTCTCCCGCACGGAAGCCTCCAGGATCAGCCCCTCCTCCTTGCGGTTCTCGCTCACGTACCCGATCTTGAATTTGCCGGCGCTGTCCGCGACATCCCGGATTCTCGCCTTCCGGCCATTGATGAAAATCTCCCCCGCGTCGCACGTGTCCTCCCCGATGATGATCTTGGCGAGCTCGGTCCGGCCCGCGCCGACCAGCCCATAGAAGCCCAGTATCTCCCCCCTCCTGAGCTGAAAACTCACATCTGAAAAACTCCCCTTGCGGGATATGCCCCGGCATTCCAGGACAACGTCCTCCCTGTCGACAGGGAGGACGCCGTAATCTTTGTGCTGGATGCTTCTGCCGATCATCATCTGGATGATGTCGTCTTTGGACATGCCCTTGCAATAACGAGTGCCGACCAGCTTCCCATCGCGGAGCACGGACACCTGATCGCACAACTCCAGCACCTCTTCCAATTTGTGGCTGATAAACAGGATGATCTTCCCCTGCTGCTTCAGTTCGCGGATGATCTTGAATAAATTGCCGGCCTCGTGCTCCGTCAACGACGACGTCGGCTCGTCGAACATGATGACTTTCGCATTCGACGACAGCGCTTTCGCGATCTGCGCCAGTTGTTTTTGGGCGGGGCTCAACGCGCCTATGACTTCCGACGGATCGACATTGAGCCCGACGATATCCATGTACTCCCTGGCCTTCTCATTGAGCCGCCTCCAGGAGATGAAGCCCCTGCCGAACAAACCGTTCATCTTGTCCAGGAAGATATTCTCCGCCACGCTGAATTCGGGGATGATCTGTATTTCCTGATGGACGATGCTGATGCCCTCCCGGATCGCGTCGCTGTAGTCCCGGAGCAAGAGCTTGCGCCCGTCCAGCTCCAGCTCGCCGCCGTCGGCCGCGTAGATGCCGCACATGATCTTCATGGCCGTGCTCTTGCCCGCGCCGTTTTCGCCCAGAAGCGCGTGGATCTCCCCGCTCTCGAAGGACACAGAGACATCGTCCAGCGCCTTCACGCCGGGGAAGATCTTTGATATGTTCGTCAGTTTGAACTGCATGGTTTTTCCCCGCCTTCGCGTTTCCTTAGCTCTTCTTGAGGATGTCCCCGAAATTCTCCGCGATGTACGCCTTCGCGCGCGCTTGCTCGTCGGAAGCGTACGTGTCGGCGTTCTCCTGCGTGACGTCGATGTTGTCCAGATAGACAAAGTAGTCGCCCGCGGGCTCGTAGCCGGTTGCGAGCAGATAGGACATCGCCGCGCTCAGATAGCCCATATCGTATTTCGGCTCGTAGATGGCGATGTCGATATAGCCGGATTTGATCGCCGCCGCGCTCTCCGCGTCGCAGTCCAGCACGACCGCCGGGATATGCTCCTGGTCCGGGTTGGTGGCATAGAATTCGTTCAAGATGCGCGCCAGCCCGATCGTCGTGACAGTGCCGATGCTGACGATGCCGTCGATGTTCCCGATGTTCGCGGAGAACGCGTCCGAGATCTTCGTGACCGCCTCTTCCGTCGTCGCGATGTCACCGATGGTCTGCGCGACCACGAAATTCGGGTGATCCTTCACATAGTCGTCCGTGGCCACCTTGGCGACGCGCATATAGGGGCTTTCCATCTGCTCCATCAGGATCATGACCTGCCCGCCATCATCGCCCAGGATCTCGTTCATTTTTTCGAGCTGGTAGATCGTGGTGTCGTAGGCGGAATGCCCCGCGAAGAGGCTGGCCGTCGTCGGCGTGTCGACGTTCATGCCGTAGTTCACCACCTTGGCGCCGGCCGCGGTGATCTCTTCGTACAACGTGTTGGAGGCCGCGCTGTCGATCGGGTAGATCAGATAGTTCCGGTACCCCTGCGCCATCAGCGCCTCGATCTTCTGCGCCGACTCCTCCTGGGAAGCGTCCGTGCCGTAGACCAGGTTGAGCTCCGCGCCGTACTCGTCAGCGAAGTCCTGGGCGCCGTCCGCGATCACCTCGAAGTAGTCGTTGACCAGGGGGGCGACCCAAGCGATCTTGACGTCGGGCACCTTTTCGATCACGAACCCGCCCGCGGCGTCCGCCGAAGCCCCCGTATCCGTCTCCACAGGCGCGCTCGACCCCGTGTCGACCGGCTCCGACCCGCCCGAACCGGAGCCGCCGCCCGAGCAAGCGGCAAGCATGCACACAACCAGCGCCAGCGCCAAGCATACACTTATCAGCTTTACATTCCCATACTTTTTCATCACTACACCTTCTTTCTCCTTCTTCCTTTTGCTATGTTTCTATCTCTTAATAATGCGGCCTTTGAAATCAAAGATGCCGCAACTTAACGTATTTGGTCCTCACGGTCTCGAAGCAGATGGCCGCCAGGATGATGACGCCCAGGTAGGACTGCTCGTAATACATGTCGACGTTGAGCAGCACCAGGCCGTTTTTGATGAACGCGTAGAGGTAGGCGCTGAAGACGAGCCCGATCCCGCTGATCGAGCCCCCGCTCAGCGCCGTGCCGCCCATCGCCGCGACCGCGAACGAAGCCAGCATCCATTCCGAGCCGGTCGTCGGCGAGGCCGTCCCCTGCCTTGCCGTGAAAAAGAAGCCCGCCAGCGCGGCGAACACCCCGGACAGGACGTTCGCGATCAGGTAGATGCGGGCGGTGTTGATGCCGGAGAGCCGTGCCGCCGTCGCGTTCCCGCCGGTCGCCAGGAGCCTCCTGCCAAAGACCGTGTATTTGAAGACAAACCAGATCCCCGCCGCCATCACGAGCATGATCCAGAAGAACAGGGGCATCTTCAGGAAGCTGCCGCGGCCGAGCGTGTTCACGAATGCCGGAAGCTCCGTGTACGGGTACCCCTGGGATATGCCGATGTACAGCCCGCTGAACACGAAGGAGGTCGCCAGCGTCACGATGAACGGGTTCAGGTTGAGCTTGGAAATAATCAGCCCGTTGGCCAGGCCGCAGACGCCGCCGATGGCCAGCGACGCGGCAAGCGCCGGGATGAAGCCCCAGCCCAGGTTCTGGCAGCAGTAGCCGAACACCACGACAGACAGGGAGCCGATCGCCCCCAACGACAGGTTCATGCCGCCCACGATCAGCACCAGCGCCTGCCCGACGGCGATGAACATGTACAACGACGCGGTCCTGGACACGTTGAAGATGTTGTACTGCGTGAGGAACCCGTCCGTGAAAATGCAGAAGACCAAGAAGATCACAACCGCCGCGACGATGCCGCTGCAATCCGAGCGCTTGATCAAGGATCTCCCCAATTGTGCAATCGTGCCTGTTGTTTGGTTTTTCATCGAGCCGTCATCCCCTTCTTTTTCAATAACAATCTGCCTATACCCTGTTCGGCTTGACGCCGTGCCGCGCGATCAATTCAAGCCTCTGATCAATCTCTTCCTCCGTGTAAGGCCGGATGTCCGGCGCGTCTTCCGGCCGGAACATCTGCGCGTATTTCGCCAGATAGTAGTCATGGAATACCGACACGTCCACGGATTCGACGTGCAGGCCACGCAGCATCGCGCAGGTCCGGGCGATATTCTCCTCGTCGTCGTTGTAGCCGGGTATCATCGGGAACCGTACGCAAAACGGCTTCCCGCTCCCCGCAAGCGTTATTAAATTTTGGAATATCTGGGCATTGTCCACGCCGGTGTATTCCAGATGGCGCGCCGGATCCATGTGCTTGACGTCGAACAGGACCATGTCCGTTTTTTCGAGCATGGCAGCAAACGCCCCGTCCGGGCAGTACCCGCTCGTGTCCACGCAGGTCGCCAGGCCCATCTGCCCCGACAGCTCCAGCACCTCGCCCAGGAAGTCCGGCTGCGCCATCGGCTCGCCGCCCGAAAGCGTGATGCCCCCGCCCGACGCGTCGTAGTATTCCTTGTCCCGGAGGAACAGCGCGGCCAGCGCTTCGGCGCCGATCCGGTAGCCGCTGATTTTCATGGCGCCGTACGGGCAGGCCCTGCTGCAGGCCCCGCACCGCGTGCAGGCGGCCCCGTCGTAGGCGAGCGCCCCGTCTCGCAAGGCCAGCGCGCCGCTTTCGCACGCGCGCGCGCAATGGCCGCAGAAGTGGCAGATGTTCTTCATGTATTTCAGATCGGGTTCGGGCGCGTGGGATTCCGGGTTGTGGCACCAGGCGCAGCGCAGCTGGCACCCCTTCAGGAATGCCGTGGTCCGTATCCCCGGCCCGTTGCCTACGGACAGGCGCTGGATGTCGAACAAAATCCCCTCGGCCATCTCTCACAGCACCATCGTATCCCGGGCGATGATCTCGTCCTGCTGGTCCGGCCACAGCGAGATGAAGTAATCGGAGAAGCCGAATACGCGCACCATCAGGTTCTGGTACGCCTCCGGGTCCTCCTTCGCCCGCTTCAGCTCCTCGGCGTCGGCGACGGTCATCATGATCTGGTGGCCGCCTTTCTCCATGTAGGCGTTGATGCAGGCCTTGAGCCTCGCCTCCCCTTCCGGCCCCTTCACCGTCGCGGGCAGGAATTTGACGTTGTGCGCGCCGGACGGCGTCCAGTCGAGCGGGAGCTTCGCCGCGGAATTCAGCGCCCCGATCGGGCCGTTTTTCTCCAGCCCGTAAGTGCCGGAGAGGTTCTCGGAGAACGGCTCGTACGCGTGCCGCCCGTCCGGCGTGGCGCCGACGTCCACGCCCATATGGCGGTGCCACATCATGGAGTAGAACGACGCGTACGCCTTCCGCCCGTTGTAGAGCGGCTTCAGCTTCCCCACCTCTTCGACCAGCATGTCGCCGACCCGCTTCGCGAAAATATCCACCGCGTCGTCGTCGTTGCCGTATTTCGGATAATGGTTCCGGATATGCATGGCCAGCTCTTCGTGCCCCGCCCAGTCCTGCGCCAGGATTTCGAGGAACTCCGGCAGCGTGAACCTTTTCTCCACGAAGACGACCTGGTTCAACGCGTACAGCGAGTCGGCCAGCGTCGCGATCCCCATGAACTCGATATTGCAATGCCGGTAGCGGCTGCCCTCAGCGTCCAGGGAGGAAGCCTTCGCGATGCAGTCCGTCCCGAACAGCGACTCGTAGCTGAACGGCTTCATCGCGTGCCATATCTGGTCGCAGCGGCTGTGGTCCTGCCGGTCGAGGTACAGGGCATGCGCCAATTGCTCCCGGAACGCGCCGAGGACATCCTCGATGCCCTGCATGTCACCCGGCGCCATCGTTTTGGGGCCGATGCGCTTTTGCGTCACGGGGTCGACGCCCGCGTGGAGCGCCAGCTCCAGGTATTTCGGGCCGTTGTGCCAGCTTTCGCGCAAATTGTCTTCCAGGCCGGGTATCACGACGTTATTGCATCCATAGTAGGCGAAGATGCGGGCGTCCTGCTCCGCGACGCCATACTGGACCAACGCCTTGATGATCAGCTCCTCGTTGAAGAAAGAGGGGGTGGATTTGCCGGCGGCGTTCATATGCACCGCGCAGTCCAGCAGATCCTGGTTCATCCCCCGGAACCAGCGGACGATGATCTGCGGCGTCTTGATGTTTTCGAGGTCCATCCAGGCCTCCATCGCCAGGAAGCTGATGTCGTTGCAGACTTCGCGCCCGTCCACATCCGTCCCGCCGAGCACGATGTACTGGATGCAATCGTAGTTTGGGATGCGCTTCATGCCCTTGACGTCGAACGCATAGCCGATGAACTCGGACTCGTGGATATACCATTCCTCGATGATCTCCAGGGCCTCCTCGCGCGTGATGCGCCCGGCCTCCAGATCCGCCTTGTAGTACGGGTACAGGTATTCGTCGATCCGCCCGAAGGAGTAGTCACGGCACCCCACCAGGGCCGCCTGCACCATGTGGAAGAACCAGACGCTCTGCACCGCCTGCCGGAACGTCTGGGCGGGGAGCCCCGGCGACACCTTGCAGGTCTCCTCGATGGTGCGGAAGCGGCGGCGCTCCTCTTCGGTCTGCGCACCCTCCGCCAGCTCCCGGGCTTTCTCGCTGTACCGCAGGCCAAAGCGCGTCATGGCGTCGCAGACGACGATGCAATTCTCGAGGAATGTCTTCTGCGTCCCGCCGAGCGCCGGGTCTTTCATCCGCTCGCGCGCCTCGGCCGCAAGGCCGGAGAACCCCAGTTTCAGCACCCGCGGGTAGTCCCCCACATTGTGGCCGTAGGAGCAAAACCATTCCGGATAGTAGATGTCGTCCTGCTCGCCGATGCTCTTGGAGATCCGGAGCGGGTCGAAGCCCATCAGCAGCACCGCCTTGAAATTGTTGTCCGCGCAGAGCTCCGCGTACCATTCCTCCTGCTCCTCCGTCAAGAGCGTCTGCTTCATCGTCGAGACGATGTACTCGTCCTCGCGGATCTCGGCCTCCATATTGTCCAATACGTACGCCATGGCCGCCGCGTACAGGCTGCCGCGGTCGAGGTGCTCGTATTTGCGCTTTGCTTCTTCGAGCAGCAAGGTGCGCTCCAGGAATATGGCGCGCGTAGGCGATTCCATGTAGAGCTTCCGCAATCTGTTTATCCGTTCCTTCATGTCAAACCCTTTCCTTTACAGCTTTCCGAAAACCGGCTTCAGCGCAAGATAGGCCTGCTCAAAAGCGAGCAGCTTTTCCGCGTACAGCGCGTGGCGCGCCTCGTCCGGCTCGAATGCCTCTTCCCTTTCGATCAGTTCTTCGGCAACCGTATAGTCGCTGTATACCCCCAAGGCGACGCCGGCGATCACCGCCGCGCCGAAGCTCGTCCCCGACTCCGCGGAGGCGAGCTTGTAGACCGGGACATGGAACAGGTCGGCGAGCATCTGCGGCCAGATGCCGCCTTTCGCGCCGCCGCCGATCACATTGATTTCCCGGACCGGTTCGATTTTGTGTATTTCCCGGAAGATCAGCGCTAGGTTCAGCGCCACGCCCTCCAGGACGGCGCGCAGCAGATCCTCTTTGGAGGTATGGAGCCCCAGCCCGAGGAAGGCGCCCGTCGCCTGCGCGTCCCACCAGGGGGCGCGCTCCCCCATCAGGTAGGGCAGGAACATCACGCCGTTCGCGCCAGCGCCCGCATCGGCCGCAATGCCGTCCAGCGCCGGGTAGCTTTCCCCCGGGTAAAAATTTTCGGCCGCCCATTTGTACGACAGGCCGCCGGCCTGCATGGTCCCCGTGAGGCAGTACATGTCATCGACGACATGCGGGTTGTACATCAGCACCCCGTCCGCGTTGTCGATTTTTTTCAGCGTGCAATTGGAAACCCAGCTCGAGCTGCCCAAGCAGCAATGCCCCACGCCGGGCTCGACCGAGCCCGCCCCGACCGTGGCGCACAGGCCGTCGCCCGCGCCCGTGATGACCGGGGTCCCGGCAATCAGCCCCATCTCCTCCGCCGCTTCCTTCCGCAAGCCGCCCGCGACGCTCGCGCTTTTTTTCAGGTCGGGGAAGATGCCCGGCCGGATCCCGGCGGCTTCGATGATCTCGCCCGACCACGCCAGCCTGTTGATATCCAGCGCCTGCGTCATCGCCGCGTCCGTCACGTCGGTCCCGGCCTCCCCCGTCATCCGGTAGACCATGTAGTCCTTCGCCTGCAGGGCTTTCCATGTCCTTTCGTAGATATCCGGCATGTTCGCCTTGATCCACATCAGCTTTTGGAGCGTGTAGTTCGGCGCCGGCCGGAGCCCCGTCACCGTGCAGGCATGCGCAAACCCGAAGCGCTCTTCCAAAATCCTGTTTTCCCCGGTGGCACGCATATCGGACCATATGATGCTGTCCATCAGCAGCCGCCCCTCTGCGTCGATGCAGACGCAGCCCATCATCTGCCCGCCAAAGGATATGCCGGCGATATCCTCCGACGCCCGCCCCTTCATCAAATGCCTGGTCCCGGCGCAAACCGCGCGCCACCAGTCCTCGGGGTTCTGCTGCGCCCACCCGTTGCGGAGCACCGTGGCCTCGTAAGGGTAGACCACGCTGTCCACGAGCTTCCCATCCAGCCGATAAAGCGTAGCTTTGTTGCCGGACGTCCCAAGGTCATGCGCAAGCAGAAGCGATTTCGTCATATCAAACCTGTTCCCCCTCCGCCGCCGAGGCGTCGCCCCGAGAGCATTCCGCAAACGCCAGCGACGCCTGCAAAGCAATGCCGATCTGCATCCCCAGCAACAGCAATACGATGAAACCCGCGATTGCGAGCAGGCTCATTGCGATTGGGTCCATAACGTCACCTCCAAAACCTCATAGCCTCGCTGGCTCACTGCAATTCGTCCGCAATGGCTTCCGCTTTTTTGTAGCTGAGCCCGAAGCGCGAAACCCCCAGATCGATCAGCTCCTGGATCATGCCCACACCGTTGATGCCGCCGGCGGCCTTGATCTTGATCTTGTCCCCGACGGTCTCCCGGATCAGTTTCACCTGCTCGACGGTCGTCTTCCCGTAGGTCCCGGTGGACGTCTTGACGTAGTCCGCGCCGCCGTCCATGACCATCCGGCAGGCGATCTTGATTTCCTCTTCCGTCAGCAGCGGCGATTCGATGATGACCTTCAGGCAGACGTGCCCTGCGGCCTTCCTGACCTGCTTGATGTCGTCCAGCACCTCGTCGTACATCTTCGACTGCAGGTACATCAGATTGATCATCATGTCCAGCTCCGTGCAGCCGAGGTCGAGGAAGTACTTGGCCAAGGCAATCTTGATCTCGGTCGGGTCGGCTCCGTAGTCCGACCCGGTCACGGGGGCGCCGATCAAAATCGGGCTGCCCTTCAGCATCTCCACCAAGTATTTCGCGAAGCACGTCGGCGCGTAAGCCATGAGGAAATGGTATTTCTTCGCGGACGCGGCAAGCCCGACGATATCTTGGTACGTGACATCGTTGCCGATGCACACGGCCTCTGTCATTTGAACGAATTGTTCTCTCGTGATCATCAGTTTCTCCCTTTCCCACAATTCAATAACTAATGGTGCAGCCGCCGTCGATGCTGACGATCTGCGCCGTGATGTTGCTGGCCATATCCGATGCCAGGAACAGCACCGTGTCGGCCACGTCCTCGGGCTGCTGCGGGTGGCCGAGCGGGATGCCCTCCTGCGCCACAAGCTCCGCAAAGCACGCGGCCTTCTCTTCTTCCGTCCCATGGTTGGTCCATAGCTCCAGGTCCTTCTCCATCATCGGCGTGCGCACATGGCCCGGGAGGACGGCGCACACCCGCACACCATGCGGCGCAAGCTCCCTGCCCAGGCCCTGCGTGAAAGCGCACACGGCCGCCTTCGACCCCGCGTACACGGTCAGGTGCGGGACGCCCAACCGGACCGCGATCGACGCAAAATTGATGATGACGCCCGACCGCTGCTTGACCATCACTTTCCCGGCGGCAACGCATCCATACCAAACGCCCTTGGCGTTGATGTCAAAAATCCGGTCGACATCCCCCTGCGTAAACTCATCGAACGGCTTGCGCATGCCGATGCCCGCGCAATTCACCATGATGTCCAGGCGCCCGAATTCCGCCGCGGCCTTTGCCACCGCGCTTTCGACGTCGTCCCATTTGGAAACATCGAGCGGGAACGAGATGCACTTGCCCCCCGTGTCCTTGGAGATGCTCTCCGCCTGCTGGGCCACCTTGTCGCCCTGCAGATCCGCCAGCGCGACGGCGGCGCCCGCCTCGGCAAATTTCCGCGCGCAAGCCGCGCCCATCCCGCCTGCGGAACCGGTGACGAACGCGGCCTTCCCTGTCAAGTCAATCGAACTCATTTTCCCTCCTCCTTCGCTACTCCCGCGCCCACTCATCCAGGATGGCTTGCAACAACTCCTGCCCCAGTTTCCTGATGAGGGACAGCTCCACTAGACGATGAGATTTTTCCGCGTCGACTGGATGTTTCTGGCGTATTCATCCCAGTTGAACGCTGCGCACGCGACGGCGAGCGCGTCCAGTATTGCCGAAAAAATGATCCGCGAGGACGTCGTCAGGTCCTCGACCGAGGTGCTCTTCTTGAACGCCAGCAGCGCGCAGTCGCATTTTTGCACCAGGTCCGACCGGGGGTTTTGCGTGAGCCCGATCCGGTGCACGCCCTTCGACTCCGCGATCTCGAGGATCTTGAGCGGTATGGCGGACTGCCCGGACAGGGAGATGACGAAGGCCAGATCGCCCTCTTTCAGCGAATTGGCCAGCAGCAGTTGCGCGGTGCCGTCCCATTCCGACTGCGCGGCCTTGCCCAGCAGGAGGAAATGGTCCTTCGCGTCGTTGGCGACGACCGCGGAGCTGCCGATGCCGAAGAAGCCGATGCGGTTCGCCTCGTGCAGCATGGTCGTGGCCTTCAGCATCGCTTCCTTGTCCATCATCTCCAGCGTGAACCGGATGTCCTCGTACTCGTTGCGCATGATCGTGGAGATGACGTCCCAGACCGAATCGTCCTTCGAGATCCCGTCCGGGATATAGATCGCGTTGGCGTTCCCCAGCTCCTGCGCGAGCTTGATCTTGAAGTCCGCGTAGCCCTTGAACCCGAGCGCCTTGCAGAACCGGATGATGGACGCCTCGCTGACGTCGATCTTCTCGGCGAGCTGACCCGCGGTGTTGCTCAGCACCTCGTTCGCGTAGTCCAGGATGAACAGCGCGACCTTCTGGAGGGAAGCGGACAAAGCAGCGTAATTATTTCTTATATAATTGACTGTACCGGTGCCACCATTATTTCCCATCTCTCA
The DNA here is from genome assembly GCA_031272365.1 of Eubacteriales Family XIII. Incertae Sedis bacterium. GTDB lineage: Bacteria > Bacillota > Clostridia > Peptostreptococcales > Anaerovoracaceae > WRFF01. Next base: position 40,903 of record JAISTX010000068.1, read on the forward strand.
TCTCTCCGAATTTTTCTTGCAGTTTTTTTTGAGAAATCATGAATTTTATATTCATCTTATAACACAACCCCGGACGGCTTGCAACACTTTTTTGAAAATAATTTTTCCGGCGGCATCGCTTGCGGTGCTTGCCGTGAATGCCGGGGCGCAAGGGAAGCGCGAAGCCCTGATGGACAAATTTCGCTTATATGTGTGATTTGCTGCTTGTCTTGTGGTCGATTTTGTCAAACGCCGAAGCTGGATGCAAACTACTGGACGGATTTTGGGAGAATCCGGGGGCGCGGTCACACATATAAGCGAAATTTGTCCACCAAGCACTCTGTGGCGCGACTGCGTAGATTGCTTGCGGCGCAATGACTGCGCGGGCTGCCCGCCCCAGCACCCTATGGTACAATCTTGGCATGGCTGACGAATCGCTTACCATCCTTGTCGTGGACGACGAACCCGCTATTTTGGAGGGCGTCGCCGCGTATCTGGCGAAGCAGGGCTACCGCGTGCTGCAGGCGGACAGCGGGCGGGGGGCGCTTTCGCTGTTCGAAAAGGAGCGCGTGGACCTCGTGCTGCTCGACCTCATGCTGCCGGACATCCCCGGGGAGGAGGTCTGCCGGCGCATCCGCGCCCGCTCGCGCGTGCCGGTCATCATGCTGACCGCGAAGGTGGCCGAGGAGGACATCGTCGGGGGGCTCGCCCTCGGCGCGGACGGGTACGTCACGAAGCCCTTCGGGCTGAAGGAGCTGCGCGCGCGCATGGAGGCGCTGCTGCGCCGGGCGTCGGACGGGGCCGTGCCGCTCGCCGCCGCGTACACGTTCGGCGGCAGCGACCTGACGGCGGATTTTGCAAGCGGCGTGTTCACGAAGCGCGGCGTGGACGTGCGGCTGACCCGCGCCGAGCAGCGCATCCTCGCATTGCTTGTCCATCACCCGGGGAGAATCTTCACGCGCGACGAGATCATCGACGCCGCGCTCGGCGGGGAGGACTTCACCGGCTTCGATCGCTCCGTGGACGCGCATATCAAAAATCTCCGGCGCAAGATCGAGACGGATCCGCGCCACCCCGCCTACGTCCTGACGGCGCACGGGTTCGGCTACAAATTTGGCGGCGGGGGCAGTGGAGGCGGTGACGGGAAATGAAGGCGCCCCTGTTCCGGCAGCTCTCCCTCGTGGTCGTGACCGTCGTGCTGCTCGCCATCCTGGCGATCTGCATCCTGTCAAACGTATTGCTTGACAAACGCTTCGAGGCCTACGCGCGCGAGCAGCAGGCGCTGCGCGCCGCCGACATCGCGGAGAACCTTTCGATGCTCTACTACCCCGTCACGGACCAGTGGGACGTGGACGCGATCCACGCGCTCGGGATGTATTCGCTCACGGACGGCTTCATCCTCGTCGTGAGGGACAAAGACGGCGCCGTCGTCTGGGACGCGCAGAACCACGACATGGCCCGGTGCGCCCAGATCATGGAGGGCATCGCCGCACGCATGGAGTCGCACGGCAAACCCGGGGACTTCGAGACGCAGACCCTGCCCATCCTCCAAAGCAAAGGAGAGGTCGGCAGCGTTTCCGTCACCTCCTACGGGCCGTTCTTCTTCAGCGAGGCGGACGCGACGCTCCTCAGCACCCTGAACAAAATCCTCCTGCTCGTCGGTGTCATCGCGCTCGCTGGCGCGGCGTTTTCCGCCTCCCTGCTCGCAAGGCGCATCACGTCCAGCCTCGCCGCGCAGCAGGCGCTCCGCAAGCAGCTCACGTCGGACATGGCCCACGAGCTGCGCACGCCGCTCGCCGCCCTTTCCGTCCAGATCGAGTCGATGGCGGAGGGCGCGGTGGACGCGACGCCCGAGCGGCTCGCCGCTTGCCACCAGGAGATCAAAAGGCTCACCGGGCTCGTCGAAGGGCTCGAGCGCCTCGAAGAGGCCGCGGAAGGCAAGGCCGCCCTGCGCCGCGCGGGCACGGACCTCGCCGCGCTCGCCCGCACCGTCTGCACGGCGTACGAAAGCGAGGCGGCGGCCAAGGGCATCCGCATCGCCGCCCCGGCCGCCCGGGTACCCGTCCCGGCATTCGTGGACGCGGACGTGCTCGCCGGCGTCCTGTCCAATCTGCTCAGCAACGCCGTGAAATACACGCCCGAAGGCGGGCGCGTCGAGGTGGCCGTCCACGCGGGCGCCGCGGCGGCGACCGTCACGGTCAGCGACACGGGCCCGGGCGTCCCGGAGGAGGAGCTGCCCCGCATCTTCGAGCGCCTCTACCGCGCGGACAAATCCCGCAACCGCAAGACCGGCGGCACGGGCCTCGGGCTCGCCGTCGCAAAGGAGGCCGTCGAGGCCCACGGCGGCCGCATCACGGCAAAAAACAACCCCGGGGGCGGCATGACCTTCACGATCAGCCTGCCCCCGGGGTGAGCG
>JAISTX010000045.1 GCA_031272365.1 Eubacteriales Family XIII. Incertae Sedis bacterium
TACGGCACGACAGATATCAGTGGCGCCGACCAGGGAGCAGTGGCCAACTACGGCGCCTTTGAGTCCGCCCTGCTCACGCAGCTGACCTTAGACAATCTGCCTAATCTGGAGGTCATCGGAAATGAATCCTTCAAGAAATCACCGCTGGAGAGCCTGACCCTGACCAATCTGCCGAAGCTCCAGGTCATTGGCGAGCGCAGCTTCCAGAACGCGACTTCGCTCACGGCGCTTGATTTATCCAATCTGCCGGCGCTGGAAATCATCGGTGACAATGCCTTTGAGAACGCGCCCATCGAGACGCTGAACCTGCAGGGCGATACCGCGCTGAAAAAAATCTGCTACCGCGCCTTCTACAAAAATCGGCTGACGACGGTGGACCTCAGCGGACTCATTAGCCTGGAAATCATCGGCTCGCGCGCCTTCTCCGACGGCTCCGCGCCCGGCATCGCGGGCGGCGGCGGCGCGGCGATCACCTCGCTCAACCTGTCCAATACGCCCTCGCTGAAGATCATCGGCAGCGTGGACGGCGGTTCTCTGGGCGATGACTACAAGAAGGCTACTTACTACCTCTGCGGGGAGGGCGGCCGCACCTTCTACGGCGCCAACCTCACTTCACTGGACTTGTCCGGGTGCCCCAATCTGGAATCCGTCGGCTTTGCGGCCTTCTTGAGCGCGCCCATCGAGGAGCTGGACTTCACGGGGCTGAACCGTCTCCGGTATATCGGGATGCTCGCCTTCGCCTCCTATGCCGGCACCTCGCTGGAGATCCGCGACCTGCCCGCGCTCTATGAGATCGGAGGCCTCGCGTTCTCCAGCGGCCGCGTCACCTCGCGTCTGACGGACATGACGCTCGAAAACCTGCCGGCGCTGCGCTGGCTCTCCGAGCAGCAGTCGTTTGCCTACGACGCAGACGGCAACCTCGTCACGGACAATCAGGGCTACAATACGACGCATATCGGCGGGACGGCGAACAGCGCTTACAACAAACTCACGACGCTGACGCTCCGGAATCTGCCGGATCTCAACTGCATCCCGCCGCATATCTTCTACGCGTCGCCGCTCACCTCCCTGACGCTCGAAGACCTCGGCATCCGCGCCATCGGCTACCAGGCCTTTCAGGGGGCGAAGCTGACGGGCCTCGATCTGTCGACCGGCCTTACGGAGCTCGCCGCCATCGACCGGCTCGCCTTCCGGGACGCGCCGGTCACAAGGCTCGACGCGCTGAATCTGCCCCGGCTCCGCACCATCGGCGCCGAGGCGTTCTACCGCTCCTCGCTCACCGACCTCGATCTGACCGATTCGACGGAATTCCTCGGCTTCCCCACCTCTCTCGATACGGACGGCGTGACGGTGCTGAAGCGTGCCTTCGGCGATTCGAGCGCCAATACGGCGCCTGGTTCGCAGCTCAATTTTGTCCTCATCGGCGGCATCGGCGCGGACAACGCAACGGACAGCCTGTACATCCAGGACGACAGCGCCATGAGCAATACCGACCAGACCTTCAACAAAAACGACTACGTGCCCGTGTACGTCCTCGGCGACAGCCGCAGCGTCGTCACGCAAAACGGTTATACGCTGAACCCCGTCAATATCATGACGAGCTATGTCTATGTCGGCGTGGACGGCATGCCGGGCACCGCGGACGATGTGCCGCTGCGGCCCGACCGCATCACGCGCGGCGAGTACCACGCGGGGTCGAGCACGGCGGAGGTCACGGCCATGAAGGTCTTCGGCTACAAACTCATCGCGGGCGTGACGAGCCCGACGACGATCAGCGTCGTGCTGCCGACCGCGGGCAATCTGGCCGACCCGGACTACGTCGAGATGCCGACCAACGCGTACACGTTCTACTATGAGCAGGATCCCGACGCGCTGAGCGGCGCCTCCTATCATATCTACGAGGACGGCATCACGACGCGTGCCCTCATCGGCAATTCGCTGACCTCGACCTTCCAGATCAGCAACGGCGGCATCGACGCCGGCAGCAAGATCGGTGCCGGCTGGACGGTGCAGGTCGTCTACGACCCGACGCGCGTGCTGTTCCAGCAGGCCTCCTCGGGCGGCGGGTATTACACGGCCGTAAACGACCCGCTCGCGGGCGTCGTCACCTTCACCTTCCTCACGGACATCCCGGACGGGCTGTTTGCGCCGACGCTGTGGTGGAAGCTGATCCCGGGGCGCACGGAGCAGGAGCGGCCTTTCCCGCTCTACGTCTCGCTCATGAAGCCGGACGGCACGGCCGTGGCCGAGGCCGACCCCATCGTGTACCTGAGCGGGTTTTACGAGAAGCCGAACATCACGAAATACGCCTCGAGCGCATCCCTGACGGCGAAGACATGGCAGGACGACGCGGCCGTCTATGACGGCGGGTGGCTCGAGGAGAAAAAGCGGTACGCAAACCCGACGGCCCTGTGGGTGCGCTACGATTTTGCGGTAGGCAATAACAAACCTTTCATGCGCAACATTGACTGCATCACCTACACCGACACGCTGCCGACCTATATCATGAACAGCATCCACGACCCGGAGCTCTCCGCGGGCGGCACGCAGGTGACCGGCGTCGCGGCCTTCGACCCGGCCCGGAACCCCGGCTGGCAGATCACGGAGCTTGTCTCCCTCGGCGGGGACGGGCTGTACGGGACGGAGGACGACCGGGCGTGGATCTACGACACGGGGCCGAACGGGGTGTATGGCGACAGCGACGATTTCGCGTACCGGGACGTGTACGTGAACGCGACGGATCCGCCGGCGCGGGAGACGGAGGCGATTGCAAACCTCGTGCCCGTGAAGGTCAGCTATACGTTTGACAACCTCTGCACGATGAACCCACCGGTGCCGTCTCTCGTGCTGGACTTCCCCTATGCCTGGGAAGGGCAGACGTTCACCAACAAGGTCTCGTTTGTGGCGGATGTATACCGGCCCGCCTTTGCGGACGACCTGACGTTTTCCGCCTCCGATTCGATCCGGACGATCATCTCGTCCACCCGCCCGGGCAATTTTGTGAAATGGTTTGTCAAGCCGCATGATTCGGCGGATGTCGACTACGCCGGCGACGGGCTTGTGCCCACCTCGCCATCCATCCCGGCGGGGGCGGACGACCGCCATCCGGACGGCGTGGCCGCGGTGACGCGCTGCGGGACGGACGGCGCGGTGCTCGCCGACACGCAGGGGTGGTTCTACGACAGCGTGCCGGACAAAACGGGGGAGCTGGTCTGGACGATCGGCGTCTCCGGGGAATACGGCGACGACACGGTTTTCCCGGACGGGACGTACTGGAAAGACATCGCGTTCACGGACGTGCTCTACGACGCCCGCCTGAAATACACGGCGGTCGGGGTCGGTGCGTTCGGGCCAGCCACCGTCACGGCCTATGGCGCGGACGGCGCGGTTTTGTATGCCCGCGCGAAGGTGGCGGCCGGGGCGAAGGTCTCGTTCCCGGCGGGCATCCAGGAGGCCATCGTGCGGGTGACCGTCACGGATTCGCAGAAGAAGATCCGGGGCGGGGAGACGGAGGCCGTCACGATCTATACGATGCTCAAGGACCCGACGCTGACCTGGGAGGAGATCACGGCGAACGGCACCGACCGGGATCCGCGCTATGACCCCGCCACGAATACGGGCGGTGAGTATTTCTGGAACCTCGGGGAGGCGGACCGTACGCTCGTCGTGACGACGACCGACGCGGCCACGGGGCAGGCGGAGCTCGTCGAGCATCCCCCGGAGCACGTGGATTCCTGGCACAGTGTGCGGATCCACAACCTGACGGAAGGGCTCGGCATCAGCAAGAAATCCGACAACCAGGAAGGCACCTATATCGCCGGCAAGGCGCTGAATTATTCGATTCAATTGGACACCTATGACGGCAACAACCCCATTGACTGCAAGAATGTCTCGATGGTGCTCGAGGATGTGGAGATCGTCGACGTCATCCCGCCGTCCTATCTGTTCGAAGGGTTCACGCCGAGCCAGGCGCTGGTGGAGGCGGCGTCGGACGACCTCGCCTGGGTCTACGAGGCGGACGGGTTCACGGACGCGAACGGGGAAGTGTACGACGTGCTGCGCATCACGGCGGGCAGCCTGACGGTGAGCGGGCTGTGGGAATACGACCATGACCACGACGGCGGCGCCAAAACCGCCGCGATCGCGAATGAACCGCGCGGCGGCATCGGGCGGGTCACGGGGCGCATCAACCCGGGCGCGGGGGCGCAGTCGGTCGTGAACCGCGTCTACCTCAACTACGCGCCCAACGCATCGGTGTACCGAGTCGGCACGAATACGGAGGATTATTATCCGGAAATGTACCTGAAGGACGGCGTCACGCCCAACCCGGACTACGGTGTGGCGCAGATCGTCGACGGGCTGGCCACGGGCAACCATCCGTTCCCGGGCGAGGCGCAGGTGGCGGTCGGCACGGATGTCGGGGAGACGGGCATCACGAAGCAGATGGTATCGCAGAAGTCCATCCGCGCGCGGTCGAGCGCGTCGACGTGGGGGCAGTGGGTGTCGTCGTTCAAGGACGAGCCGATGGCGGGCGTCTCGACGGGCGGCGTGCAGGCGGCCTGGGCGTATGAGTTCCAGTATCGACTGCTGATCAGCAACAACACGGACACGACGGCGCGGGAGCACAGCTTCAAGGTGTATGACGTGCTGCCAGCCGTCGGCGACCAGTCCATCGTCGCGGGCGGGTCGGGCGTGCGGAGCGCGCGGGACAGCGAGTTCCGCAATACGCTGAAGGGCGTGACGGCGCCGGACGGCTATGTGGTTGAATATCTGCTGGCGCCAAGCGGGTTGGAGATACCTTCGGTGTTCCCGGACGCGGACGGCACGCCGGGGCCGTCGGAGAACGATTCGATGGCGTGGCTCGACGCGCAGCCCGACGCGCCGTCGCCGGTGTCGGATTTTGTCTGGGTGGCCGCGCCGCTCGTGTCCTCGTCGGGCGGCAAGTCTGTATACGATGTGTCGGGCATCGACGAGACGCAGATCCGCGCGATCCGTTTCCTGGGCGGACCGTCGGTTTTCTTAGACGAAAACAAGCAGCTGGAGATCATCCTCGACATGCAGGCGCCGATGACTGATGTGGACGTCGGTATGCGGGCGGTCAACAGCTTTGCGTGGGTGTGCAATATCCAGCCGACGCTCATCGAGCCGCCGCCGGTCTACAACGAGATACTGCCGTTCCCGGCGAGCGTCCGCGTGACGAAGGTGGCGGCGGGCACCGGCCAGGGTCTCGCGGGCGCGGTGTTCGGGCTCTATGACGACGGCGGCACGCCGGACGACCCGGACGACGATGTGCTGCTGCAGAAGAAGACATCTGCTTCGGGCACCGGGAACGTGACGTTCACGGGGGTCGCGGCGGGCACGTATGTCGTGAAGGAGATCACGGCGCCCGCGGGATACGCGTTGAATGAGAACAGCTGGAAGGTCACAGTGCTGCCGAAGGCGGTGCCCTGGGAATACTATGTGTCGGCGGTGCCGGTATTGACGACGGACGGGTCGTACGCGGATGCCGTGGGCGTGGCGGCGGGCGACCCGGAACCGCCGGGCGTCGCGCCGGTGCCCGACACGCCGCTGCCCTCCCGCATCGAGCTGTACAAGGTGGCGCTGGCCGACGACGATACGCACAGCACCGTCGCGGGCCCGCTCGCGGGCGCGGTGTTCGGGCTGTACGGCGACAGCGGCTGCACGGCGCTGCTCGGGTCGCGGACGACGGACGCTGCAGGCTATGCCGCGTGGGAGGAGCTCGCGCCGGGCATATACTATGTGAAGGAGATCTCCGCGCCGACGGGCTATGTGCTACCTTCTCCGGTACCGGTCTTTGCGGTGGAGGTGAAGGGGGGTGCGGATCACCGGGACGCGTATACGATCGACTATGAGCCTTTGACCGCCGGGGCGGCCGACCCGGTTCCGAACGAGCCGAACCCGCTGGCGGTGCTGCGCGGCGCGATCCTTTTGTCCAAGGTGGACGGCACGGACGATGCCGGGGCGCTCACGGGCGCGACGTTCCGGATCTCGCGCGCGGCGGTGCCGGAGTACCAGGACGCCCGCGTGAATGCCACGCGCGCCGACCGGCTACAGGCGGCGAACGAATGGCAGGCGTGGTCGCAGACGGTGACGGTCGGCGCGGACGGGAGGGTCGCGTGGACGGGCCTGCTCGCGCTGGAGGATGCCCCGCCGCTTGCGGACGGCGTGCTCTACACCATCGAGGAGACGGCCGCGCCCGGTGCGCTGCAGCGCGTGAAGCTCACGGTCCGGGTCTACCCCGACCGGAGCGAGGTCGAGGATGTGTGGTATCTGGAGGGCTCTGAGTGGAAGCCCGCTTCGGACGCGGGGCTCGCGGCGGGCGACCTCGCGTATGACGGCAATACGCTGTTGACCCGGTCGCAGGACGTGACGGTCGTGGACAAACTCGCACCCGTGAAGATCATGAAGCTCGGCTTCGGCATCACGGACTACGCGGCGCAGGCCAAACTTCCGACGGAACTTGTGGCCGCGGACGGCACGCCGCTCGCGGGGGTGGACTTCCGCGTGTATGAGGAGGACGCCTTGCGGCCGGATCACCTCGGGGCGCTCGCCGCGACGGGCACGACGAACGCGGCGGGGCAGATCGTCTTCAGCAGCCTGCACGTCGGCCAGGTCTATATCCTGCACGAGGAGACGCTGCCGGAATATTATTTGGATTACATTCAGCGCGATACGGTGTTCCGGATCGGGGCGGATGGCGCGGCGGAGGGTTTCGTTCCCGCAGACGCGCTGCACCCGCAGGGGCAGTGGGTGCCGTTTGACAATAACGGCATGGTGACGGTCGGCAATATCCCGAAGCCGGTGTCGGCGCAGCTTGTGGTCACGAAGACGGAGACGGTGCCGCAGGCCTACGGGCAGGCGAACGCGCCTGCGGCGCACCCGTTCGCCCGGACGCAGGCTGTGTGGGGCATCCGGTTCTACATCGATGTGCGGACGGGGCCGGGGGGCGACGGGGTGTATGGCACGGATGACGATGTGTGGACGGCGTTCACGGATCCGGGGGCGGACGCGACGCCGGGCACGCCGGACGATGTGAATGCGTCCTTCATCGTGACGAGTGACGGCGACGTGACGCGGGACTACGACCCGGCCACGGGGCTCGGCGCGCGGTACCGCGACAACCGGGGGACGCTGAACCCGGCGGATGATCAGACGGCGTATCTCGCGAAGGGGCAGGCGCTTTTAGCCGGGCTCATGACGGGCACGGGCGCGGGGGGCTACTACGGGCTGCCGGACGGGTATTACCGCGTGCGGGAGGAGGCTGCGGGGGATCTCGTGCCGACGGGGCTCTATCTGCCGCAGACGCAGGTGTACGAGTTTCGCGTGAACGCGGCGGCGGCGCCGGCGGGCGGGCAGTCGTTTGCGTACGCGTTTGTGAATACGCCCGTGCAGCCGGTCATGGCGAAGGGCGACTATGTGGGGACGTTCGATACGGGCGACTCGTATGAAAATATGCAGCTGGCGACGGCGTACGCGCTGCTCGACGGGCAGGGGCGGCATCCGATCGAGATGATCCGCTCCGACGGACGGGTCGATCTGATCGCGGGGCTCGGTGGCGCGGTGTTCGAGATGAAGGACTACGCGAGCCCGCATTCGACAGCGGCGTCGGCGCTGGCCGGGACGTGGCTCGTCACGTCGAACGCCGACGGGATATTTGATTTTTCGACGATGGTGGGGATCGATGGCACGGTGGGCAGCTTCCCGGGGTTCAACGAGGCGCATAGCTATACGTTCCGGGAAGTCACGCCACCGGCCGGCTACGCGCTGAACACGACGGTCACGTACTACTACCCGTCGTACGAGGCGGCGTCGATGCGCGCGAACGGCGGCAAGTGGATCTCGCTCGAAAACCGGGTGCCGTCGCACAAGCTCCAGGTCAGCAAATACGCGGCCGACACGATGGAGTCGTTGGCGGGGACGACATTTGCCGTGTACTATCCGGACGGCACGCAGGTGTTCACGGACGAGGACGGGACGCTGTATCCCACGTTTGAGACGGACGCGAACGGGGTGCTGGAACTGCCGGGGCTCGCGCCGGGGACGTATTATCTGAAGGAAGTGGCGGCGCCCGCGGTGGACGGTGACGCGGACTACTACGAGGTGAAGCCGGGGTATTACAAGGTGGTCATCGGCGGCACGACGGACGTGCGGGCGGCGGCGCTGCCCGGGGCGGCGCATCAGACCGACCGGATATCGCCGTTCGTTGACAGCGCGACGGCGGGGGCGGTATACGGGACGGCGGGCGATCCTTCGGCGTACCGCTATGACGGGACGGACGCGCTGAACCCGGACTATGCGGGTCCGGCGGCGGGCGGCAGGGCATCGGCCTGGGACGCCTATACGAACGCGTACAATTTTGTGTATCCAGCGGCGGTGACGACAGAGGGTGACGCGTACGCGGTGGTGACCGACGCGCGGTCGGTCGATCCGTTCACGCTGACCGTTGCGAAGGTGGTGCGCGGCAACCCGCCCGCAAACGACCCGGACGACCCGGACGACGACGCGGTGTTCTATTTCCGCGTGGAGACGAGCGTGGACGGCGGGGCAACGTGGCGGGTCTACGGGATGGCGGACGACGGGGTGACGCCTTTGAACGCAGTGTATACGCGCTATCTGTCGGACGCGGACACGGTCGGCGCGGATGACTATACGGACGCGCACGGGCTGATTCATATGAAGGATGGCGAGCACGCGACGGTTTCGGCGGGCTTTGCTTTGGGCACGTGGTATCGCATGACGGAGGTGGCGGCGGACGGCACGCCTTTGGAAGGCTGGTATGCGTCGGTCACGAAGACGGTGCCGGACGATACGGTCTCGCCCGCGGACGCGGATGCGCTGCCGGATGTGGTGGACGCGACGCCGGGCTATGGATCAGTTCCGCAGGATCAGGTGACAGGGCAGCTGGTAGTGCTCGACACGCACGGCGACAATGCGACGACCGATCTTTCGGGCGCCAACGACGAGGGGCATCATGTCGTGACGTATGCAAACCAGAAGGCGGTGGACTTCTCGTTCCTGAAATACGCGGACGGGGGCGGGGCGGCCGTGCTGCCGCTCGCGGGCACGGAATTCACGCTGTACCGCTGCGCCGTGCTGGCGGACGGCGACGCTTCGAACGATGCGGGGCATGTGCACGCGGCGCCCGGCGACACGGGCGCGGCGGGGTATTGCTGGGAGGAATTTGAGCGGGCCTTAGCGGACGCCTCGGGCATCGTGACGTTCCCGGATCTGCGGTTGTACGGGGTCGACGCAAATACGAACGGGACGGCCGACGGGGTGCCGGACGGCGACCCGGACTATGGCGTCTATCTGCTCGCGGAGACGGGCACGCTGCCCGGGTACGAGATCCCGTTCGGCTGCTGGCTCGTGGAGGCCGATCCGTTTGCGGCGACGCCCGCGGCGCAGATCACGCTCACGGCGGTCGATGCGGGCGGGCTCTACCCGCCGGCGTTCGAGCTGGACGACTGGGACGGCGATCCCGCGACGCCCGACACGTACCGGGTGTCCAACCGGCGGGCGCCGGTCTATCCGCTGACCGGCGGCACGGGGGCGGCGCCGTTTGTGATGCTTGCAGGGCTGCTGCTGGTGGCGCTGGCGCTGGCGCTGCGCAGGAGGAACGGCGGCTCCGGAAGGACCATACTGAAATCGCTCATTATCTTTGTGCTTGCTGCTGCGCCGCTGCTGTCGGCCGGGCCTGTGTACGCGGACGCGGCTTCGGGGACGGGGAGCCTCACGATCGTGAAATACGCCGGGGCAGCCACGGGCGCGCGCGCCACGGGCGACCCGATCGATCCCGCAGACAACAGCGCCTTCTTCGCCGATACGGACAGCTACCGCCCGCTCGCGGGCATCGAATTCGAAGTGACACCCGTCATCGGGAGCGGCACGGCGCAATCGGGCGTCCTCTATACGGATCCGGACGGCACCGCTTATATCCGTTATTCGGGTAGCTCCCTGCACGGCGCGACGCAGAGGAAGGCGACCGGTACGGACGGCGCGGTGCGGTTCGACGACCTCCCCCTCGGCACCTACCTTGTGCGCGAGGTGCCGGACGCGCGGGTCATGGAGGCGCTCAGCGATTTCCTCGTGCGGATCCCGGCGCAGACCGGCGCGTACGATGTGTGGGTCTACCCGAAGAACGAGCTGATCTCGGTGCGGAAGAGCTATTCGGACGACCCAGTCAATCGCGGCGGCGCGTATACCGGGCGGTTTTCGGCGCAGGCCGCGCAGAAGGGCGGCGCGGTTGCGGCGCAGACGAGCGCCACGGATCCCAACCGCCTCGCGGACATCGAGCAGTACGGCAGCGCGAACATCGGCGACGTGGTCGAGTGGGATGTAGCGAGCACGGTGCCAGGCAATATCGCCGATCTATCGTATTACACCATAACGGATCGCTACCGGCCCGGCCTCGATGTGATGGCGGACGGGATCGAGCTATGGGCGTTTGCGGCGGACGCGGACGCGGCGGTGCGGAATCCCATGCGGCTGGAGGCGGGCGTGGACTATGCTATCGAGGTCAAGCGGCTCACGGCGGCGGATACGGCGCTGCCGATCGCGGACGGGATGCTCGGCGGTACGGCGGCCGTCTTCGACCCGGCGGCGACGTATATCTACGACCACGACGAACTTTCGGCGCACGCCGGCACCGGCGGGGCGGCGCACAGCGCGGCGTTTGCCTATCTCGACGGCGACCGGGCAGGCGGTGCGGATCCCTACGATACAGCGGGCGTGACGGTGATCCAGTATGCGCTGACGTCAGGCGGCATGGCGAAGCTTGCGGCGGTCCCCGCGAAGGGGCTGCCGGCCTACCGCACGCTCGAGCTGTTTGTGCCGACGCGGCTGACGGACGAAGCGGCGCGGTTCACGGAACTGCACAACCCGGCGATGCTGTCGGTGAAGGCGAAGCCTTTGGGGGCGTCCGGCAGCGGCTTCGTGCCGCTCTCCGCGGACAACCCGGAGCCCGTCGAGCTTATGGCGGAGCATCCCGAGGTGCATACGGGGACGCTGCTTGTGCGGAAGATGGAGACGGGCACGACGACGGTGCTCGCCGGCTGCACGGTGCAGCTGGTGCAGCGCCGGTCTGAATCGCTGGCGGACGACATGGCGGCGCAGCAGGCGTACAACGAGAGATACCGCGGCGTGCGCAGCCCGTATGTGCTGCGGTGGGACGGCACGCGGTACGTGGACTGGGCGGAGACGACGGACGCGGCAGGGATCGCGACATTTGCGGGCGTGGCCTATGCGGATCGCGCGGCGGATGCCTCGGCGGCGGCGCTGACGCCGTTCCGGGGCTACGGGGCGCGGGACGCTACCGGGAACAGCACAAGTTCGCTCGCTGGCGGCTGGACGGATTACTGGATCGTGGAGGTGGGCGCGCCGACGGGGTATGCGCTCGACGGCCCGTGGAAGGCGCGGGTCAGCGCGCGTCCCGCGGATGCCGCGCCGGTGCCGATCTACGATCCGAAGCTGCCCGGCTTTGGGGAGGACGACGCCGGGGAGCTGTCGGCGGGGGCTGCGGCGGTGATCGGCCGGTCGGGGCGGACGGGCGACGCGTTTGCGCTTCCGCTGTGGGGGCTGCTCGCGGTCGTGGCGGCCGGGCTGCTTTGCGTGTTGTGCGCGGGGCATTGGAGGCGCCGGCGGGGGACAGGCGCGGGGCCGCCGGGCAGCGGATACGCTATGAAGCCGCCAGATAAGGGGGGTGGCAGCGGATGAATTCCGGGTCAGTTGAAAAGACGGGGCAGGGGGGATGGAATGGGAAATGTTATTGGGGGAACGGAAGAAAGGGGAAGACGATGGGAAGGAAAATCATAGGTATGCTGCTCGCGGTGGCGACGGCGCTGTGGCTTGCGGTGCCGCTGGCCGCGTTCGGCGAGGATACGGTGGTGGATCCGACCCGTATGGGCAGCATCACGATCCACAAATTTCTGCTGAACGGGACGTACCCGATGGAGCGCAACGACGGCCGGGCCGTGCCGGACAACAAGACGAACGGCACGACCAATTCGGCGCCGGACGGCCTGCCGGATTCGGTGCCCTCGGACGCGCAGCGGCTCGGCGGCGTCGCGGACGTCACCTACGACGACTTGGATCACAGCGGCTCGCGCAACGGAAGCGAGACCTATACGCCGGTGGTGTTCCACATCCTGAAGGTGGTGCCGATGGAGACGGCCGACAACCCGGCGCTCCAGGTATTTGCGCATGAAGGGGTGGGGTACAAGCTCGATTACAGCACGCCGGCCGCGCAGACCCTCAACGATTCCGACGGCACAGGGGCGGGGCTGCGGCTCGAGACGGACGAGTATACGGGCGAGGCGACGACCGGGGCGGACAGCCTCCCCGTCGGCATCTACCTCGTGGAGGAAGAAAAGCCCGCAAAGGTCGCGCGCCCGGCGGATCCCTTCCTCGTGAGCATCCCGACGACGATCCAGGGCAACGCGACGCCGGCGGGCTATCCGTATGTGCCCGGCTATGACCCGTCTGTGCCGCACGCCACCAATGATCCCGCCACGCCGTATTTCGACGAAACCACGGGCACCTGGACGGGCGACGACCCCGCGACACCGAATTTCAATGAGCTGACGGGCGCGTACGGGTATACCGACGGCGGCGTTTTCCACGCGGGCGACGACCCCACGACGCTGATGGTGGACGAGGGGAAGGGCGACGACCTGCTCTATGATGTGCACGTGTACCCGAAGAACGAGGACATCGGCATTGAGAAGAAGGTCGGCACAGGCGTGGACACCGATACCGGGGCACCGGGCTTGCAGGAAGGGCTGACCACCTCCCGAGGCGCGGATGCCGGCGAGCCGGTGAACTGGTATATCTACGCGGATCTGCCGCCGCAGATCGCGGACAACGGGGCGGCCTACGTGGTGTACGACACCTTCGGCGCGGGGCTCGAGTATATCCGCGGCAGCGTGGAGGTCTGGGTTGTCAAGGGCACGGACTATACGCGTTACTATACGGACAACCCGGCCTATGGGAGCCTCTATCCGACCTTTGCTGCGAGCGGCGAGACCGTGACGCTGGTGAACGGGACGGACTACCTCGTTTATCCTTCGGATGCGGTGGCCGGCGGCGGCGGCTCGGTGAAGATCACGCTGACGGATACCGGCCGCGCGAAGCTCGGTTTCAACGGCCCTGACGTTTCAGAGTCCCGCATCGGCGACAACGACCCGGATCCGACACTCAACGCCGATCACGCTACCTGGCCCAAAGACGGGCAGGGCGACTATATAGAGGATTTCAGTTATTACATAAAAATTCATATCCGGATTTCGACGCGCGTGCTGGACGCCGCGGCGCTGAACGTGCCGCTGCCCAACGTCAGCGAACTGCGGTTTGTGAATGACGCGAGCTATGACGGGCAGCCGGGGGGCTATCCGGACAATCCGCCGAACGACGACGGCAGCGGGGGGCCGGCGGACTATGCGGATCTGTCGGAGTACCCGGAGGATCCCGGCAACGGTTTTGCGCCGTGGGACGATGGGTCGCAGCCGGGCGACGACCATCCGAACGTGCCGGACGTGGACTATCCTTCGACGGTCGAAAATCCGTCGGGGCCGCCGCAGCCGACAGTGCGCGGGAGTGAGGAGCGGTATGTCTATACGGGCGGCTTCCACATCGTGAAGGAGGACGCGGGCGACAGCTCGGTCTTCCTGAACGGGGCGCGTTTCAAGCTGGTGGCTGTCAGCGCGCCGCCGCTGTATGCGGACTTCGACGCGGCGACAGCGGCGGCGATGGATACCGGGGCGACCGGGGGGAACGGCATCATCGAGATGGCGGAGTGGATCGCGGCAGGCGCGCCCGGAAGCTACGCGGCGCTCCAGCGCGAGCTGGCGGCGCAGGCGGAGGTCAACCGGCTCGTGCTGGGCGACGCGTCGATCACGAGCGGCTATGTGCAGCGCTACGACGCGCTCTCGGGCAGCTACCAGGACTACGAGGTCGAGACACAGACGGTCGGCGGACAGACGGGCTACGCGGCGTTCACGGGGCTGTCCTACGGTGCGCAGGACGCAGCTGTGGCGCAGTCGCAGGGGGGCGATGCCGCCCCGGCGTACTACTATCTCATTGAGACGGCGGCGCCGGACAAGTATAGTTTGCCCGACGCGAATGTGATCCCGGTCGTCCGCGTGGACTATACGTCGCTGGGCGCGTGGGACAATTCGATCCCGCCGCAGTATACGGTCGCGCAGTCGGCTTCCGCGGCGAATATCGGGCATATTCTGAACACGAAGTCGTTCCTGCTGCCGTTCACGGGCGGCGAGGGCGCGATGCTGTACGTGATCGTCGGGCTGGCGCTGGCGGGCGCGGGGCTGTGTTTGCTGGTGGCGCGCCGACGGCAGCGGGAGGTGGACACAAGGTAGGTATTGTCATGAATTATACATTAAAGGAAAAATATACTATTGACAAAAACCATTTTGGATGCAATAATGAATTCAGTTGTGAATACAACTAGCTGGTAAGCATAAGAAAACCCACGGCTGCACTCCGTGGGTTTTCATTTGGCTAATGGCCTTTGCGCTTACTGTCTAACCATTTGCAGACATAGTGTGCAGCGATGCCTGCCGCGACAGCCAGTAGAAAACTGGTAAGCATTTCTCACCTCCTTTCGTACCTGCACAGAAGAGGGAGCAAAGGCTATGGAAATATTATACATTATAAGGAAAATATAGTCAATAGATTCCATGCGCTGAATCGTAAGCGTACCTGGGTGGTACAATACGCGTATATGGGGAGCGAGGGTATTTCCGCAGGATGAACAGGAAGCTATTTGTGGTACTGGCGCTGGCACTGATCGTGGGGGGGGCGGCGGTGTTTGCGTACCCGTGGGTCGGCGCGTGGTGGAACGCGCGGCAGTCGCAGGCGCTCGTGGACGCCTATGAGGCGGCTGCTGCTGCCGGGCTTTCCCCGACGCAGGTGGACGAGCAGTTTGCGCGCGCGCGGGCGTACAACGAGCGTGTGAGCGCGCTGGCGCCGTACGACCCGTTCACGCAGGCGGAGCCGGTGCCATTCCCCGAATACGGCACGATCCTCGTCGCCGATGACAGCGGGATGATGGCGTCGCTGGAGATCCCGTCGATCGGGCTCACCGTGCCGGTCTACCACGGGGTGGCGGACGCGGCCTTGTCGCGCGGCATCGGCCACATGCCGACGACGGCGCTGCCCGTGGGCGGGGAGGGGACGCACTGCGTGCTCGTCGGGCACAACGGGCTCGCGTCGCGCGTGCTGTTCACGCATTTGGACAAGGTGGCCGTCGGCGACGGGTTCATCCTGCGCGTGCTCGGGCGGCCGCTCGGGTATCGCGTGGATCAGATCCTGGTGACGGAGCCGGAGGATACGGCGGCGCTGCTGCCGGCGCCGGGTCGGGAGTATGTGTCGCTCGTGACGTGCACGCCCTACGGGGTCAATTCGCACCGGCTGCTTGTGCGGGGCGTGCGCGACGATTCCGTGCTGGAGGAGGGGGGCACCGGCCGGGCTGGGCTGCCCCTTGTGGCGGGGGCGCTGCGGCGGATGCTGCTGATCATGGCATTGGCCATCGCCGGTGCGCTGGCCGCCGTGTATTGCCTGCCTGGGAGGAGGGGACGCCGCCGTGAAACGTAAGCTGCCCCTGATCGCCATGATCGCCGTCGGCGTTGCGCTCGTCTGCTGGCCGTTTGTCTCCGGGTTTTTCTTTGCGAAGCAGACGGAGTCGCTGCTGGCGGCCTATGACGCGGGCGTGCAGGCTATGCCGCCGGAGAAACGCACCGACGAGCTTGAGCGCGCCTATGCCTACAACGCTTCGCTCAGCGGGCTGGATGTGGCGGATCCCTTCGTGGCGGGCAGCGGCATCGCGTACCCGACGGGCTATGACCTCGTGCTCGACACGGACGGCAGCGGCCTGATGGGGCGGCTGGAGATCCCCGCGCTGGACCTCTCGCTGCCGATTTACCACGGCGCGGACGACGTCGTGCTGGAGAAGGGGGTGGGGCATATCTCCACGACGGCGCTGCCCGTGGGCGGGGAGGGGACGCTTTGCGTGCTCGCGGCGCACCGCGGGCTTCCGGGCAAGGAGCTGTTCACGAACGCGGACAAGCTGCTGGCCGGTGATGTATTCCTGCTGCGTGTGCTCGGCGAGACATTTGCCTACCGGGTCGACAGCATTGCCGTCGTCGAGCCGGAGGCGCTTTTGGAGCTTCGGCCGGTCGTGGGGGAAGATCGCTGCACGCTCGTGACGTGCACGCCGCTCAATATCAATTCCCACCGGCTGGTCATCAGCGGCATTCGCACGGTCTGGGACGAGGGCGCGGGCACAGGGGGCGTCGCGACCGCAGGCGCGCGGCGCGGGCTGTCTGCCTACGAGAAACAGCTCTTGGCCGTGGTCGCCGTCGGTGCCGCCGCGATTGGCGCGGCAGTTGCCGCTCGCTCGCGCGCGCAGCGCATGGATTCCGGAAGCCCGAGGTGACAGATATGTGGAAGCCGGATGCTGGCGCATCCGCCGTTGATGGGAGCATGGATTCCGGGTCAAGCCCGGAATGACAGCACGTGTGGGTCAAATCGGGAACGACAGCGCGTGTGGATCAATCCTGGAATGACATCACAACTTTGTCATTCCGGGCTTGACCCGGAATCCATGCTCCAATCAAAGCCGCTCGCCGCAGGCGAGCGGCAACACTTGCCACATGGTGTGAATTCCTGGTCAAGGGCAAAATCAGACATTCGCAAACCGTGTTCGCGTGGGTCACTTATGGTATACTATATCCCGTATGGCGATGATCACATCACGGGACAATGCGGCTTTGAAACTGGCGCGGAAGCTCAGGACGAAGAGCGGGCGCGACAAGGAGGGCTGCTTTCTTGTGGAGGGGCGGAAACTCGTCGACGAGGCGCTGGCGGCGGGGCTGACGGTGCGCACAGTCCTGGTGCGCGGCGCGGACCCCGGCACGGCTCCCGGCGCGGACTCCGGCGCGGACTCCGGCGCGCCTCCCCACCAGGGCGTGGCGGACGCGCTGTACGACGAGATCGCGCAGACGGTGACGCCGCAGGCGGTCATGGCCGTGGTGGAAAAACCGGCGGCGGCGGGCGGCCTTGCGGTTGCGCAGGGCGCGGAAGCCCCGGCCGGCGTGCTGGTGCTGGACCGCGTGCAGGACCCCGGGAACGTGGGGACGATGGTCCGTACGGCGTACGCGGCGGGCCTCGAAGCGGTGTGGTGCGTCAAGGGCACGGCGGACCTGTGGTCGGACAAGGTGGTCCGCAGCGCGGCAGGCGCGCTGTTCCGGATGAGCAAAGGCATCCGCGAAGGACTTTCCGCAGAGGATGTCATCAAGGCGGCAAAGGCGCAAGGGCTTCGCATCGTCGTGTGCGATGCGGACGGGGGGGATTATTCGGAAATCGATCTGGCCCGGCCGGTCGCGCTCGTCATCGGCAGCGAGGGCGCCGGCGTGCAGGCTGCCTTCCGCGAAACTGCGGACGCGGTGGCCGGCATCCCGATGCGGGAGGGCGCGGAGTCGCTCAACGCGGCGGTGAGCGCGGCGATAGTGCTATATGAAAGGCGGAGACAAATAAGGAGTGGTTATGAAGAGACCTGAGGAGATTTTTGAGGAAGCCCGGGCGCTGATCGAGAAGGCGGCGGACGGGGCGGCGGTCGAGGAGCTGCGCATCCGCTACCTCGGCAAGAAGGGCGAGCTCACGGCGCTGCTGCGGCAGGTCGGCGAGATCGCGCCCGAGGAGCGCAAGGCGTTCGGGCAACTCGTCAACAAGGCGAAGTCGGACGTCGAGCAGCTGATCACGGAGCGCAAAAAGGCGTTCGAGCAGGCGGGCCAGGGGCTGCGGCTGAAGGCGGAGCGCATCGACGTCACGGAGCCGGGGCGCGAGATCCCGGCCGGCGCGCGGCATATGATCACGCAGACGATCGACGAGATCGTGGGCATCTTCATGAGCATGGGCTACTCGGTGACGGAGGGACCGGAGGTCGAGACGGTCTTCTACAATTTCGACGCGCTGAACGCGTCGCCGAACCACCCGTCGCGCGACCTCTCGGACACGTTCTACATCACGGAGGACGTGCTGCTCAGGACGCAGACGTCGCCCGTGCAGGTGCGCACGCTGCTTGCGCAGAAGCCGCCCGTGAAGATCATCTCGCCGGGGCGCTGCTTCCGCACGGACACGCCGGACGCGACGCATTCGCCCATGTTCCATCAGGTCGAGGGGCTGCTTGTCGACGAGGGCGTGACGATGACCGACCTGAAGGGGACGCTGGACGCGTTCGCCAAGCGCATATTCGGGGCGGGCGTGAAGACGAAATTCCGCCCGCATTTCTTCCCGTTCACGGAGCCGTCCGCCGAGGTGGACGTCAGCTGCTTCCTCTGCGGCGGGGAGGATCCCTCCTGCCGCGTCTGCCACGGCAGCGGCTGGATCGAGCTGCTCGGCTGCGGCATGGTGCACCCGAACGTGCTCCAGGTCGCCGATATCGACACGGAGCGCTACACGGGCTTCGCGTTCGGCCTCGGCGTCGAGCGGACGGCGATGCTGAAGCACGGCATCGACGACATCCGGCTGTTTTATGAAAATGACGTGCGTTTCATCGCGCAGTTTTATTAGAGAGGTTTTGGAATCATGCTTGTACCTGTTTCGTGGATGGAAGAATACGTGGAAAGCCGCTTCGCGCACCCGGACCTGGCGGAGCGCATGGTGCTCAGCGGGTCGAACATCGAGTCCGTGGAGGTGATCGGCGAGGGCACGGAGGGCGTCGTGATCGGCAAGGTGGAGGACGTCTGGGACCACCCCGACTCCGACCACCTCGTCGTCTGCAAGGTG
Organism: Eubacteriales Family XIII. Incertae Sedis bacterium; assembly: GCA_031272365.1. Classification (GTDB taxonomy): domain Bacteria; phylum Bacillota; class Clostridia; order Peptostreptococcales; family Anaerovoracaceae; genus WRFF01. Next base: position 18,820 of record JAISTX010000045.1, read on the forward strand.
GACGTGGGCGCGGACGACGGCCAGCCGCTGCAGATCGTGACGGGCGCGCCGAATGTGCGCGCGGGGGATTTCGTCCCCGTCGCGCTGCACGGCTCGACGCTGCCCGGCGGCGTGCGCATCAAGAAGGGCAAACTCCGGGGCGTGGAGAGCGCGGGCATGATCTGCTCCGCGCAGGAGCTCGGCTTCGACGACAAGGTCGTGCCGCTCGCGAGCAAGGACGGCATCTGGGTGCTGCCCGAGGAGCTGAAGCAGGAGGCGGCCCTCGGCCAGGACGCGCTCGAGGCGCTCAGCTTGCGCCAGGCGGAGGTGATCGACTTCGAGATCACGCCGAACCGCCCCGACTGCCTGTCCGTCTACGGCATGGCGCGGGAATACGCGGCGGTTTACGACCTGCCGCTCCAAAAAGTCGAAACGCTTGCCCGGGATATCCCGACGGACCAATCCGCCGAGGATTTCGTGAAGGTCAGCATCGCGAAGCCGGACCTGTGCCCCCGCTACATCGCGCGCGTCGCGACGGACGTCGTCATCCGGGAAAGCCCGTGGTGGATGCAGCGGCGCCTCATGCTGGCGGGCATGCGCCCGATCAATAACATTGTCGACATCACCAACTACGTGATGCTCGAGCTCGGCCACCCGATCCACGCCTTCGACATACGTGAGATCGCGGGCGGCGAGATCCACGTGGACACCGCCGCGCCCGGCGAGACCTTCACGACGCTCGACGGGGCGGAGCGCACGCTCACGGAGGACACGCTGCTCATCAAGGACGGCAAGCGCGGCGTCGCGATCGCGGGCGTCATGGGGGGGCTCAATTCGGAAATCAGGGACGATACCAAGACGATCCTCATCGAGACCGCCAGCTTCTCGGAAGACAGCATCCGCAAGACCTCGAAGCGGCTCGGGCTGCGCACCGAGGCCTCGTCGCGCTACGAGAAGGGCGTGCCGGCGGAGCTGTCGCAGATTGCGTCCGACCGCGTATGCTACCTGATCGACCTGACGCAGTCCGGCAAGGTGCTGAAGGGCGCGTCGGACTGCTACCCCGCGCCGCAGGCGAAGCGCACGATCATCGCGCGCGCCGCGCGGGTGAACGCCGTGCTCGGCACGGATCTCCCCGCGGACGATATGGCGGGCCTGCTGAAGCGCCTCGGCATGGAGGTGGAGGCGAAGGGCGGGCAGCTGCTCGTGACGCCGCCCTCCGTGCGCGTCGACCTGAAAGAGGAGATCGACCTCGTCGAGGAGGTCGCCCGCATCTACGGGTACGACAAGCTCGAGCCGACGGAACACGCGGACAGCGTGGCCGCGCAGGTGACGGGGAGTTGGGCCGTGCGCGACCTGCTGCGCGACGTGCTGACGGGCGCGGGCTTCAGCGAGATCCAGACCTACAGCTTCGTGTCGCCGGCGGGCGTCGAGCTCATCGGCGCTGCGGGCGACCCGGAAAAGACGGACTTCGTGAAGCTGATCAACCCGCTCGGCGAGGAAAACAGCGTCATGCGCACGACGCTGCTGCCGAACATGCTCGACGTGCTCGCGCGCAATTTCAACCGAGGCAACGCGGACTGCGCGCTGTTCGAGATCGGCAACACCTTCCATATGGGGCAGAAGACCGCCGAGGGCCTGCCCACGGAGCGGCTCTCGCTGTGCGCCGCGTTTTACCGGAAAGGCGGCCCGCAGCTGTTCCGCAGCGGGAAGGACGCCGACTTCTTCCTGCTCAAAGGGGCGCTGGAGAAGGTGTTCGCCAAGCTCGGGCTCGGCGCGCCCCCGCTCGCGCCGGAAGAGCACAGCCCGACCTGGCACCCCGGCCGCTGCGCCCTCGTAGCGGGCTACGGCGTCATCGGCGAGGTGCACCCGGACGTGCTCGCGCGCTACGGGATCGAGGAGCGCGTGTGCGCCTTCGAGCTCGACTTCGACGCGCTCGCCGCGGCGGCCGCCCTAAAGCGCGAATACGCCCCCCTGCCCAAGCACCCGGCGGCCACGCGCGACATCGCGCTGCTCGCGCCCGAGGAGGTCACCGTGGGCGCGCTCGAGGGCGTGATCCGGGAGAAGGGCGGCAAGACGCTCGAGAGCTGCGGCCTCTTCGACGTCTACCGGGGCAAGCAGGTGCCGGAGGGCAAGAAGAGCCTTGCCTTCAGCCTCACCTTCCGCGCGCAGGACCGGACGCTGACGGACGAGGAGGTCAACAAGACGCTTTCGCGCATCTTAAAGTCACTTGAAAGTGATTGCGGCGCGATACTGCGCGATGCCTGAAAATGTTATATAATAAATAACAATAAGCGCAACGGGACGCAGACGCGTTGGAGGAAAAAATATGTCGGAAGTGGAAAACACGAGAGTAACCGTAAGAATCTTTGGCCAGGAATATACCGTCGCTTCGGCGGAGCCGCGGGAGCGCGTGCTCCAGATAGCGAACCACGTGGACGAAGTGATGCGGGGCCTCACCGAGAAGGGCGCAGGGGGCTCGGTATCCGCATTGGCCATGCTTGCGGCGGTCAACATCGCGGGGGAGCTGTTCGCGGAACGCGACGAGCAGTCGGTGGGCGCGCGGGAGAAAACGCAGCTCGAAAAGGACATCTCGCACTACCAGCAGCTCTGGGAAGAGGCGAAAAAGACGCACGTGCAGGCCAAGGAGGACGCGAAGGCGATCCAGGAGCAAAAGGACGCGCTCCAGGAGAAGCTGAACGCGAAAAACCTCGAGGTCGAGAACCTGATCCGGAAGGCCGAGGAGCGCGACAAGGTGGTCGCACGGCTCGAGTCGGAGCTTGACCAGGCGAAATCGCAGGCCCAGAACGCGACGAGCGAGCGGGCGGACAGCAAGGAGAAGATCCAGGAGCTGCAGGCGAAACTGAAAGAGGTCGAAGGCAATTTCTTCGAGCTCCAAATGGACAACATCCGCATGAAGGGTGACTTGGAGCGCTACCGTGGCGGACTGTGATTCGCGAATACCGCATCCTTGAATACGACAAAGTCTTAGAAATGCTTCAGGACCGGACGGCGTCCGCGCGCGCGGCTGCATTGGCGCACGCGCTCGCGCCGGCGGACCGGATCGAAGAGGTAGGCAGAAGGCAGGCGGAAACGGCCGAGGCGGTTTCCGTCTGTTTGCGCAAGGGGACGCCGCCGTTCGCGGAAACGGAGGACGTCACGGCGTCCGCGACGCTCGCGTCGAAGGGGGGGCTGCTGTCGATGCGGCAGCTGCTCTCCATCGCGGCCGGCATCGCCGTGGCGCGGCAGGTACGCGCCTTCCTGCTGTCCGACATGCCGGAGGATGCGGCCCCGCGCCGGACGGTCCGGCGGCTCGCCGAGGGGCTCAGCGCCCTCCCCGCGCTCGAAAAACGCATCCGGGACGCCATCCTGGGCGACACGGAGATGGCGGACGGTGCCAGCCCCGCGCTGCGGCGGCTCCGGCACGCGATCGAGGCGCAGCACGGCAAGATCCGCGAGCGCCTCGCCAAATTCGTCTCCGCCCCGTCGAGCGCGCTGCAGGACCGCGTCATCACGATCCGCGGCGGCCGCTTCGTCCTGCCCGTCAAGCAGGAGCAGGCCAGCCAGTTCCCCGGCATCGTGCACGACCGCAGCAAAGGCGGCGCGACGCTCTTCATAGAGCCCCAGGCCGTCGTCGAATTGAATAACAAATTGCGCGAGCTCGAGCTCGAAGAGGCGGCCGAGGTGGAACGCATCCTCGCGGAGCTCTCCGCCGAGGCCGGCGCCTGCGCGGGGGAGATCACGGAGAACCAGCGGCTGCTCGCGGAGCTCGACTTCATCTTCGCCAAGGCCAACCTCGCGCTCGACATGAAGGCCTTCCAGCCGGAGATCCGCCCGTTCGGCGGGGAGATCGAGATCGAGCAGGGGCGGAACCCCCTCATCGGGCAGGACCGCGTCGTGCCCGTGAGCGTGCGCTTCGGTGGCGGCGGCGCGGGCACGTTGATCATCACGGGGCCGAACACGGGGGGCAAGACCGTGACCCTGAAGACCGTCGGCCTGTTCCTGCTGATGGCCCAGGCCGGGCTGTTCACGCCGGCGTCGCGGGCGGCCCTGCCGCTGTGCCGCCGCGTGTTCGCGGACATCGGCGACGAGCAGAGCATCGAGCAAAACCTGTCGACCTTCTCCGCGCATATGAAAAACATCGTCGAGGTCGTGGCGGAGGCCGGCCCGCACGACGTGGCTTTGCTCGACGAGCTCGGCGCGGGCACGGACCCGGCGGAGGGCGCCGCGCTTGCCGTCGCGCTGCTGGAGACGCTGCGCGCGCGCGGGTGCCCCGTGCTGGCGACGACGCACTACACGGAGCTGAAAAAATACGCGGTCGCGGCGGACGGCGTCGAGAACGCGTCGATGGAGTTCGACGCGGAGACGCTCGCGCCGACCTTCCGGCTGATCATGGGCAGCCCCGGCCGCTCGAACGCGTTCGAGATATCCGCCCGCCTCGGCCTGCCCGAAGGCGTGATCGCGCGAGCGCGCGGGCTCCTCGACACGGAGGCGATCGTCTTCGACGACGTCGTGACGGGCCTGGAGCGCGACCGGAAAGCGGCGGCGGAGGCGCGCGCGGAGGCGGAGCGGCAGATGCGCGCGGCGCAGGAGGAGGCCAAAAGGGCCTCGGCGGCCGCCCGCGAGGCGGAACAGAAGCAGCGGGCGCTCCTCGAGAAGGCGCAGGAGCGGGCCGACGAGGTGCTGCGGGAGGCCGAGCGGGACGCGGAGGAAGCGGCGGCGGAGCTGAAGGCCCTCCTGAAGGAAGCGTCCGGCCTGCGGGCGGGCGCGCCCGGGCCCGACGGCGGCGACCTGAAGCGGCGCGCGGGCGAGACCAGGAAAAAGCTCCAAAAGAAACGGCGCGCGGGCGCGCAGCGGGCGCCGGCCCCCGCGAAAACCAAGGCCACAGGCGAGACGATCGGCGTCGGGGACGCCGTCACGGTCGCGGGGACGGGCCTGACGGGCGAAGTGCTTTCCATCGAGCCGGACCGCGGCCGCGTGACCGTGCTCGCGGGCAGCGTCAAGATGACGCTCGAAGCCTCCTCCCTCGAGAAGCTGGCGGGGGCGCCGGCGAAGAAGCGGCCGCAGCAGGGCAGCCGTTATGCTAAAATAGTCGTGTCGAAAATGGACACCATCGGCCCGTCGATCGACCTCCACGGGAAGAACCTGGATGAAGCGGAGATGCTCGTCGACAAGTATTTGGACGACGCGGTGCTGGCGCGGATGCACGAAGTGGCGATCAACCACGGGCGCGGCAGCGGCGTCCTGCGCGAGGGGCTGCGGCGGTTCCTGAAGCGGCACGGGCATGTGAAATCCTTCCGCCCCGGGCGGTTCGACGAGGGCGGGGATGGGGTCACGATTGTGACGCTTGTGGAGAATTGAGAATTGAGAATTATTTTTTTGTTTGAGTGGAAGAAGATGAATTTGTTGAGGGAGGGACATTGCGTTGATTGATTTTCGGCGTGAGATTGGTGCCAGGATTGCCGGGACTGCCTTGATCGGGGAGGCTGGGCTTGGGTTGGAGGATGTGCTGGAGCTCATGGAGGTGCCGGCGGATGCCGCTATGGGGGACTACGCGTTCCCCTGTTTCCGGCTGGCCAAGGCCCTGCGCAAGGCGCCGCCGGCCATCGCGGCGGAGATCGCGGAGGTGGTCGGGGCGGAGGCCGTGGGGGCCTACGTCAACTTCCGGCTGGACCGGGCGGCGTTCGCCGCCGAGGTCATCGGCGCCGTGGCGGAGCAGGGAGGCCGTTACGGCCATTCCGCCGTGGGCGGCGGCAAGACCGTGATCGTGGAGTATTCCTCGCCGAACATCGCCAAGCCGTTCCACATCGGGCATATCCGCAGCACCGTCATCGGGGCCGCCATCGCGCGCATCCTCGCGGCGCTCGGCTACGAGGTGGAGCGCATCAACCACCTCGGCGACTACGGCACCCAGTTTGGCAAGCTGATCGTGGCCTACCGGCGCTTCGGCAGCCGGGAGGAGGTCGAGGAAGCCCCGATCGCGACGCTGCTGAAATACTACGTGGACTTCCACAAACAGGCGGAAAACGACCCGAGCCTCGAAGAGGAGGCGCGCGCGGCTTTCGCGGCGCTCGAGCGCGGCGAGGAAGCGGAGCGGGAGCTGTGGGCCTGGTTCCGCGAGGAGAGCCTGAAGGAATTCACGCTCGTCTACGACATGCTCGGCATCTCGTTCGATTCCTACGCGGGCGAGAGCTTCTACTCGGACAAGATGCAGCGCGTCACGGACGAGCTGGGGGCGAAAGGGCTGCTCGAGGAGTCGGAGGGCGCGCAGATCGTGGACCTGGACGCCTATGGCCTCGGCAAGGCGCTCATCCGCAAGAGCGACGGCTCGACGCTCTACATCACGCGGGACATCGCGGCCGCAGTTTACCGGAAGGAGCATTATGACTTTCACAAAAACATCTACGTCGTCGCCAGCCAGCAGGACCTGCACTTCCGGCAGTGGATCAAAATCCTGGAGCTGATGGGCTACGGCTGGGCGGGCGACTGCATCCACGTGCCGTTCGGACTCGTGCGGCTTGCGGACGGCGCCATGCAGACGCGCACGGGCAACGTCGTCTTCCTGCTGGACGTGCTGAACCGGGCGATCGAGAAGACGAAGGAGATCATCGCCGAGAAGGGGGTGCTCACGGACGCGCCGGAGGCCGGGGGGAGCCCCGCGGCCGAAGAGGCGGCGGCGCAGATCGGCATCGGCGCCGTCGTGTTCCAGGAGCTGCACAACAACCGCATCAAGGACTATGTGTTCGACTGGGACCGGATGCTCAACTTTGACGGCGAGACCGGCCCGTACGTGCAGTACAGCCACGCGCGCGCGGCGAGCGTGCTGCGCAAGGCGGCGGATGCCGGTTTCGACATCGCGGCGGAAGCGGATAACGCCGCCTGGGAGGCCCTCACGGGCGAGGCCGCCTTCGCGCTCGTGAAGCTGATCTATGCGCTGCCGGAGGTCGTGCGGGAGGCCGGCGAGAAATGCGAGCCCTCCCTGCTCACGCGGCATGCCGTGGACATCGCGCAGGCCTTCTCCGCCTTCTACCACGAGGAGCGCATCCTGACGGACGACCCGTCGGAGCGGCCCTTTGCCCTGGCAAAGCTCCGGCTCGCCATGGCCGCCAAGCAGGCCATCGCGAGCAGCCTCGCGCTGCTCGGCGTCGCCGCCCCTGAAAAAATGTAGCAAAAAAAGAAATACATGTAATTGACAAACCACACCAAAAAAATGATATTGGTTTACGAATAATATGTTATAGTGGGAGTAGCTCTGTTTTAATTGGGTTGGAGACTATGGGTATTACACGATTATTTGATAGGGAACCGTTGCGTCTGAAGGATCGGAAAGCGCTTGAGATTGCGCTGTCACGTCCGCCCGAGGAGACGCAGATCACCAGGCGTCCGGATCGCGTCAAGAAATTCCTCATCGGAAGGATGAAGGAATTCGTTTTCAACGACATCCCGGAGGACCGCCGGCGGGAAGCCGGCATACCGGACTCGTTCCGCGGGGCGCCGATACCCTTATGCGAAGAAGATCTCCACGACATCAAGGAAGGCCGCGGCGTCAAGGCCGACATGATCGCGAAGAACATGGCCTATGTCATCGGCATCGACCCGCAGTTCCGCTTCATGGCGCAGTACGCCGACTTCCTCGAGACGGTGCTCGGTTCGAGGGCCACGGAGAAGATCGCCTCGAAAGGCCGGGCGTTCGAGGACGTGGAGCAGCTCGAGGACGCCTGCATCATGTACCGCGCCTCGCTCGTGCTCGACTTCAAGAACCGTCTGGGCATGTACGGCTACGCGCGCACCCTCTACACCATGTATTCGAAGGGCGGGTCCACGGACTACGTCGGCACGCTGAAGGCCGAGTCGTTCGAGTTTTTCGAAATGCTCACCGAGTTCTACCCGCGCTTCGACGGCGGCTGGTATTTTGTCGGCTATATGTACCTCAACCAGGGCCTCTACGCGAAAGCCCGCTTCGCCTGGCAGCGTTTCCTCGAGGAGTCGCGCGACGAGAAGGACAAGAAGGAAATCCGGGACCGCATCCGGCAGATCGAAGAGCCGGTGCATATCGAAAGCGGCTACAACGCCGCGCTCGCGGGCCGCTGGGACGAGGCGATCGAGACGCTCGAGCCCTACCGCGAGAGCGTGTACAACGACTGGTGGCCGCTCTGGTACTCGCTGGGCGTGTCCTATATGGAGACCTGGCGCTACGAGGACGCGATCATCGCCTTCAAGGACGCGCTGAAAGGCAACCCGCGCCACGTGCCCTCCATGGAGCAGCTCGTGAAGGCCTACGTGGAGCTGGAGGACGAAGTCAACGCGAAGAAATACGAGGAGAAGATCAAGCTGGTGTCGAAAAAGAAGCTCTTCTCCAGCCAGTCTTCCTGACCGTCAGTCTTCATACCGAAATTGCATCGTGAGCAGGTGTATGTCTTCGTACACCTGCTCGCTTATATAGAGCGAATCGGACATCTTCTTGTCGGTTTTCAGCCCGAAGATGAATTGCACATTGTCCTTGTCGGGCTCGACGCCCACCGCCGCGATCTGAAGGAATTCGGGGTCTTCCTCCGCCCCCTCGAAAACGCCGGTGACAATCTCCTTGAACGCGTCCTCGTCGCCCGCGAAGAGGCCAGATTTGCGGAAATAATAAAAATCTTCCGCCTCGCACGCCGGATAAAACGACGCTTCCCACTCGTGGTTGACGCGCATCACGTCATCGCTTTGCCCGAAATAATAGTGCAGGACCGTGCCGGAGGGGTTGTTTTCCGGGTCGTCGAACGTCGCGTCGACCTGGCGCCATGCCCCGTCGATGTACACGATGTTCCAGGCGTGGCCGAGCCAGCTGCTCCCCGTCTCCTGGCACGCGTCGCCGACCACCTCCTCCGTTTGCACGTCGGTATAGCATTTCATCAGCAGGTTGAAGGTCTCCGCGTAGCCGCGGCACATCGTGCTCCGCGTGTACAGCGCGCCGTAGGAGCCGTTCATGTCCGAAAGGTTGTCCACGGTATCGTCGTAGGTGAGGTTTGCGACGAGCCAGTCGTGCGCCGCGAGCGCCTTGTCGTAGTCCGAGGCGTCCTCGGGCAGGGCGGAGAAGATCTCGTTCGCGACGACCGGCAGCATGTCCGCGACGGTCCGGGCGTGCGGCATGTCCTCCGGGATCTCCTGCCCGTTCACGATGTGGTGGTAGACGTAGTAGTTGTTGGAGTATTTGAAGTTTGCCGTGACGTTTTTCACGTCGACGGTCCTGTCCTCCGCGATGTCCTTCATGTCGGCAAACTGGTGGTTGACCGAATAGGTGTCCGGGCGGCCCCAAAACGTCGGCATGTCGTCGCCGAGGTGCGCCAGGTCCTCCTCTTCGAACTCCGCGATATTGAACGTGAATTCGGGCTCGCCGCGCTCGATCGCCTCCAGCATGGCGAGCGAGATGTCCTGGATGTCGAAATAGGTGTTTTCGGATGTGGGGACGTCCTCCTTGATCTCCTGAAAGACCTCTTTCAGCGTCCCGCAACCGGAAGCGAGGAATAATATGAGCAAAACTATGCAAAAAAGTGGTAAGGGTTTTCTCATAAGTTCATTATAACATAATATTTAACCTGAAATTTGACAAGAATATTCGAAAGATGGCTTGAAAGGTGTTTGAAATCATGTATACTATATATCGGAAAGTGTCTCGAAATTCCATAGTTTCTCTGATTGTGCCAAAGGCATGGATTCGAGCCTTTCCAACATATATGGGGATGCTTGGCAGCAGGGCGTAAGCTCCCGACAGCCCCCCCTTGTCGGTGCCAGGTGTTCCCGCCTTTTTGATTTCCTTGCGCCATTCACACGCACTATTTGTGGATAACACCCTTTTTGTTGTTTTACTTTTCCCCCGCGTGCTGACATGATGGTAGCGGAGGATGGAATCTTGGCTGTCATTTCTCAAAAGGATTATCTGGAATCTATTTCGATTGGCGGGCTTACGGATGCTGCCTTCGGCAGCCCCGGCTTTGTGAAACTGTCGCAGGCGGGCGGCGGCGCGCCGGAGGCCTTCTCCCGCGTCGTCAAGACCGCTTGCCGGGCGTGCATCGCAAACTGCGGCGTGCTCGCCACCGTGGAAAACGGGCGCGTGGTGAAGCTGGAAGGCAACCCGGAGGACCCGATGAGCCGGGGGCGTATGTGCGCGAAGGGGCTGTCCGGGATGCAGGCGCTCTACCACCCGAACCGCAACAAATACCCGCTCAAGCGGGTGGGGGAGCGGGGCGGCGGGCGCTGGCGCAGGGTCTCCTGGGGGGAGGCGCTCGGCGAAATTGCGGAGAAGCTGATGGACACCCGGGACAAATACGGCGCGGAGGCCGTGTTCTGCTCGACCGGCGGCGGCGGGAACCCGGAAATCTGGAGCATTGCCCGGTTTTGCAACATCTTCGGCACGCCAAACTGGTTCGAGCCGGGGTGCGCGCAGTGCTATTTGCCCCGGGTGCTGTCGTACACCATGATGTACGGCGGCGTCGACCCGAGCATCGCCGACTCCAACGCGCTGGAGCTGTATTTCCCGGAGGACACGCCCATCCGAGCCCTCGTGCTCTGGGGGACGGCCCCGTCCTATTCCTGCCCGGCCAGCGGCGGGCGGGCGGTCAACGAGCTGCGGGCCAGGGGGCTGAAGACCGTCGTGGTCGACCCCCGGCTGACCCCGGACGCGGCCAAGTCGGACCTGTGGCTGCCGATCCGCCCGGGGACGGACGTGGCGCTGCTGCTGGCGTGGACAAAATACATCATCGACCACGGCCTTTACGACCGGGATTTCGTCTTGCGGTGGACCAACCTCCCGTTCCTCGTGAACGCGGAGACGAAGCTGCTCTGGCGGCACCCCGGCGTGGGCGCGCCGGACACGTTCATGGTCTGGGACGCAAACGCGGGGGGCGCGAAGCCGATGGCCTACCCGTACGACGAGGCCCTTGCGCCGGAGCTGGACGGCGAGCATCTCATCGACGGCGTTTTGTACAAGACGGGGTTCCGCCTGCTCCGGGAAAGCGTGGAGGCGTACACCCTGGAAGAGGCCGGGGGGATCTGCGGCCTGGAGCCGGAGCGGATCGAGAAGGCCATCCGGATCTACACGGACAACACGCCCGGCGCCATCGCCCTGGGCGTCGCGACCGACCAGACCCCCAATTCCGTGCAGGCGGCCATGGCCGCCTGCGCCATCGACCTGCTGCGCGGGAACGTGGAGAAGCCCGGCGTCCTGATGCAGCGCTTCCGGACGAGCAAGGTCCTGAAGGTGCCCAACTACCCGGTGCCGGTGGCGCGGCGGATGCTCCCGCCGGAGCAGCTCGCGAAGCGCCTGGGCGGCACGGAGTTCAAAGGGCTGCATATCTGGCACGCGGGGCACCCCTCCAGCATCCTGGACGCCATCCTCACCGGGGAGCCCTACCAGCCCCGGGTCTGGATCGACCGCAGCGGCAACAAGCTGGCCGTCGTGGCGGAGAGCCGCCGCTGGGCGGAAGCGATCGGGAAGCTGGACTTCATCGTCCATATGCATATGTGCCCGACCTCCTTCTCCGCCTATGCGGATATCCTGCTGCCGACGGAGGAATGGCTTGAGACCAACATGATCGTCGAGACCTGCAACACGCTCGTGGCCCGCCAGGCGGCGGCGCACCTGTGGGACACCAAGGACGAGACGCTGATCTGGTCCCTGCTCGCCAAGGAATGCGCCAAGCGGGGGCATGAAGGCTGCGCCAAGGCCTTCGACGCGGAATTCATGGGGGAGGACCTGCCGTATTGGGATTCGATGGAGGAGTTTTTCGACCACATCACGCCGGCCGTGGGCATGCGCTTCCGGGAGATGAAGGAAAAGGCCCCGTTTGAATACCTGCCGAAGGAGGAGTGGCGCAGCTACTACGTCTATTTGGAGGAAGACCCTGGGACCGGCCTGCCGCGGGGCTTCGACACGCCGTCGCGGAAGCTGGAGGTCTATCTGGAAAGCATGATCACCCTCGGCCGGACGGGGCTGCCGTTCTCCCCCGTCCCGCTCCCGCCCGCGCCCCGGGAATACCAACCGCTGGCCTACTACCTGGAGCCCGAGGAAAGCCCTGCGAAAGACGACGCGGTCAGCCGGGAATTCCCCCTCACCCTGACAAGCGGGCGGGTCCCCTTCTACCACCACTCCACCCTGCGCAACATCCCCGCCCTGCGGGAGATGTACCCCGTGCCGGAAGTCCTGCTGAACCCGGTCGACGCAAACAGGTACGGCATCGGGGACGGGGACTGGATCTGGGTGGAATCCAAGCGGGGCAGGGTGCGCGGCCTGTGCTGCGTGACGCGGGGGATCAAGCCGGGGACGATTTTCATGGAGCGGTTCTGGAACCCGGAAACGCTGAACACGGGCACCCACGGCTGGCAGGAGATGAATGTGAACGTCCTGACCAAGTCCACCGCGCCGTTCAACGACGTGGTCGGCACGTATTCGCTCCGGGCGTTCCAGGTGAAGGCGTACAAGGCGGAGGAGGGCCCGCCGGAGGGCGTCCTGACAAAGCCGCAGGACTTCAAGTCCTGGCTGCCCGCGCCGGCCGGCCCCACCGACGGAAAGGAGAACTGACCGTGAGCCAATGGATCATCCTCGTGGACGTGGACCGCTGCATCGGGTGCAAAGGGGGCTGCCAGGTGGCCTGCAAGACGGAAAACGGCATCGCCCTGGGCCCGTCCCGGTGCACAAACTACACGATCGGGCCGTACGGCGACTACCCGGACCTGAACATGTACTTCCTGCCGGTGATGTGCCAGCAATGCGACCAGCCCGCCTGCGTGAAGGTCTGCCCGACCGGGGCCCGCTACAAGGACGCGGCCTCGAAAGACGCCGCGGACGGCGTGGTCAAAATCGACGGGGGGCTCTGCGTCGGATGCCAGAGCTGCATCCGGGCCTGCCCCTATCAGGCCAATTATTTCAATCCGGAAAGGAAGGCCGCCGACAAATGCGATCTCTGCCAGGCCAGGAGGGATCGCGGCGAGCAGCCGGCCTGCGTGCGCAACTGCGCGGGGGAATGCCTGTTTTTCGGCGACATCGACGACCCGGAAAGCGAGGTGTCGAGGCGGATCCGCGAAGCGGGCGAGGGCAATGTCCACGCTTTGAAAGAGGCGTCCGGCTGCAAGCCGAACGGGCGGTTCATCCTGCGGAACGCCCCGTGGCTCGACATGCTGCCCCACGAGTTTTCCCGGGCGGCGCTGGAGGGGGGCGATGGCCATGAATGAGGCTGTAGCCATGCTGCTCCGGCAGCGGGAAAGCCTGTACCGGCTGCTCGGCGGGGTCTACCTCGAGGAGCCGGACGCCGCGCGGCTGGAGGCCATGAAGAAAATGGAGCTCCCTTTGGACCGGGCGGAGGGCGACCTGAAAGAGGGCTATGCGCGCCTGGCGGCGTATTTGGGCGAAGCGGGCGCGGACGCGGAGACCGTCGAGTCCATCGCCGCCGACTACGCGGGGACCTTCCTCGCCGCCGGGCAGGCCCAGGGGCTCGCCGCGTTCCCGTACGAATCGGTGTACCGGGATCCCGGGCGGGGCCTCGGCGGGGTGAGCGGGGCGGAAACGGCGGCGCTCTACCGGGAAAAAGGGCTGGAGCCCGACCCGGGCGCGTTCAAGATCCCGTCGGACCACATCGGCCTGGAGCTGTCCTTCATGGCGCACCTGTGCCGGCAGGCGGCCCTGGCGCTGGCGCATGGCAATACGGCCAACTACCTTGGCTACATGGGCGAGCAGGCGGACTTCCTGGCCGCCCACCTCTTCCGGTGGTATCGGGGCTTTTGCGACGATGCCCGCAGATGCGCCCGGACCGATTTCTACCGCGCGTTCGCCGGCATCACGAAGGGGTTCCTGGAGCAGGAGGAGCGGTATTTTGAAGGAGGCGCAGGGCAATGGGCTACCGAATGAGCCTGCCCGGGTTGGACCGGGTGATGGCGGCGCTGGGCGAGACCTACGACATCTACGCGCCGACCGCCTCGGACAGGGGCGAGGCGCCCCAGATCCGCTACGGGAGGGTGGAGTCCGCCCGCCAGATCGAGCTTGGCGGCCAATCGGCCGACTCGCCGAAATCGGTGGTCTTCCCCCCGCTGCAGACCATGTTCCGCTTTGAGGGCGGGCGCTTCGAGGAGAGCGCTGCGGACGGGCGGGGGAGGATCCTCTTCGCGAGGCCCTGCGACGTCAACGGCATCCTGCGGCTCGACCGGATTTTCCTGGAGAACGGCGGGCGCCGGGAATACTTCTACGACCGCCTGCGGCAAAAGCTGAAGATCTTCCTGATCGAATGCCTGGAGGGGTTCGAGGGGTGTTTTTGCGCGTCCGTGGGCGCCAATCAGGCGGACTGCTACGATGTGGCCCTGCGGCTTGGCGGCGGGGACGTGCTCGCCGCGGTCAAGAACCCGGATTTCGAACCGTTCTTCCGCGCTTGCGAGCCCTGCGACTTCACCCCCGGCTCCCTGCGCGGCAATGCGAAAACGGTGCGGCTGCCCGCGTTCGACGACGGCGACCTGCCCGGGATCCACGCGCTCCCGCTGTGGGGGGAGGCCGCCGAAAACTGCGTGGGGTGCGGCAGCTGCAACGCCGTGTGCATCTCCTGCAGCTGCTTCGACACGACGGACGTGCTGTATGACGAGAAGGGGCTTTCCGGGGAGCGCCGCCGGGCCTGGGCGGGCTGCATGCAGGAGGACTTCGCCCTGGTGGCGGGGGGCGGGAACGTCCGGAAGGACGCCGCGGACCGGATGCGCTTCAAGGTCCTGCACAAGGTCCACGGTTTCCATAGGCGTTTCGGCGCCGGCCATATGTGCGTCGGCTGCGGGCGCTGCGACGCGCGGTGCCCCGAGGATATTTCGTTTTCCGGCACGGTCGACAAGCTCGCGGAGGCATTGAAAAATGAATCATAACATCATGCTGCCGGCCCCTTACAGGATTTTGGGCGTTACGAAGGAGACGAAGGCGGAGTACACCTTCCGCGTCGCCTGCGATGTCGAGACGCGGCACGGCCAGTTTTTCCAGCTGTCGATCCCGAAGGTCGGGGAGGCGCCGATCTCCGTGAGCGCGCGGGGGGAGGGCTACCTGGAGTTCACCATCCGCAAAGTCGGGCGCCTGACCGACGGCGTGTTCGGCCTTGCGGCGGGGGACACGCTGTTCATGCGGGGGCCCTACGGGACGTCCTGGCCGCTCGACGAGTTCCGGCACAAGGACCTGGCCCTCATCGCAGGCGGCACGGGGCTCGCCCCGCTGCGCAGCACGCTCCGGCATTTTGCGGACCACCCCGGGGAAGTGCGCTCCCTGCACCTGATCGCCGGGTTCAAGGACTTGGATTCCGTGCTTTTCGCGGAGGATTTGGCGCGGTTCCGCGAGGCCTTCCACACGATCGCCACGCTGGACGGCGCCGCGGCGCCCGGCTTTGAGGCCGGCATGGTCACGGCGCACATCCACAAGATCCCGTTCGCCTCGTTCGAGGACTACAACGTCGCGGTCGTCGGCCCCCCGGTCATGATGCGGTTCGTGGCGCAGGAGCTGGAGGATTTGGGGGTGCCGGACGAAAAGATATGGGTCTCCTTCGAGCGCAAGATGTCCTGCGCGGTGGGGAAATGCGGCCACTGCAAGATCGATGAGACCTATGTCTGCCTGGAGGGGCCGGTGTTCAACTACACGAAAGCGCGGGGGCTTCTGGACTGAAACCCATCCATCCCCGATGTGGTATAATTTCCTTTTACGAAAATCAGGAAAGGACTTGGAATCGGGGCATGAGAGAATTCAAGAAGACGACGAAGCTCTGCAACGTCGGCTATGATATCAGAGGGCCGGTTGCGGAAGAAGCGTCGCGGATGATGGCGCAGGGGATCCCCATCATCCCGCTCAACACGGGCAACCCGGCCGCGTTCGGGCTGTACGCGCCGGATTTTGTGGAAGAGGCCATGCGGCGGGCCGTGCGCGCCGGCGAGGCTTACTCGGACAGCATCGGCATCGCGGAGGCGCGCGAGGCCGTGGCCGATTATTGCCGTACGAAAGGAATGCGCGGCGTGACGGCGGCGGATGTCTTCACGGGCAACGGCGTGTCCGAGCTCATCAGCATCGCGCTGCAGGCGCTGCTCGACAACGGCGACGAGATCCTCATCCCGGCGCCGGACTACCCGCTGTGGACGGGCACCGCGACGCTCTGCGGCGGCAGGGTCGTGCACTACCTCTGCGACGAGCAGAGCGAATGGCAGCCGGACCTGGCCGACATCGAGGCGAAGATCACGCCGAAGACGAAGGCGATCGTCCTCATCAACCCGAACAACCCGACGGGCGCCCTCTACCCCGGGGAGACGCTGGCGCGCATCGTGAAGCTCGCATACGAGCATGAGCTCATCGTGTTTTCCGACGAGATCTACGACCGGCTCGTGATGGAAGGGGAGGCGCACGTGTCGACGGCTTCGGTCGACGGGGCGGACGACATCTTCGTCGTGACGCTCAACGGGCTGTCGAAATCGCATATGGTCGCGGGGTTCCGCTGCGCGTGGCTCACGTTCTCGGGCCGCAAGGACCTCGCCGCGGACTACATCGAGGGGGTGCGCATGCTCGCCTCCATGCGGATGTGCGCCAACGTCCCGGCGCAGCTCGTGATCCCGGCCGCGCTGAAGCACCCTTACAGCGCCGCGCCGCTGCTCCGCCCGGGCGGACGGGTCTGGGAGCAGAAGGAGTGCATCTACCGGGCGATCGCGGGCATCCCGGGGCTGTCCGCCGTGAAGCCGAAGGCGGCTTTCTACATCTTCCCGAAAATCGACGTGAAGCGGTTTGACATCGTGGACGACGAGCGGTTCGTGCTCGACTTCCTCCACGAGCACCATGTGCTCATGACGCACGGGCGCGGGTTCAACTACCCCGAGCCCGATCATTTCCGCATCGTCTACCTGCCGGAAGTGCCCGAGCTCAGCGTCATCGCGGAGCGGATGCGCGCCTTCCTCTCTGGTTATTCGCAGGAAGGGGGCGGCCGCGCGGCTTTCCCTGGCAGCAATGGAGGCGACGCCGATTTGGGTGCATGAAATATATTAGGATTGTGCGGGAAAAAATGATGCGCGGTGCGCAGGGGAAGGGGACATGAAAGATTTTACGTCACTGAAAATCGGCAGGAGGATCCTGCTCGCCATGCTGTCTGTGTGCGCGATTACGCTGATCATCGGCATCATCGCCGTGCTGATCAACTCGAATATGAGCAACGTCAGCCGGTCGATGTTCGAGCGGAGCTTCCAGCCGGTCTCCAACATCGGCATCATGTACGACACCCTGGCGCAGCAGCGCATCGCCGCGATCGACATCGTGCTCTACCATGGCCACGACGAGCGCTTCGTGCAGGAGGAGATCCGCAGCATCGCCACCAAGGACGAGGAGTTCACGAAGGCGATGACGGAGTACGAGGGCGCGGAGATGGAGGAAAACGAGGCGCTGGTCTTCTCGAAGATGAAGGAGCAGTACGAGACGGGGTTCCGGGAGCAGTGCCAGAAGATCATAGACCTGAGCAGCTCGAACGACGAGGACGCAAAATACGCGGTCATCAAGAAGATCGACGACCTGGGCTTCGTGGTCAGCGGCTACCTCGACCAGCTCGACGAGATCAACCACCGGCAGGCGGAGGAGCGGATTGCCTACGGGCAGCAGGTGCTGCAGACGTCGATCCTGCTCATGGTCGCCTTCGTCGTCGCCGCGATCCTCATCTCGCTGGTGCTGTCGCTGCGCATGTCCCGCTCGATCGCGCTGCCGATCGGGAACATCGAGCACGTGATGCGCGTCGTCACGAAGACCGGCGACATCCACATGCCGGAAGGGCTGTCGGAGCCGCTGGCGGTGACCGCCACGAGGGAGGACGAGGTCGGCGGGCTCGCGTCTTCTTTCTGCTCCATGATGGAGGACCTGAAGCGGAAGGTGGAGGTGCTCGAGCGCGTGGCCTCCGGCGACCTGTCCGAAACGGTTGACATGACGGGCTCCAACGACATCCTCGGCAACGCCGTGAACGACGTGGTCAACAACATCAGCGCGATCGTGCGGGAAGTGACGGAGACGACGGAGCAGCTGTCGCGGGGCGCGCAGGAGCTCGCCGCGGGCTCCCAGGCGCTGTCCCAGGCGTCCTCGCAGCAATCGGCCACGGTCGAGAACCTGCAGCGGGCGGCGGGCGAGATCGCGGACGAGGCGGACAAAAACGCGGGGCGCGCGGAAGACGCGGCGAAGCTGGCGGGCGAGATCCGGGGCCATGCCAATGACGGCGGCAAGCGGATGGAGGCGATGATCCAGGCGATGAAGGAGATCAGCGAGGCGTCCCACGCGATCGGCGGCGTCATGAAGGTCATCGACGAGATCGCCTTCCAGACCAACATCCTGGCCTTGAACGCGGCGGTCGAGGCGGCCAGGGCCGGCTCCCACGGGAAGGGCTTCGCAGTCGTCGCGGACGAGGTGCGGAACCTGGCGACGAAATGCGCGGCCGCCGCGCACGAGACGAACGCGATGATCGCGGACACGATCCTGAAGGCCGAGCTCGGCGACCGCATCGTGGCGGAGGCGATCACCTACTTCGACACGATCGAAAAGGGCGTCGAGACGGCGGACGTGCTGCTCGCGGACATCACGTCGGCGGCGCAGGGCCAGAGCGCCCGCATCGACGAGATCAACGCCAGCGTCTCCGAGCTGACGAGCGTGGTGTTCCACAACAGCGCGACGGCGGAGGAGGGCGCGGCGGCGAGCGCCCAGATCAAGGAAGAGGCGCTCCTCTTGCGCGAGATGGTGAAAAAATTTAAAATTGACGAAGGCAAGGAGCACGAGAAGGCCTATACCGCGCCGGAACCCCCTGCGGTCGCGGTGCCCGAGGTCCGTGCGGCGGCGCAAATCTACGAGAAAGCGCTCGGCCGCGCGGAAGAGCCGGACAGGCCTTTTGTGGACGATGTATCAAAATATTGAAAGGAGAACATCATGATCGTATCCACCACTTTTTCCGCGGAACCCTATGAGATCGGCGAAAACCTGGGCCTCGTGTTCGGAATCACGTCGCGTTCGCGCAACATCGCGAGCACCTTCGGCGCCGGGCTGAAGGCCGTCGTCGGCGGCAACATCGGCGCGTTCGAGAAGCTCGCGGTCGAGACGCGCGACGAGTCGATGAACAAGCTGATCCAGCACGCGTCGAGCATCGGCGCGGACGCCGTCGTCGGCCTGCGCTTCGACACGGAGACCATCGGCGACACGATGAGCACGGTCGTCGCCTACGGCACCGCGGTGAAGTTCAAGCGCTGAGCGCTGGGCGCGTGCGGCGCCTTTAGCTGGTTTTGGCGGGTTTTGCGAGGGCTTCTTCTATGGCCTCCAGGACCAGCTCGGCGTAGAGGACGTTGCCCTTGTTGCCGGCCACGTGGATGCCGTCGCTGGCGAGCAGGCCGCTCTGGCCCGTGACCGCCTCGTCCCAGTCCGCGACCGTGATGAACTCGTAGTCGTCGGGGAAGGTGCGGATCAGCTCGTTCAGCGGTTTCATATTGCTCAGGCCGTGGCCCGTCACGAAGACCAGGCGGACGCCTTCGGGCAGGTCGTCGATGACGTCCTGCGCGTTGTCGAGCGAACCGTTGTGGATGTTGTTGGCGAGGGAGATGACGACGATGTCGCCCTCCGCGAGCATGCCCGCGTCGATGCGGCGTTTGAGGATGCCATAACCGGTGCCCATGCCGCGGCCGACCTCGGCGTCGACGGACAGATTCTCGATGCGGCTCGCCAGCTCCTTCTTGGCGCCGACCGTGATGCTGTCGCCGATGACCATGACGTATTCGTCGGTCAGCTGCGGCGAGGCCGCGCCGTTCTCCATCATGTCCGTTTCCTCCCCGTAGTCCTCGGTTGCGTATAGTTCGATGAACGGGGTGGACCCGGAGGTTTCGCTCATGCCGCTCACCAGCAGAAAATAGCTCCCGACGCCGATCCCAGTGGCAAGTATGAATATAAGCGCGACGAGAACGCCGAAATTGCTTTTTCTCCTTTTCTTCATGCAATGTATTTTACCACAATAGGTTGCGCGGGGCATGTTACAATAGGGTTATCAAATAACGGGAGCGAGGGACCATGAACGAGTTTATCAACGAATTTGCTTTCAATCTGCCTATGGAGTACGAGGAGCCGGAAGACGAGGTCGCCGGCCTCTACCTCATCTGCGACACGGGCGGCGGCCGGTACGCGGTCCCGGTGGCGGACGTGAACGCGATCGTCGCGCCGGGGGGCTACACGCCGGTGCCGGAGGCACCGGACTTCATCCTCGGGCTGATCGAGCACCGGGGCGACCTGGTGCCCGTCGTCAGCGTGCGCCGCCTGTTCGGGATGAAGCTGCTGGCCGAGGAGCTCGAGGAGCTGATGCGGGAGCGCATCCACGAGCACACGGAATGGGTGCGCGAGCTCGAGGAGAGCGTGCGCACCGGGCGGGACGTCACGGTCGAGACGGACCCGCACAAATGCCGCTTCGGGCGCTGGTACGACCAGTTCCGGACCTCCAACAGCGTGCTGAACGCGCTGCTCCTCCGCATCGACGAGCCGCACAAGGCGATCCACGAGACCGCGATCCGCGCGAAGCAGCTGGTCGCGCTGGGCCGCCGGGAGGAGGCGGCGTCCCTCGTACAGGAGATGAAGGACACGCATTTCCGCAAGACGATGGATCTGCTCCGGGCCGCCTCGGCGGCCTATGTCGAGGGCAGCCGGGAGATCGTGATCGTTGTCGAGGTCCCGGACGGGCACGCGGGCATCCGCGTCGACAGCATCGAGACGATCGCGAAGCTGGAGGACACGGCGCCGCCGCCCGATATGCTCAAGAGCGTCAAGGCGGTCCAGGGCTACGTGACGATGCCCGGGGAGGAGTCGGCCATCGGCGTGCTGGACGTGCAGTACATCGCGCACTACGCGAGCGAGGCGACTGCGGCGCTCGCAGCGGGGGAGGAGCCGGCAAGCGAATTTCTTATTGAATAATTATGAATTTACATGTATAATTATACACCGGAGGGCTTCATGGAAGGACTATTGGTTTTGGAAGACGGGTCGGCGTTCCGGGGCAAAGGCTTCGGTGCGGCGGCGACGAATGTCGGCGAGCTTGTGTTCAACACGTCGATGACGGGCTATCAGGGCATCCTGACGGACCCGTCGTACTGCGGGCAGGTCATCAACATGACCTACCCCCTGATCGGCAACTACGGGGTGAGCGAGGTGGACAACCAGTCGGCGAAGATCCACGCGTTCGGGTTTGTGACGCGGGACATCACGTTCCGGCCGAGCAACCGCATGAGCGTGATGAGCATCTCGGAGTGGCTGGCGGCGCAGGGCATCCCGGGCGTGTACAACGTGGACACGCGGCAGGTCACGAAGAAGATCCGCGAGGCGGGCACGGTGCCCTGCGTGATCTCCACGGAGGGGATCTCGAAGGAGGAGGCGCTGTCGCTGCTGCCCGGGGCCGGGCGGGTGCCGGCGCTGCGGACGGACTATATGCGCGAGGTGGGGACGCGGGAGCTGTTGGTCATCCCGCCGTCCGGCGGCGAAGGCGGCGCGGCGCTGCGGGTCGCGGTGCTGGACTTCGGCATCAAGCGCAATATCCTGACGGGGCTGACGGACCGCGGCTGCGAGGTCTACCTCTTCCCCTACGGGGCGACGGCCGAGGAGGTGCTGGCGGCGGAGCCCGACGGGGTGTTCCTGTCGAACGGGCCCGGAGACCCGGAGGCCTGCGAGGCGGGCGTCGAGACGACGCGCGCGCTGCTGGCGCTTTCGGCTTCGGGCAGGATCCCGCCCTTGCCGATCTTCGGCATCTGCATGGGGCACCAGGTGATCGGGCTCGCGGCGGGCGGGCGCACGTACAAGCTGAAATTTGGGCACCGGGGCGCCAACCACGGCGTCATCGACCTCGAGACGGACCGCTCGGCGATCACGTCGCAAAACCACAGCTTTGCGGTCGCGGCGGAGAGCGTCAGCAAGGGCGGGTTCGTCGTGACGCACGTCAACCTCAACGACGGGACGGTCGAGGGGATGCGGCACACGGAGCTGCCGGTCTTCTCGGTGCAGTACCACCCGGAGGGCTCGCCGGGGCCGAACGACTCGCAGGGGCTGTTCGACCGGTTTGTGGCCATGATCCGCAAAGGGGGTGGCCGCGATGCCTAAGCGCGAAGGGCTCATGAAGGTGCTCATGATCGGCTCCGGCCCCATCATCATCGGGCAGGCGGCAGAGTTCGACTACGCGGGCACGCAGGCCTGCAAGGCCATCCGCGAGGAGGGCATCGAGTGCGTGCTCGTCAACTCCAACCCCGCGACGATCATGACGGACGAAGGGATCGCCGACAAGGTCTATATGGAGCCGCTCACGGAAGAGGCGCTCGAGGTCATTATTGCGAAGGAGCGGCCGCAGGGCGTGCTGGCGGGCTTCGGCGGCCAGACGGGGCTCAACCTCGCGATGGAGCTCGACGAGAAGGGCATCCTCGCGAAGTACGGGGCGCTGCTGCTCGGCGTCAACAAGGAGTCGATCCGCCGCGCGGAGGACCGCGAGGAGTTCAAGAAGCTGATGCACGAGATCGGCGAGCCGATCCCGGACAGCATCATCGCGCACGGCATCGGGGAGTGCCGGGCCTTCGTGGAGAAGGTCGGCTACCCCGTCATCATCCGGCCCGCGTACACGCTCGGCGGCACGGGCGGCGGCATCGCCACGTGCGACGCGGAGCTCGATACGCTCGTCACGAGCGGCATCGAAAACAGCGCGATCGGGCAGATCCTCCTGGAGGAGTCCGTCGCGGGCTGGAAGGAGATCGAGTACGAGGTGATGCGCGACGCGAAGGACAACTGCATCACGGTCTGCGGCATGGAAAACTTCGACCCCGTCGGCGTGCACACGGGCGACTCGATCGTCGTGGCGCCGATCCAGACGCTGCGCGACTACGAGTACCAGATGCTGCGCGACGCGGCGCTCAAGATCATCCGCAGCCTCGACATCGAAGGCGGGTGCAACGTGCAGTTTGCGCTCGACCCGGACACGAGCAAATACATCGTGATCGAGGTGAACCCGCGCGTGAGCCGGAGCTCCGCGCTCGCGTCGAAGGCGGCGGGCTACCCGATCGCGAAGCTCGCGGCGAAGATCGCGCTCGGGTATTCCTTGGACGAGCTGAAAAACTACGTGACGGGCGAGACGAGCGCGTGCTTCGAGCCGACGCTCGACTACTGCGTCGTGAAATTTCCGAAATGGCCCTTCGACAAATTCAAGACGGCGTCGCGCCGGCTCGGGACGCAGATGAAGGCGACGGGCGAGGTGATGAGCATCTCGCGCACGTTCGAGAGCGCTTTGCTCAAGGCGATCACGTCGCTGGAGATCAAGCGGGAGGGGCTGCGCGTGCCGGCGATCATGAAGATGTCGGACGGGGAGCTCACGGCGAAGATCGTGGCGCGCGACGACGAGCGGATCTTTGCGATCGCGGAGGCGCTGCGCCGCGGCATCGCGGCGGCCGCGGCGGAAGGGCTATCCGGGGACGAAGCCGCGGGGCCTTTCAGCATCGACGGGCTGTTTGAGCTGACGAAGGTCGACCGGTGGTTTCTCGGCAAGCTGTACCGCATCGTGAAGATGGAAAAGACTTTGGCGGAGACGCACGGCGTCCTCTCGGCGGCGCTCATCTACGAGGCGGAGGAGATCGGCTTCACGGACAGCGAGATCCTCTCCCTCACGGGCGCGGGGCGCGACGTGCTCACGGACATCCGCGTCTACAACGAAATCTACCCCGTCTACAAAGTCGTCGACACCTGCGGGGGCGAGTTCGAGGCGCGCACGCCGTATTATTATTCCTGTTTCGACACGGAGGACGAGAGCCGCATTTCGGACAATCAAAAGATCTTGATCGTCGGCTCGGGGCCGATCCGCATCGGGCAGGGGATCGAGTTTGACTACTGCTGCGTGCGCGGGGTGTGGGCCATCAAGGAGCTGGGCTACGAGGCGGTCATCATCAATAACAACCCGGAGACGGTGAGCACGGACTTCGACACTTCGGACAAACTGTACTTCGAGGCCCTGCACGTCGACGACGTGATGAACGTCATCAAGAAAGAGCGGCCGCTCGGCGTGATCCTGCAGTTTGGCGGGCAGACTTCGCTGAACCTAGCGGAGGACCTGGACCGGCGCGGCATCAACATCCTCGGGACTTCGTTTGCGAGCATCGACCTCGCGGAGGACCGGCAGAAGACGACGGAATTCCTCGCGCGGCTCGGCATCGACACGCCGCCCGGGGTCTCGGTGACGACGAAGGAGGCGGCGTTCGCGGCCGTCGCGGAGCTCGGCTACCCGCTCGTGGTGCGGCCGTCGTACGTCATCGGCGGGCGCGCGATGCAGGTGGTCTACAGCGACAAGGAGCTGCTCGAGTACCTGACGGAGGCGGTGTCGCTGTCCGCCGAGCACCCGGTGCTCATCGACAAATACATCTTCGGCAAGGAGATCGAGGTGGATGCGATCTCGGACGGGGAGGACATCCTCATCCCCGGCATCATGGAGCATGTGGAGCGGACGGGCGTGCATTCGGGCGACAGCATCAGCGTCTACCCGCCGCACACGGCGCCGAACGAGGTGTGCGATACGCTCATCGACTACACGGAGAAGATCACGCGCGGGCTCGGCGTCTGCGGGCTCGTCAACATCCAGTACGCGTGGGACGGGCGGAAGGTCTGGGTCATCGAGGTGAACCCGCGCGCGTCGCGGACGGTGCCGATCATTTCGAAGGTGACGGGCGTGCCGATGGTGAAGCTCGCGGTCGCCTCCATGCTCGGGCACCGGCTGCGCGACTCGGAGTACGGGACGGGGCTGTACCGCAAGATGAAGCTGACGGCGGTGAAGGTGCCGGTGTTCTCGGGGGCGAAGCTCACGGACGTGGACATGGCGCTCGGGCCGGAGATGAAGTCGACGGGCGAGGTGCTCGGCGTGGACGCCAGCTACGAGAAGGCGTGCTACAAGGGCTTCCTCGCGAGCGGGGTGCACATCCCGGACGGCGGCGGGGAGGGG
Source organism: Eubacteriales Family XIII. Incertae Sedis bacterium (assembly GCA_031272365.1). GTDB lineage: Bacteria > Bacillota > Clostridia > Peptostreptococcales > Anaerovoracaceae > WRFF01. The sequence continues at coordinate 43,770 of JAISTX010000045.1, forward strand.
CTGTACGTGCGGCTGAAAAACCCGGACAAAAACGAGGAGTCGCTCGCGGTCGTGCGGGCGTATGTGGACGAGGGGTTCTCGCTGTGGTCTTTCGGGAGCACGCTGTCCTTCCTGCGGGATCACGGTTTTGCGGATACGCAGGAGGCGGACGCGGCGCGGATGAAGGCGCTCATCGCGGACGGGGCGGTGACGTGCGTCATCGACGTGCCGAACGTGGCGAACGACCCGGCGACGGACAGCTTCGAGGTGCGGCGCTACGCAACGGAGCGCAACCTGCCCGTGCTGACGTGCGTGGACACGGCGGCGGCGTTTTTGATGGCGCTGCGCATGAAGAAGGCCGGGGCCGTGGCGGAGTATAGGACGCTGGAGGAGTATACGGGGTTGTGAAGGATGCCGGATGCTGCGCATCCGCCTATTGATTGGAGCATGGATTCCGGTTATGCCACCACTATTGTCATTCCGGGGCGCGAAGCGAACCCGGAATCCATGCTTCAATCAAAGGCAGGCTCGCGGCAGCGAGGCTGCTATCCTTTTCGGGACAAAAAGTTTTTTTTGAGGGCAAAAAAAGTGGTCAACCCCCGCCTGTTTTTTTCCGCCGGGGTGGGGCACAATAGTAGCATAGGACTACTGTAGGCTGCATTTCAATGGGGGATGACTTATGGACTTTGGGCGGGTTTTT
>JAISTX010000088.1 GCA_031272365.1 Eubacteriales Family XIII. Incertae Sedis bacterium
CCGAGTCCGTCACCGCATGGCGGATGCCGCGCTCCGCGCAGAAGGCCGTCGCCTCCGCAAGCTCCCGCTCCGGAAACGAGCATGACCGCGCGGTCACGGCGATAACTCCGTCGCCGAGGGCCTCGTGCGCAGCATGAAGCAGCAGCGTGGAGTCGACGCCGCCGGAGAAGGCGACAGCGACGCTCCCGTATCCGCGAAGGATCTCAAGCAGCCTGTTGTATTTGTCCATAACCATGGGAATATTGTACCACCGGAATCATCGGGCGGACAAACCGCCGCGCGGCCCGGGGACGCGGGCGCATATGATACAATGAAGCTGATTTGGTACAAGCAGCGGATGGAGAGGGATTGTTATGAAAAACGTCGTGTTCTTTTTTCGGGAACAGGGAACACCCTGAAGCCGGCGAAGGAAAATGGTCAATAACCGTATTTGTTTGTTTTGGTTTTCCGGAACCGGGATGACGAAGTATGTCGTGGACAGGCTCACCGCCGAGCTGGAGCGGCGCGGTGTCGCCGTCGATTGCTTTGCGCTCGAAAGCGCAGAGCCGCGAAGGTGGAGCGCAAAGGCCGCACCCGCGCCGAGGTGGATGCCGTCATCTGCTGGCTGACCGGATACGACGAGGACGGCCTGCGCACGCAAGTCGAAAACGAAGTCGATTACGAGACGTTTTTTGCCGAAGCGCCGCAGATTCATCCAGACGCTGAACAAATAAAAGGCGCCGTCTGCGGCATCCGCGTGGAAGAAATCGAAAACCCTCTGATGCAGAAAATCCGCTGGCTCGACAAATTGGTCGATGAACTGGCGAAAGGCAAGCCGTTGGAGAAGGTCTTGAAGAGGCGGGCGTAACGCAAAAACTGAAAAAATGGCCACCGGCCCACCAGTCCACCAGTCCGGAAACAAGCCGTTTCCAAAAGGCTATTTACTTTTTCCAGTGCTTGGAATATACTATCTCTCGACCGCAAAAAAAGCGGCGACTTGGTCACCGGGGTGTAGCGCAGTTTGGTTAGCGTACTTGACTGGGGGTCAAGGGGTCGTGAGTTCGAGTCTCACCACTCCGACCATGGAGAATCCGCCAGGGGCTCACAAAGCCCGGCGGTTTTTTCTTGTGCAAAAGGAAGCGCCCCCTACGGCGTGATCTCTGAGACGCCTTTCAGGATGTAGGTCGGGCGGTAGGGGAATTTTTTGATGTCCTTCTTGCGCGTCACGCCCGAGAGCACGAGGACCGTGTCGATGCCCGTTTCGATGCCCGCGATGATGTCCGTGTCCATGCGGTCCCCGATCATCGCTGCGTCCTCCGAGTGGACGTTGAGGCGGCGCAGCCCGGACCGCATCATGAGCGGGTTCGGCTTGCCGACGAAGTAGGCCTGCCTGCCCGTCGCGATTTCGATCGGGGCGATGAGGGCCTTGCACGCGGGGATGATGCCGTCCTCGGAGGGGCCCGTCGTGTCCGGGTTCGTGCCGATGAGGCGCGCGCCGCCGAAGACGTGGTGCGTGGCGCGCAGGATCGCGTCGTACGTGTAGGTGCGCGTCTCGCCGACGATCACGTAGTCCGGGTCGACGTCGTTTTGCGTGATGCCCGCGTCGTAGAGCGCGTTGTGCAGGCCGGGCTCCCCGATGACGTAGGCCGAGCCGCCGGGCGACTGCGTGGCGACGAATTTCGCGGTCGCGAGCGCGCTCGTGTAGAAGTGCTCCTCGGGCACGTCCAGCCCCATGCGCTCGAGCTTCTGGTCGAGCTCCTTCGGCGAGCGCTCGCTGCTGTTCGTGAGGAAGAGGAAGGCCTTGCCCTCCTTCTGCATCCACTCGACGAACTCCTTCACGCCCGGCAGGATCATGTTCCCGTGGTAGATGACCCCGTCCATGTCGATGAGAAAACCTTTTTTGTTCCGTATTTTTTGTATATCCATGAAATATATTATACAATATATATGAAAGTACCGAAAGGGAGGGCGATCAATTGCGAGAAGTATATGTAGAAGGAAAAACACTGCCGGAGGCGTACCACAAAGCGTTGGCGGCGCTCGCCGAGCAGGGCGAGGTCGTCGACTGCCCGGACTACGACCAGCTGCAGAAGGAATGCGCGATCACCGTGCACGTCGACGAGCCGGCCGCCGAGCCGCGCATCAGCAAGCTGTTCATCGGCGGCCCGAAGGAGCTGCGCCAGTACGAGCTGGAGATTACGGACGGCATCCTCGACTTCATCGTCGGCAAAGGCGAGAACCTGTGGGAGTACACCTACCACCAGCGTTTCGCGCCGCAGCTGGACTTTGTCATCCGGGAGCTCAAACGCGAGCCGTACAGCCGGCGCGCCGTCATGTCCATCCGCGATTTCGCCGTGGACAGCAGCAACGAGCACCCAGCCTGCCTGCAGAGCATCCACTACCTCATCCGCGGCGGGCGGCTCGACTGCCACGTCCACTTCCGCTCCAACGACCTGCCCGAGGCCTTCTTCATGAACGCCTTCGCGCTGATCCGCCTGCAGGAGCGCGTCGCGGCGGAGCTCGGCGTGCCCGTCGGGACCTACGCGCACCGGTCCAACTCGATGCACGCGTACGAAAAGGACTTCTCGATGCTCGAGGGCTATGTGAAGCGCATCCAGACGGAGCCGCTCGAGGATCTGGCCTACGACTACGAGGGCTTCTTCAAGGACATGATGGAGGAGAACGACGCCGAGATCGCCGCGATGGTCGCCGCGAAGAAGGCGCAGTACGGCGTGGCGGACTGACGTCAGACCTTGTAGATCTCATCCGGGCCGGGCGGCGCGATCGCCTCCGGCTCGTTTTTTCTGTTTACAATAATAATGCCTTCTTGCGCCGCCGTGATCTCCCCGATTTCCGAGATGCGGATGCCGGCGCCTTCGATGGCGGCGGTGAGCGTGGCGGCGGCTGCGTCCGGGCAGACGATCAGCATCGAGCCGCTGGAGATGAGGCGCATCGGGTCGAGGCCGAGGACGGCGCAGGCGGTGAGCGTCACGTCCTCGAAGGGGAGGTCCATCATGCGGATGCGGGCGCCGACGCCGTGCAGCGTGCAGATCTCCCAGACGGCGCCGAGCACGCCGCCCTCCGTGATGTCGTGCATGTCCGAGGCGCCGGCCCTGCCCGCGAGCACGCCCTCCTTCACGACGGACAGCTGCGACAGCAGCCCGCGCGCCGCCGCGAGCTCCCCGTCGGTGAGGACGCTTTTCAGCTGCGCCGCGCATTTGTCCGCGAGGATGGCCGTGCCCTCGAGCGCCAGGGCCTTCGTGACGAAGATCCGGCAGCCGGGCGCGGGCGGCCCCGCCGCTTCGCCCGGCGATTTCCCCAGGGCCGTCGCGGAGATGAGCGGCTGGTTGACCGCGTCCGTGACCTCCGTGTGGCCGCCCGCGATCTGCACGCCGATCTCGCGGGAGGCCCGGTCCGCGTCCGCCGCAATCTGCGCGATTTCTTCCTCTGTGATTGTTTCCGGGAGGAGGACGGTGAGCAGGACCGCGACGGGCTCCGCGCCGGCCGCCGCGACGTCGTTGCAGGCGACGTGGATGGCGTGCGCGCCGATGCCGCGGCTTGTGGCCGTGATCGGGTCTGTCGAGACCACGCAGTCCGCGCCGCCGAAGCCGATGACCGCGCAGTCCTCGCCGATGCCCGCGCCGACGAGCACCTCGGGCCGCGCCGCGCCGGTTTTCCCGAGGACGAGCCTCGCGAGCGTTTCATTGTCGAGTTTGCCTTTTTTCATGAAACTATGTTACCATATTTTCTGCAAGCAGCAGTTTCGGATGCCGGAAGGGCAAGGGGAGATAGACTATGAGGGAAATGTTGGTAGTAGAATTCAAGAACGCGGAGGAGAAGGTGCATTACGCCGTCATCGGCGTGACGGCCATCAAGCTCGAGGAGGACGATCTGCTTTTCGAGACGGAGAACCCCGAGATGAACGTCCGGCTCAGCGAAAGCCCGATCAAGGCGAAGGGGCTGAAGATGTCGGTGTACTACCCGACCGAGGGCGACATCCGCGACCTGTTCGCGGGCGACGGGCTGTTCGCGCACGGTCTGAAGATCGTCGACGGCCGCAAAGACGCGCCTTGAGCATTGAGAATGTGAATTGACGGATATGAGCGGGCGTGGTATGATAAGCGTCTGCAATTGAATAATGTGAACGGCGTTGATGGAGCTATCCCTCCGGAGCCGGCCTTGCGAAAGCGGGGGCTTCCCGATACGGGCGGAAGCCGGATGTTAGTAGAGGGGCCCGTGGCCGCGCGTCAAGCGGCAAACGAAGCGTCCCGCCGGAAGGCGGGGTAGCGGGGTGGTACCGCGGCGAAAGTCGTCCCCGCGGACTGGCAGCAGTCTGCGGGGTTTTTTATTACGGAAAGGTGGAGCGGAGATGATTGAAATCAGGTGGCATGGCAGAGGCGGGCAGGGCGCGAAGACGGCGGCGCTGCTGCTCGCGGACGCGGCGTTCGCGGCGGGGCTGTATGTGCAGGGCTTCCCGGAGTACGGGCCGGAGCGCATGGGCGCGCCGATCACGGCCTACAACCGGCTGGACGAAAACCGCATCCGCGCGCACAGCAACATCTACGACCCGGACATCGTCGTCGTCGTGGACGAGACGCTGCTCGGCGCGGTCGACGTGGCGGCGGGCCTCAAATGCGGCGGGAAGATCGTCGTGAACACGAGCCGCCCGCCCGCGGACGTCAAGGCGGAGTTCGAGAAGTTTTTCCCGGATTGCGGCAACGCGGAAATCTATGCCGTGGACGCGGCGGAGATCTCGCGGCGCACGCTCGGCAAGAACCTGCCGAACACGCCGCTGCTCTCGGTCGTCGCCAAGCTCACGGGCGTGCTGGACGAGCAGAAATTTTTCGGCGTCATGCAGGAGGCGTACGAGGAGAAGTTCGCGGCGAAGCCGGAAGTGATCGAGGGGAATATGGAGGCGCTGCGCGAGGCCTGGAACGGGGCGGTGCTGGTGAATGCTACGCATTCACCGGAATTGACAATTGAGAATTGAGAATTGGTTACGGGTGCATTTGTTGGATTGGAAGATGTGTTGAGAAAGGATGAGCTTTGATGACGAAAACGAACAAGATGGAGGGGATTGACGAGCAGAGCCCTTGGCGCGATTTGACGCAGGGCGGGTTCGTGTACGGCGAGGGCAACTCGGCGTTCTTCAACACCGGCGACTGGCGGACGAAGGCCCCCGTGTGGAAGCAGGAAAACTGCAAGCAGTGCCTGCTGTGCTTCCCGGTGTGCCCGGACAGCTCGATCCCGGTCGAAGGCGGCAAGCGCCGGGACTTCGACATGTTCCACTGCAAAGGCTGCGGCATCTGCGCGCAGGTGTGCCCGTTCGGGGCGATCGGGATGGAGGTGCTGTGATGAGCGTAAGAGGGCGCATGAGCGGAAACGAGGCGGCGGCGCTGGCCATCCGGCAGATCAACCCGGACGTGGTGGCGGCGTTCCCGATCACGCCGTCGACGGAGATCCCGCAGTTTGTGTCGCGCTTCGTCGCGGACGGGGCCGTCGACACGGAGTTTGTCGCGGTCGAGTCGGAGCACAGCGCGATGAGCGCCTGCATGGGCGCGGAGGCGGCGGGCGTGCGCGCGATGACGGCGACGAGCTCGGCGGGCATGGCGCTGATGTACGAGCTGCTGTACGTGGCCGCGTCCGACCGGTTGCCGATCGTGCTGGCGGCGGTCAACCGCGCGCTCACGGGGCCGATCAACATCAACACCGAGCATTCGGATTCGATGGGCGCGCGCGACAGCGGCTGGATCCAGATTTATTCCGAGAACGCGCAGGAGGCGTACGACAATATGCTCATGGCGCACCGCATCGGCGAGCATGAGGACGTCATGCTCCCCGTGATGATCTGCCAGGACGGCTTCATCACGAGCCACGCGATCGAGAACATCGAGACGGAGGAGGACGCGGCGGTGCGCGCCTTCATCGGCACGTACAAGCCGCAGCACCACCTGCTCGACCCGGCGGAGAGCGTGGCGGTCGGGCCCTACGGCGTCTCGGCCTACGTCATGGAGCTGAAGCGCGCGCAGGCGTACGCGATGGAATGCGCCAAACAGGTCATCCTCGACGTGTCTTTTGACTTCGCGCAGAAATTCGGGCGCGCCTACGGCCTGTTCGAGGAGTACCGCATGGAGGACGCCGAGGTCGGCGTGCTCATCATCGGCTCGGCGGCGGGCACGTGCAAGGACGCGGTCGACCGGCTGCGCGAGCGCGGCGTGAAGGCGGGGCTCGTGAAGCTGCGCGTGTTCCGCCCGTTCCCCGCGGAGGAGCTGGCGAAGGCACTCGGCGGCCTGTCGGCGCTGGCCATCATGGACCGGAGCGACGGCTTTTCCGGCGTCGGCGGCCCGCTGGGCGCGGAGGTGCGGGCAGCGCTGTACAGTTATGGCATTTCGAAGACGGTGACAACCAATATCGTTTACGGGCTCGGCGGGCGCGACATCCGCGTAGAGGATTTCGAGTCGATCTACGGGATGCTCGGCTCGAAGGAGGAGCTGCCGCGGACGATGTATATCGGGCAGAGAGAGTGAATTGAGAATTGAGAATTGAGAATTGAGGTGGAGCATGGCTTATCAGGCTTATAGTTTGAAGGAAGTGGCGAACAAGCCGGAGCGGCTGGCGGCCGGGCACCGGATGTGCGCAGGCTGCGGGTCGACGGTGGCGGTGCGGGCGGTGCTGCGCGCACTCAAGCCGGAGGACCGGGCGGTCATCACGCTCGCGACGAGCTGTCTCGAGGTGTCGTCGATGACCTACCCGTACACCTCGTGGGAGGACAGCTACATCCATACGGCGTTCGAGAACGCGGCGGCCACCGCGAGCGGCGCGGTCGCGGCCTACCGCGCGAAGAAGAAAAAAGGGCAGCTGGACGAGACGTACAAATTCATCACCTTCGGCGGCGACGGCGGCACGTACGACATCGGGTTCCAGTCGCTGTCCGGCGCGATGGAGCGCGGCACGGACATGGTGTATGTCTGCTACGACAACGAGGCCTACATGAACACGGGCATCCAGCGCTCCTCCTCCACGCCGCTGTACGCGGACACGACGACCTCGGCTGTCGGCGCGGAGTCCAGCGGCAAGGCGCAGTACAAGAAGGACCTCACGCAGATCATGGCGGCCCACCGCATCCCCTATGTCGCGCAGTCGACGTTCCTCGGCAATTTCAAGGACCTGCACCACAAGGCGGAGACGGCGATCTACACGGAGGGCCCCGCGTTTCTGAACGTGATGGCGCCGTGCCCGCGCGGCTGGCGCTACGACGAGTCGCGGCTCATGGAAATCTGCAAGGCGGCGGTGGAGACCTGCGTCTGGCCCCTGTTCGAGGTCGTGGACGGCGAATGGGTGCTCAACTACGAGCCGAAGCAGAAGCTCCCCGTGACGGAGTACCTGAAGCTGCAGGGGCGGTTCAAGCATCTGTTCCAGCCCGGCATGGAGCCGCTGCTCGAGCGCATCCAGGACGACGTGGACCATCGCTGGGAAGAGCTGAAAGGGCGGTGCGAAGGGCAATTGTAAACCATTTCGAAGTATGGTAATATGTGGCTGTGAAACTGTTGTGTGTCAACCCGCCGAATCTGTCTATCGGAAGCCGGCGCGCTGGGGAGCATCTGCCTCCGCTCGGCTTGCTTTCGATTGCCGGCCCGCTCCGCGACGACGGGCACAAGGTGAAGCTCCTCGACGCGGATTTTGACAACCGCAAGCCGGAGCAGGTCGCGGCGCGCGTGGCGCAGCTGAAACCCGACGCCGTCCTCCTTGGGCATTCCGGCTCGACCTCCTCGCAGCCGTTCATAGAAGAGATCACCCGGCTGATCCGGAAAAGGCTGCCGGATGTGTACATCATCATCGGCGGCGTGTTCCCGACCTTCCACTGGCACGGGATCCTCCTCCGGAACCCGCAGATCGACATCATCGTCCGCGGCGAGGGCGAGGCCGTCTGCCGGGAGCTGATCGCCGCCCTGGAGAGCGGGCGTCCGCTCGCGGAAGTCCGCGGCATCGCCTTCCGGTCCGGGGGGCAGCCCGTCCAGACGCCGCCCGCCCCGCTCATCGAGAACCTCGACGACTACCGCGTCGCCTGGGAGCTGACGCGCACGCATCCCTACTCCGCCTGGGGGAAATACAAAGGCGTCGTCGCCCAGTTTTCGCGCGGGTGCCCCTACGGCTGCGGCTACTGCGGGCAGCGGCTGTTCTGGGGGAAGTGGCGGCACCGCGACCCCGAGCGCATGGCGGACGAGATCGCCAAGCTCTACCACAAATACGGCGTGCGCGTCGTCAACTTCGCGGACGAAAACATCGCGGTCGACCGGGAGGCCTGGCGCGCGCTCCTCGAGGCGCTGATCGCGCGGGACCTCAAGGGCATGATGCTCTACGGCGCCGTCCGGGCCGACCACATCGTCCGGGACGCGGACATCCTGCCGCTCTACAAGCAAGCGGGGTTCACGCGGTTCCTCGTGGGCATCGAGCACTACGACAGCTCCGTGCTGAAGCGGCTGGGCAAGCAGAGCAACGAGGCCGTGAACCGCGAGGCGATCCGCCTGCTGCGCGAGCACAACATCCTGATGTCCGCGACGTTCCTCATCGCGTTCGGGAACGAGACGCCCGACGGCTTCCGCCGCTTCCGGCGCGCGCTCCTCTCCTACGACCCCGACCTCGTGCAGTTTTGCTTCGCGACGCCGCACCGCTGGACGCCGTTCTATGAAGAGGTCCAGGACCAAAACGTCATCCTGTCAGACCTGCGCCTGTGGGACTACCGGCATCAAATCCTCGCCAACCGCACGATGCCCGCCTGGCGCGTCATGCTGACAGTCAAATTTATTGAAATCACGATGCACATCCGGCCGAAATCGCTCTACCGCCTCTTCTTCCAGGGCGACAGGCCAAAACGCATCGCGATGCGCTGGTACTTGCGGATCGGGAGGCGCTCCTGGTTTGCCGAGCTCGCCCAGTTTTTCTTTGCGACCAAGCGGGTGAAGGCCCCCCTGACCGTCAAGCAGTTTTACGAGAAAATCGCTTGACTTTGGGGTTGGGCGAACCTTTACGCTTCACTCAACATCTTTTGTTGCGTGGAGGCAGTGCTTATGCGGCGGTTGGCGGTTTTTCTTTCTATTATATTGTTGGCCGGGGCGGTCCTGGCGGCGGTGCCGGGCGGCGGGGCGTTTGCGGCGGCCGCGCCGCCGGTCAAGACGGCGCGGGTCTTGCCGCACGGGCTGCCGGACGCCGGGTCGGCGGAGAGCCCCGTGCCCGTGGACATCGGCGACGAGATCGAGTACACGATCCGGTTCGAATGCGAGGACGCCGCTTCCGGGCCGGCGCGCTTCGACATGCTCTTCGTGCTCGACTGGTCGGCCTCGATGAACGCGGGCTACGGCACGGACATCTTCTCGCAGTCGGAGAAATCACGCCTCCTCGCGAAGCAGGCGATCTTCAGCACGAGTCGGCACCTGCTGCAGCAGTACCCGGACAGCCGCGTCGCGGTGATGGGGCTCAACTCGGCTTCGAGCAACAGCGGCGATCCGGCGCTGTCAAACCTGCAGGTTGACACCGAGTTTGCGGACGCGGGCTCGTATGTCCGCCTGATCGAGGACGCGTTCAAGACGACGCAGATCGACTTCAACAACGACGACAACGCGATGTTCCTGCGCATGGCCAGGGACAAGCTCAGCGGCGACACGTCGCAGGCCTACGGCGGCGCCGGCGGCGTGCGCCTGAAGCACGTGCGCCCGCGCGTCGACCGCAGCCGGACGCCGATCATCGTGCATATCAGCGATTTCGAGATCGCCGACCCGCCGCACCCCTCAGGCAATGTGAACGGCTTCTGGCGCGACGACGACCCCTCGTACACCGGGTCGCAGAAGGCCGCCTCGCTCAACGCGCAGGTGCGCGCTTTCCGGGAGGACTACCCGGGCGGCGTCTACCTCGCGGTGCGCGTCGACCACTTCCGCCACTACGACGGCTCCGACAACCGCTTCGCCTCGCCGCACTGGAACGCGCTCATGGAGGATACGATCGCGATCGGCGGCGCGAACTGGGGGTGGCGCATCATTGACAAAGACAATTTTCGCTCGCAGGGCGACATGCTCAAGGATTTGATCTGCGGCGCGGCCGACCACCCCCTCCACCATGCGGAAATCATAGACACCCTGCCGGAAGGCCTCGAATACGTGTCCGCGGACCCGCCCCCTTCCGGCGTCTGGGATAGCGACGGCCGCCAGATCGTGTACTGGCTCCTCGCGGATTTCCCGGCGGGGGTGCACGAGGTGCACGTCGTCGCGCGCGTCCGGGACGAGGGGACGTACATGAACCGGGCGACCGTCGGGGTCGACGGCGCGGCGCCGGTGTGGACTGGGGAGACCTGGCACCGGGCGGAGTCGGCGCGCCCGCCTGACCCGCCGGATCCGCCGGATCCGCCCGCGGTCGTGACGGCGCGCAAGGACGCGAAGGTGCTCCCGTCCGGCGGCGGCGAGGGCTCCACCGCGCCCGGCACGGCGGAAGCCCCCGTCCCCGTGAAGGTCGGCGACGAGATCGAATACACCATCACCGTGAACAGCGCGCGCCCGCAGCGCCCCGCGCAATACGACGTGCTCTTCGTCCTTGACTGGTCGCGCTCGATGACGCACCCCTACGGGGATTTGGCCTTCGCGCCGGACGGCGGGCCGTACGCGGGCCTCGTCGAGAGCTACCCGGAGACGGGCCTCGCCGCAAGGGTCGCCGCGAAGGACACGCTGCTCGCGCTGTCGCGGCGCGTCATGGACACATACCCGGGCAGCCGCGTCGCCGTGATGGGGCTCAACACCTATACGAAGCAGGGCAGCATCTATACGAACGAGGGCCGCGACGACCTCGTGAACCTCCAGGTCGACACCCCCTTCGTCGGGAAGGAGGGCTACGAGCAGGCGATTGAAAACGCCTTCACGCGCGAGCCGGACTACGAGGGCGACGACAACGCGACGTTCCTCAAGGCGGCCATCGACAAGCTGCAGGGCGCCCCGACGGTCTACGGCGGCTACGCGTCCGTCCCGGCAAAGTCGCCCGTCCCCCGCGAAAACGCGGACGGGCGCATCCCTGTGATCGTGCACATCTCGGACTTCGAGATGCTGGAGCTGGCGGAGGCGCGGCCGGACCTGCACGCGCCCGTGCCGCACTACTGGTCGGCGGCGGCCGCGCCGCAGGCGGAGCGCTACGCGGCGATGGACGGCGCGGTCTACATCGCGGTGCGGACGATCCACACATTCCACAAAGTGAGCGCGCTGTCGGTCGCCTACCAGTACGGGCTCGTGACGCGGGAGGAGGTGGCGGCCGGCAAGGAGGCGGGCACGGCGAAGGCGGAGCAGCTCGTCTACGGCGACCCGCTGGAGCAGTATGTGCTCGGCAAGAGCGCGTCCTTCCACGGGCTCGTGTTCGACGAGCGCCAGTCGCCGGAGCAGCAGACGGAGGCGCTGTGGGCATTCCTGCGGCAGCAGATGCCGCTGGCGACGGCTGCCGCCGTGGAGGACGTGCTGCCGGACGGGCTGGAATACGTGTCGAGCGACCCCGCGGCAGTGGTCGAGCCGCCCGGCACGGTGCGCTGGGCGATCGTGGATCTTCCGGAGGGCGACACCGTGCTGAAGGTGAAAGCGCGCGTCAGGGAGAGCGGTGTTTTCCGCAACCAGGCGCGCGTGACGGTGTCGGACGGCGGCGGCGGCGCGCGGGCGGTGGACACGAACGAGACGTGGCACCGCGCGGACGAGCGCACATACCGGCTGCACCTGCGGCAGGTCGTGACCGCGCGCGGGAACAACCCGGTGGAGCTGCCGGCTGCCGGGTACGCGCTGCTCCGGTTCGGGGATGGAAGCAGTGGCGGCGTCGCCTCGGCGGTCATCGTCCCCTCGGGCACGAGCGCGCCGCCGTTCGCCCCCTTCGCCCTTGCCTTCCCCGGCGCGGGCCGCACGCTCGAGGCCGCGGACGTGGTGCCCCAATACTACGAGTACGTCGGCTACGTCCGGACGGCGGAAGACCCGGGCGCGCCCGGCGGCCCTGCGCATACGCCCGCGGCCATCGAGGCCGGCACGCCGTCGCTCGATTATTCGAAAAACGGTGAATACTGGGTGACGCTCTACATCCGCCCGCGCCTCCTCACCCCGGCCCCCTACGCCTGGGAAACCGCCCGCAACATCGCCGGCCCGTGAAGCGGAAAACGCAGCCTTTGACGCCTAAAGCGCATTGAGTGCATAAGTTGTTGCATATTTCGTCGCCCGAACAGCACTTTCGGATGAAAAAATTGCAACAACATATGCAGTCGATGTAATAATGAATGCAATAACAGGCCTGATGCGCAGCCGAGCCCTTGATGGGTGCCGGGTGAGCGGTTGCCGCTCGCCTTTGGCTCGCGCCTTTTTGATTTGATTTTTGGATTCCGGGCTTGACCCACACTGGTGTCATTCCGGGCTTGACCCACACTAGTGTCATTCCGGGCTTGACCCACACTGGTGTCATTCCGGGCTTGACCCGGAATCCAAAAATCCAATCAACAGGCAGCCGCGGACACGCGGCTGGCTTCCTCGCAGACGGCTTGCAGGGGTGCTTGACAGAGGCGGCGATGCTGTTGTAAAATAAATGACATAGTGTCATCTATTTTGCTGTGGAGGAGCCGCGATGCCGAAAGTTGCGCCGGAATACCAGACGGACAAGAAGAACTTCATTCTGGACTGCACCGGGGAGGTGCTGAAAGCCAAGCCGCTGTACCTGGTCACGATGCGGGATATCATCCAGAAGGCCGGCTTCAGCCAGGGCGCCATCTACCGGTATTATGCGGGGCTGGATGAAATCTACGTGGACTTCGTCAACCGGCATACGCCGAACATTGCGCTGGAACAAAATATCGACGCGCTGCTGCGCGCCGGGCGGGCGGAGGCGGAGACCCTCTACGAGTGCATCCTCGAAATCGGCCGGTATATCGAGGCGCTGCTCGGGTCGGTCGGCGGGCGGACATGCTTTGAATTGATGGTACTGTACGCGTACGATTTTGAAAAACGAAACGCTGTGTTCCCGAAGCTCCGATTCAAGCAGAGCCTTGAATACGCGCAGCGCCAAATGATGGCATTCGCTTTGGACAACGTGGAGAAGGGTGTGTTCCGGCCGCAAATCCCGGTGCGCTCGATCGTGCTGCTCATGAACGGGTTCATCGACGGAATCGCGCAGAGCGCCGCGTTCGATACTGCGGAGGACGGCACGCGCCGCGCCGCGTCGGCGGTGGATATCCCGGAGATGTTCTGGGCGCTTGCGAAAGCCGTGGTCAATCTCTTGTGAACAAAGAGCGGCGCAGAAAGAGGACGAAGAAAATGGTGCAAAGCATCCTCTGGGTGTTCTTCGGTATTGCCATGACCGGCCTGCTGGCCGTCCTGGTCAACAGCCCCGGCACGCCGGAGCCGCTGCGGGACGGGCAGGGGGATGTGATACCGGGCACGCCGCTGCTGCAGTTCATCTCATATCTGGAGGGTGAGGAGCGCCTCGAGAAGTATTTCACGGTCTGCTACTGGGATCAGCGCGGCGCGGGCATGACCTATACAGGATCGACCGACCCCGGAACCATGACGGTCGAGCAGATGGTAGAGGACACGCGGGTGGTCACGGAGTACCTCAAGGAGCGCTTCGGCCGGGACAAGATCTACCGCCTTGGGCACTCGTGGGGCTCCTATCTCGGCGTGAAGGTCATCGAGAAATACCCGGAGGACTACCTCGCATATATCGGCGTCGGACAGGTTTCGGATCAGACGGAGTCGGAGCGGCTGGCTTACGCGTATATGCTGGAACGCGCAAGAGACGAGGGCGACGGGGATGTTATTGAAAAATTGGGACGGTTCGACCCGGTTGCGGAAGACTTCCCTTCGCTGGAGTATCTCGTGAAGGCCAGGACCGGAATCCTCAACCGATACGGCGTCGGGCATCTGCATCAGGGGCTCACCTTCCGGGACATCCTCAAGACGTTTTTCGTGTTCAAGGGGTACACGCTGCGCGAGAAGGTCAACTGGTTTCGCGGCGCGGATTTTTCGATGATCCATCTGTTCCCCGTGTTGCTCGACGACGACCTGTTTGCGTCGTCTGCGGCGTTCGACGTGCCGTTCTACGTCGTGCAGGGGAAGTATGATTTTCAGGTTTCGCGGGTGCTGGCGGAGGAGTATCTGAATGCCGTCACAGCGCCAAAGAAGGGGTTTTACGAATGCGCGCACTCCGCCCACTCCCCGAACATGGAGGAGCCGGAGGTGTTCATCGGGATCCTGCGGGAGATCGCGCGGGAGAACCCGGGGGCTTGATTTTATGTTCAATTTAGTCTGCCGAAAATGTAGTATAATCATGTCAGGAAAAAAATCTTGGTAGAAAGGGGTCATGAAAATGACGATGCCTCAGGCAAAAATAGATTTTGAGAAAGAACTGGAGCGCAGGCGAGCCGAAGCAGAGCTTTTGCAAACGAAACTGGATGTCGAAGAGCTCAACCGCAGGGTGCAGGCCGTGAAAGACGGGGAATCCAAGTTGATTTCGTCGGAGGAAATGTGGGCATCCCTTGAAGAAATGGGGTTTTGATGGCACGCATCCGTTACTCTGATACAGCTAAAATCGATATCGCTGCTGCCATTACTACAATCCGAAAATATTTCGAAGACCGTGAGCTATATGAGCTTGTTGAAAAGCACGAGGGTGATTTTCGCACCGAATTGCAAGCAAAGGAACGAATCCTTCAGGAGAACCCCAAGAAGAGGATGACGAAATCGTAATCTGGTTCCTCCGCTCGGCAAAGTCGGACTATTCAAACGTCCTCTATCTCACCCACACACGTTGACCTGAAAGCGTCGGATTTGGGCGCAGGCAAGGCCGCAGGACGCAGCCGTACTGGATGTACGGCAAGGACGAGAACGCAGCCAAAGCGCAAAACAAGCGATTTTTGGCGATGAGTTCGACTCTCATGTGGTATACTGTTGGCTATGGCGTATAAAGTGCGACTGAATATGTTTGAGGGACCTTTCGACCTGCTCGTGTATCTGATCGAGAAGGCGGAGATGAACATCTACGATATCGAGATCGCCGTGATCACGGGGCAGTATCTCGCGCACATCCGGCGCATGGAGGAAAACGACGTCGTGGTCGGCAGCGAATTCATGGTGCTGGCGGCGACGCTCATCGACATCAAGTCCAGGATGCTGCTGCCGCGCGTGACGGAAGGGGAGGGGCCGGCGGAGGATCCGCGCACCGACCTCACGCAGAAGCTCGTGGAATACGTGCGCTTCAAGAAGGCGGCGGCCGCGCTCGAGGAGCTGCGGGAGACGGCGCGCTTCAAGCTCGAAAAGCCGCAGGAGGACCTGCTGCCCTTCACGGGCGAGCCGGACGTGTTCCTCAAGATGGACATGGAGCAGTTTGTCCTCGCGTTCAAGATGTTCATCCACCGGAGGAAAAAGCAAGACGAGCTGCAGAGGATGCGCGCGCATATCGAACGCGAGCGCGTGAGCCTCGAGACGAAGATTGGCGCGATCGCGAAGCTGCTCAAGGCGGCGAAGGATCGGATCGTGCGGTTCAGCGAGCTGCTCGCGGAGAAGGCGGACCGTTACGACCGCGTCGTGACGTTCATCGCGCTTCTGGATATGGCCAGGTCCGGGGAACTGCTCGTCGAGCAGGACGGGCCGTTTGCGGAAATACAGGTGAGGAATCATTGAAATGGAAAACAAGCAACGGGTGAAGAGCGCTTTTGAGAGTTTGATGTTTGTGTTCGGCGAACCGGTCGACGTGAAGACGGCGGCGGCGGCGTGCGGCGTCGACCGCAAGGAGGCGCTCGAGCTATTCCGCGAGCTGGTGCGCGAATACGATGAGCAGCAGCGCGGCATCCGCGTGCGCGAGGCGGACGGGCGGTTCCAGTTTGTCACGTACGAGGAAAACTACGATTATATACGCACGGTGGTGACGCCCGCGAAGGAGCGGCGGCTGTCGCAGGCGGCGCTCGAAGCGCTCGCCATCGTGGCGTACCGGCAGCCCGTCACGAAGGGCGACATCGACGCGATCCGCGGCATCAAGAGCGACCGCGTCATCGAGGGGCTCGTGGCGAAGGAGCTCATCTGCGAGCGCGGGCGGTCGAGCGCCATCGGGCGGCCGACGCTGTACGGGACGACCGCGAAGTTCCTCACGTATTTTGATCTGAAGGACCTCGGGGAGCTGCCGCAGCTCGACGACGAAGAGCTGGAGGAGGCGATCCGCTCGTTCGGGGAGGCGCAGGAGGCGGACGCGGAAGACGACCCGCCGGCGCTGGAGGGGCAGACGACACTGGAGTTGTCATAAGAGTATTGTAATTTTCAGTATTTTTGTGTAATATAAACTGTAGTTTGACTTTGGCGTTTTTCGCTTTACAAAACTTGGGGATATACTTTGGGGATTCATTGGGGTATGTGGGATGAACCGAAAAAGATTTGTCGTAGTCATTTGCTTGCTCTCCGTGCTCGCGGCGGTAATCGTGTTGATGGATTGGGGTTCCGGCCTTGATTCCGTCCTTGACGCACAAGAGGAGTCGATAGAGAGCTTCCTTTCCGACCTCGGGGGGTCGAGCGGATACCAGCAGAATACGGACGTGACGTCGTCCGGGTACGCGGATCCGGCGGTTCCCTACGATCCCACGACAAACCCGAAGGGATTCCAATCGCAGACAGTCGATACCGACGGTGCGGGGACGACGATCGTGGCCAGTACGGCCCTGGATCTCGTCGGCATGGACGAAGGCGTCGCCGACGCGTGGTGGTCGCTTGCAAACTCGGCGTGGATGATCGCGGACGCGACGGCTACGCTGGACGACCTCGACCAATTCCACCTTGACGACTGCACGTGCGGACAGCACAGCTGGTCGGAAAAGGACGCAAACGGCGTGGCGGTCTACCCCAAATGGGTGCAGTACACGGGCAACGACGCAAACTTTGTCAACCTCAAAGGTACGATCACACACGCCGTGGCAGGAGGCAAGTACATCCTCTTCGACGGCACCGTGACGACTGCGCTGACTTACGCTGCGGGGGATACCATTCCCGCGGACTTTGAATTGACAGACCCGACAAAGCCTTTCAATCCGACGACAAACCCTTATACCACGGTCCCGCATTTTTCCGAGGCGGAGCTGTGGATCGACGTCAACGGCGACGGGGACAATGCGATGGAGCAGCCCAAGATCGCCACCACGCAGGGCGACGGCAGCACCGTCTACGCGGACGATTCCGGGTACTGGTGGCTCCGCATCACGGGCGACTACGCCAGCCCGAACCCGAACCGCGTCACGGGCCGCGCCTCCTACTACGACGTGGACAGGACAGGCTCGAAAAATACGCCAACCGGCATCTCCAAAGGCAATCCTTTGATCGGCGTCAGCACCAACGACCAGTATTTCTACGAAATCACCTCGTTCGGCGCGGACAAGGCATGGGATCCCACCGACGATGAGGCCTATACGAAAATGCTGAAAGCGATCAATACGCTCAAGAAGTATGATGCGGGCACGCAGCGCTGGTATCTCGACGACAATCAGAACGGATCTTATGATGCGTGGGTGCGGGGCAGTAGCAACGCAAGCCCTACCCAAGCCGGCGAGACGTGGATTTCCCCCGTGCCGAACACCGGCGTGACATATGCTGCTGACGGAAGCGACTGTCCCATCATCGTCGGTGGATACGACATCACCGCCGAGCTGGCGTATATCGCTGACCCCCAGCATGAAAACGAGATCATCCCCGCCTATCTCGACGCCAACGGCAACGGGCAGTACGACCTCTACACCGAGCCGTATATGGACTGGAACCAGAACGGCAAATGGGACGCCCACTACGGACCCGAGCTCATGACGGGCGCGGTCGTCCACGAATGGGGCTGCCCGCTGTTTGGCACCAACGTCCGCCCGACCTACGAGGGCGCGGTGGCG
>JAISTX010000001.1 GCA_031272365.1 Eubacteriales Family XIII. Incertae Sedis bacterium
GTACGGCTGCGTCCTGCGGCCTTGCCAAACCGCAAAACAAACGATTTTTCGGTCGAAGAGTCTGGAAGCGTCGGATTCGTTCTGTGACACAGGCAAATGGCACAGCCGTACTGGTGGTACGGCGAAGGCAGTTGCCGAAGTCACAGGGCGAATCCGTCGTTTCCAGACCGGCGAGTTCGGCTCTCATGTGGTATACCACATGGAAGCCCTGATCACTTGCCAAGAGAATTTTTTTACTTATATAATAAGGGAATATGAATGTGGACTACGCGGGAATTGAAAACACGGCGGCCCTGTTTGCGATCATCGTGCTCGCCGGGTTTGCCGCCGGGAAATGCAGGCTGCTCTCCAAGCAGGCCCAGGACGGCCTGACCAACCTGATCCTCTTCGTCACCCTGCCCTGCACGATCGTGAACTCCTTCCACATCGACCTCGCGCCCACGCTGCTCCCCCGCTTCGGCCTGACGCTGCTCGTCGCCACCGGCGCGCAGGCCCTCGCCCAGCTCGTCAGCGCCCTCGCGTTCAAGCGGCAGCCGGGGGAGAGGAAGAGCGTCCTGCGCTACGGCCTGATCGTCTGCAGCTCCGCGTTCTTCGGGCTGCCCGTCCTCGCCACCCTGCTCGGCCCGGCCGCGCTCGCGCTCGGCGCGATCTATCTGATCCCGCAGCGCTTCGCCATGTGGAGCCTCGGCATCGCGGCGTTCACGCAGGAGAAGCAGCGCGGCGCCCTCGCGAAGACCCTCGTCCACCCCAATATGATCGCCGTCTACATCGGCCTCCTGCTCCTGCTGCTGCACGTCACGCTGCCGGGTTGGGTGCAGGCGCCCATCACGTCGGTCGGGGGCTGCACCGCGCCCCTGTCCTTCCTCGTGATCGGCTCCATCCTGTCGGACCTGGACCCGCGGATGCTGAAGGACCGCGCCCTCATACCCTTCTGCGCCCTGCGCCTCGTCGCGATCCCCGGCGTCGTCTTCCTCGTCTGCGCGCTGCTGCGCCTCCCGCCGGAAATCACGGAAATCGCGACGCTCATGGCGGGCATGCCGGCAGGCACCACGACCGGGCTCCTCGCGCTGCGCTACGGCGCGGACGAGCGCTTCGGCTCCACGCTGACCATCCTGTCCACGATCCTGTTCTTTGCGATGATGCCGGTCTGGATGTCTCTGTTCTCTTTGCTTTAGGTTGAAATCCCGAAAAACCGTTTTGCGTTTTCGCACGTGGCGCGGGCGACCTCTTCGTAAGGGACGCCCTTCAGCTCCGCGATTTTCCGCGCGACGTATTCGACGTAGGGCGACTCGTTGGGGCGGCCGCGGAACGGCTCGGGCGTCAGGTACGGCGCGTCCGTTTCGATCACAAGGTGCTCGATCGGCACCTGTTCGGCGACGCGGACGGTCTTCTTGTTGTTTTTGTACGTCACGGGGCCCGCGATGGAGATGAGCGCCCCGAGGCCGATGTACTCCAGGGCCTGCTCCGCACTGCCCGAAAAGCAGTGGAGCAGCACGCGCTGCGCGGCGCCGGGGTGGAGCAGCCCTTCGTCCTTCAGGATTTCGACCGTCTCGCCGGCGCTGTCGCGGTCGTGGATCGTGACGGGCAGGCCGAGCTCCTTTGCGAGCCGGATCTGCCGGCGGAACGCCTCCCGCTGCACGTCGCGCGGCGAGAGGTCGCGGTAGAAGTCGAGGCCGATCTCCCCGATGGCGACGACGGCGTTTTCGCCGCCCGGTTTTTTGGACTCCCAGGCGAGCTTTCGCAGCGCTTCGAGCGCTTCGTCCGTGAGGGTCTCCGCGTCGTGCGGGTGGATGCCGACGGCCGCGTAGCACCAGGGGTTTTCCTGCGCGTCCCGGACGGCCTGCCGCGCGCTGGGCAGGTCGAAAGCTATGTCGACGGCATAGGCGACGTCCGAGGCCTCGATGCGGGCGATGAGCGCGCTCCGCTGCTCCCCGGTGTAGTCGTCGCTGTTGATGTGCGTGTGGGTGTCGAAGAGTCGTTTGGTCACAGCGTCTCCAGCAGCTCAAGCTCTTTGGCCACGTCGATCCGGGGGAAGAGCGACTCGCCCTTCTTCACGGTGTAGCCCGCCTCTTTCCCCCATTGCTTCGCGTCCTGCCAGAGGATGTCCTGTTCCTCCGGGCTCAGGCCCAGCTGCCTGCGGATTTCCTCCGCGCTGTGGTGCATATAGGGGTGGATGAGGATCGACAGGATGCGCAGCGATTCGCACAGGGCGTAGAGCACCTCCGCCAGCCGGCTCTTTTGCGCCTCGTCTTTGGCCAGCGCCCACGGCGCGGTCTCGTCGATGTATTTGTTGCTGCGCTGCACGAGCGTCCAAATCTCCGCGAGGGCGTGGTTGAACGCAAATCTGTCCATATGCGCCTCGACCTTCTCCGCGATGCCGGTCGCGAGCGCCGCCAGCTCCCCGTCGAGCGCGTCCGCGCCGGTCGCCTGCGGCACCGCCCCGTCGAAGTACTTCTCCGCCATGCCGCACGTCCGCGACAAAAGGTTGCCGAGGTCGTTGGCGAGGTCGCCGTTGATGCGGTTGAGCATGACCTCGTTTGTGTACAGCCCGTCCTGCCCGAAGGTGTACTCGCGCAGCAGGAAATACTTCAGCGCGTCGACGCCGTAGCGGCCGATGAGGATGACGGGGTCGACGACATTGCCCTTTGACTTGCTGATCTTGCCGCCGTCGAGCAGCAACCAGCCGTGCCCGCGGATCTGCCCCGGCAGCGGGAGCCCGGCGCTCATCAGCAGCGCGGGCCAGATGATCGAATGGAAGCGGACAATCTCCTTCCCCACGAGGTGCACGTCGGCCGGCCAATAGCGGTCGTAGCCGGCACGGGATTCGTTATTGTATTCCGGGAATCCGAGCGCGGTGATGTAGTTTGTGAGGGCGTCGAGCCAGACGTAGATGACCTGGCCTTCCTCGATCGGCACGGGGATGCCCCAGTCGAAGGTCGAGCGCGAGACCGACAGGTCGTCGAGGCCCTGCTTCACGAAGGCGATCATCTCGTTGCGCCGGGTTTCGGGGTCGAGGAAGGGCTCCGGCTCGGTGCGTTCGAGCAGCGCGAGCACCTGGTCCTGGTATTTCGACAGGCGGAAAAAGTACGAGTCTTCCGACGCCCACTCCACGGGGCGGCCGCAGTCGGGGCATTTGCCGTCCACGAGCTGCTTGTCCGTCCAGTAGGACTCGCAGGGCGTGCAATACCAGCCCTCGTAGGTGCCGCGGTAGATGTCGCCCCTCTCGTAGATGCGCTTGAACAGCTCCTGCACGCGCACCTTGTGGCGCGCCTCCGTCGTGCGGATGAAGTCGTCGTAGCTGATCTCCATCGTGGCCCAGAGGTCCTTGACGCCCGCGACGATTTCGTCGACGTAGGCCTGCGGCGTCGTGCCCGCCTCCTCGGCGATGCGCTGGATCTTCTGGCCGTGCTCGTCCGTGCCCGTGAGGAACATCACGTCATAGCCGCTCAACCGCTTGAACCGCGCCATCGCGTCGGCCATCACGGTGCAGTACGTGTGCCCGATGTGCAGGTTGCTGCTCGGGTAGTAGATCGGGGTCGTGATGTAATACTTCGGCTTCGCCGGGTCGATATGCGCGCTCATGCAAGTCCCTCCAGGATTCGTGGTTGTCAGCAAAAATTTTATTGCATCATTATACTATACATTGAACAGGAAGTGCATGACGTCGCCGTCTTTCACAACGTAGTCCTTGCCCTCGGAGCGCACGAGCCCCTTCTCCCGGGCCGCCGCGATGCTGCCGCAGGCGACGAGGTCCTCGTAGCGGATCGTCTCGGCGCGGATGAAGCCCTTCTCGAAGTCCGTGTGGATCTTGCCCGCGGCCTGGGGCGCCCTCGTGCCGCGGCGGATCGTCCACGCGCGTACCTCGGGCTTGCCGGCCGTCAGGAACGAGATGAGGTCGAGCAGGTGGTAGGAGGCCTTGATGAGCTTGTCGAGCCCCGACTCGCCGATGCCGAGCTCCTCGAGGAACAACGCCTTGTCCTCGCCATCCAGCTCCGCAAGCTCCGCCTCGACCTTCGCCGAGATCACGACGACGTCCGAGCCCTCGGCGGCCGCAATCCCGCGCACCGCCTTGATATAATCGTTCTCCTCCGCCTCCGCCACGCCGGCCTCGGACTCGGCGACGTTCGCCGCGTAGATGACAGGCTTGCCGGTCAGCAGGTCGAGCGTGGCGACGAAGGCCTGCTCGCCTTCGTCCAGATCCAGCGCGCGCACGAGCTTCCCCGCCAGCAGCGCTTCATTGAGCTTCTCCAGGGTCGCGAGCTCGGCGGCCGGCCCTTTGTCGCCGCCCTTCATGCTCTTCTTCGTCCGGTCGATGCGCCGCTCGAGCGTCTCGAGGTCGGCGAAGATGAGCTCCATGTTGATCGTCTCGATGTCCCGGGCCGGGTCGGGCGCGCCGTCCACATGCACGACGTTCGGGTCGTCGAAGCAGCGCACGACGTGCACCACCGCCGCGACCTCGCGGATATGCCCGAGGAATTTGTTGCCGAGCCCCTCGCCCTTCGAGGCGCCTTTCACGAGCCCCGCGATGTCCGTGAACTCGATCGTCGTGTAGATCGTCTTCTGCGCGTCGTACATCTCCGTCAGCACGCGCAGCCGCTCGTCCGGCACCGTCACGACGCCGACGTTCGGCTCGATCGTGCAAAACGGATAGTTGGCCGCCTCCGCCCCCGCCTGCGTGATGGCGTTGAACAACGTGCTCTT
>JAISTX010000048.1 GCA_031272365.1 Eubacteriales Family XIII. Incertae Sedis bacterium
CCACCGCTGCCAGCGCGGCGGCGATCGCGTCGTCCATGTCGTAGTATTTGTACTCCGCGAGGCGACCGAGGAAGAGCGTGCCCTGCTCGGCCTCCGCCAGCGCGCGGTAGCGCTCGTACAACGCCTGGTTGCGCTCGTCGTTGACCGGGTAGTACGCCTCCATGCCCTCTTCCCACGCCGCCGGGTACTCCCACGTCACGACCGTCTTCTCCTGCTGCCCGAACTCGAAATGCTTGTGCTCGATCTTGCGCGTCCACGGCGTCTGGGCGTCCGTGTAGTTGACGACGGCGACGCCCTGATGGTTTTCCTCGTCGAGCACCTTCGTGTCGAGCCGCAGGCTGCGGTACTCGAGCTTGCCCTCGGAATAGCCGAAATACGCGTCGATCATGCCCGTGTAGACGACCCGCTCCGCGAGCCTGGCGTAGCCCTCCCGGTCCGCGAGGAAGTCCGCCCCGAGCCGCACCTCGACGCCCGCCAGCAGCGCGTCCGTGATGACGTTGTAGCCGCCGATGGGGATCCCCTGCCAGCGGTCCGTGAAATAATTGTTGTCGTACGTCAGGCGCACCGGCAAACGTTTGATGATGAAGGCCGGCAGCTCCGTGCAAGGCCGCCCCCACTGCTTCTCCGTGTAGCCCTTCACGAGCTTCTCGTAGATGTCGCGCCCGACGAGCCGGATCGCCTGCTCCTCGAGGTTGCGCGGCTCGCCCGCGATCTCCGCGCGCTGCTTCTCGAGGACGGCCAGCGCCTCCGCCGGCGTCGCCACCCCCCAGAGCCGGGAAAACGTATTCATATTGAAAGGCATGTTGTAGATCTCGCCGCGGAAATTGGCGATCGGGCTGTTCACATAGTTGTTGAACTCCGCGAAACGGTTCACGTAGTCCCAGATGGCCTTGTCGTGCGTGTGGAAGATGTGCGCGCCGTACGCGTGGACGTTGATGCCCTCGATCGGCTCGCAATGGACGTTGCCGCCCGTGTGCGCGCGCCGCTCGACCACGAGGCATTTCGCCCCGCGCGCCCTGGCCTCGTGCGCAAAGACCGCGCCGGACAGGCCGCTGCCGACGATGAGGAAGTCGTATCTGGCGCCGCCCATCTCAGCGGTCCCCGTACATTTTTTCGTAGTACTGCTGGTACTCGCCGGACAGGATGTTCTCCCACCACGGCTTGTGCGCAAGGTACCAGTCAATCGTCCGCCCGATGCCGTCCTTGAACATCGTCTCGGGCGCCCAGCCCAGCGCGGCCGTGATCTTCGCCGGGTCGATCGCGTAGCGCATATCGTGCCCCTTGCGGTCGGTGACGTAAGTGATGAGGTCCTCCGACTTGCCCAGATATTGAATAATAAGCTTCACGATATCGATGTTTTTCATCTCGTTGTGGCCGCCGACGTTGTAGACCTCCCCCACCTTGCCGCTGCGCACAATGAGGTCGATGGCCTTGCAATGGTCGTCGACGTAAAGCCAGTCGCGCACGTTCAGGCCCTCGCCGGAGACGGGTAGCGGCTTGCCCGCGAGACAGTTTGCGATCATGAGCGGGATGAGCTTCTCCGGGAACTGGTAGGGGCCGTAGTTGTTCGAGCAGCGCGAGATCGTCGCGGGCAGCCCGAAGGTGCGGATATACGCCTGCACGAGCAGGTCGGCCGAGGCCTTGCTCGCCGAGTACGGGGAGCTCGTGTGGATCGGCGTCTCCTCCGTGAAGAGCAGGTCGGGCCGGTCGAGCGGCAGGTCGCCGTAAACCTCGTCGGTTGACACCTGGTGATAGCGCGGCACCTCGTATTTCCTCGAAGCGTCCATGAGCACCTGCGTGCCGAGGATGTTTGTCCGCAGGAAGACGCCTGGGTCCTCGATCGAGCGGTCGACGTGCGACTCGGCCGCGAAATTGACGACCGCGTCAAACTTCTCTTTCGCAAACAGCGCGTCCACAGCCTCGCGGTCCGTGATGTCCCCCTTGACGAAGCGGAACCCGCCCCCCGCGTCCACGGCATCCGCCAGCGTCTCCAGGTTCCCGGCGTACGTCAAAGCGTCGTACCCGACGATCTCATCATCCGGGTGCTTGCAAAGCATATAGTAGACGAAATTTGCCCCGATGAACCCAGCAGCCCCAGTCACCAATACCTTCATAAACTCAACCCCTCAATTCTCAATTCTCAATCCTCAATTCTCAATCCTCAATTCTCCAGCAGCGACAGCAGGTACTGCCCGTACTCCGTCATCGAAAGCCCCTCCCCGAGCGCCCGCAGCTGCTCGTCGTCGATGAAGCCCCTGCGCCACGCGATCTCCTCCAGGCAGGAGATGTAGAACCCCTGCCGCGCCTGCACGGCCTCGACAAACTCCGCCGCCTTCAGCATGCCGTCGGGCGAGCCCGTGTCGAGCCAGGCCATGCCGCGCCCGAGCAGCTGGACCTTGAGCGTCCCGCGCGCGAGGTAGTCGTTGTTCACGGAAGTGATTTCGATCTCGCCGCGCGCCGAGGGGAGCACCCCCTTCGCGACACGCACGACGTCATTGTCGTAAAAATACAGGCCCGGCACCGCGTATTTGGATTTCGGGTACTCGGGCTTCTCCTCGATCGAAATCACATTTTTGAAATCGTCGAATTCCACGACACCGTACGAGCGCGCGTCCTTGACGGGGTAGCCGAAGACGATCGCCCCGCCGTTTTCCGTCAGCTGCCGCACCGCCTCGTCGAGGATCGCCGTGAGCGACTGCCCGTAGAAGAGGTTGTCGCCGAGGATCAGGCAGACGCTGTCGTCGCCGATGTGCTCCTCCCCGAGCAGGAAGGCGTCCGCGAGCCCGCGCGGCTCCGACTGGATCTTGTACGTGAGCTCGATCCCGAGGGCCTTGCCGTCCCCGAGCAGCTCCTCGTAGTTGCCGATGTCGTGCGGCGTCGAGATGATGAGTATCTCCCGGATGCCGGCCAATAGCAGGATTGAAAGCGGGTAGTATATCAGCGGCTTGTCGTAGATCGGCAGCAGCTGTTTTGAGACCGCTTTCGTCATCGGGTAGAGCCTTGTCCCTTTGCCGCCTGCGAGTATGATGCCTTTCATGTTTCCATCCTCCCTTGCATATCGTTATTTTATCATAACACAGATGCAAGAAACGGGCGTAGTTCTATGGTATAATTTCGAACGTATGAGGACTTTTCTGAAAATCATCAGGCAGCATATCATCTGGCGGCACCAGCTTCTGAAGCTCGCCAAGGCGGATATCATCAAGACGTACTCCGGCGCCGCGCTCGGCTGGGCGTGGGCCATCATCAAGCCCGCCGTCACGATCTTCGTCTTCTGGTTTGCGTTCGACATCGGCCTCCACCTCGGCGAGGGGGCGGGTTACAACGAATACCCCTTCATCCTCTGGTTCATGGCCGGCATGATGCCGTGGTTTTTCATGGAGGAGATGTTCATCCAGGGCGCAAACTCCCTGCGTGTGTACAATTATTTGGTGACAAAAATGCGCTTCCCGATCGCGACGATCCCGACCTTCGTCGCCCTCTCGAAGCTGCTCGTCCACCTCGCGCTGATGGGCATCACGGTGCTCTTCTTCCTGTGCTACGGCTTCGCGCCGGACCGCTACCTGCTGCAGCTGCCGATCTACATGGCCTGCATGCTGCTCTTTTTCATCTCATGGGCGCAGTTCGCCTCGCTGCTCACGTGCATGAGCAAGGACTTTTTCAACCTCGTCGGCGCGATGGTGCAGGCGCTCTTCTGGCTGTCCGGCATCCTCTACAACGTCCACACGATGAACGTCCCGGACTGGCTGAAGGTCATCCTGCTCTTCAACCCGATCACCTTCATCGCGAACGGCTACCGCAATATTTTCATATACAAGGTTTGGATTTGGGAGGAGCCCGCCGTGTTCGGCTACTTCCTCATCATGCTCGTGCTCATGACCGGCTTCGCGCTCTGGGCGTACCGGAAACTGTACAGGGAGATACCCGATGTCCTCTGAGAAAGTCGTCATCCGATTCAGCAACGTCAAGAAGCTCTACAAGCTCTTCCCGAACGACAAGAAGCGGCTGATTTCCGTCTTTTTCCCGAAGGCCGTGCACTACCATTCCAAATGGGCCGTCGACGACGTGAGCTTCGAGATCCACGAGGGCGAGTCCGTCGCGATCTTCGGCGTGAACGGCGCAGGCAAGTCGACGGTGCTGAAGATGATCACGGGCGTCGCCTTCCCGACCGAGGGGTGGATCGACGTCAACGGGCGCGTCAGCGCCCTGCTCGAGCTCACGGCAGGCTTCGACTCGGAGCTGACGGGGCGCGAGAACATCTACCTCAAATGCCAGCTCATGGGGATGCGCGACCCGGAGATCGAAGCGTCCGAGCAGTCCATCATCGACTTCGCGGAGATCGGCGAGTACATCGACCAGCCGACGCGCACGTACTCCTCGGGCATGCTCGCGCGGCTCGGCTTCGCGATCAACGTCAATACGGAGCCGGAAATATTCATTGTAGACGAAGCGCTCGCGACGGGCGACAGCCGTTTCCAGGAGAAATGCCTCGCCCGCGTCCGCGAGATCATCGACAAGGACAACGTGACGCTGCTCTTCGTGACGCACGCGACGGACACCGCCGTGAAGTTTTGCAAACGGGGCCTCGTGATGAAGGACGGCAAGGTGACCTTCGACGGGCCGATCGAGGAGGCCAAGGCGCTGTACGAAGGAGGGGAGTATTGAACCGGGCGGCCGTATTCGTGTTTTTCGACAAAGACGGGGTCGCGGATGCGTACGTCGATTTTTTTCTGCGGGAGCTGTCGGAGAACGTGCAGCGCACCGTCGTCGTCGTGAACGGCTACCTCGACGGCGCGTCCAGGGCCATGTTCGAAAAACACGCCGCGCCGGGCGATGTCCTCGTGCGGGAAAACACGGGCTTCGACGCGTGGGCGTACAAGGCGGGGCTCGAGCACATCGGGCGGGAGGCCGCGGGCGCCTATGACGAGGTCGTGATCGCCAACGACACGGTCTTCGGGCCGGTCTACCCGTTCCGGGAGGTCTTTTCCGAGATGGAAAAAAAGCCGCTCGACTTCTGGGGGCTCACGAAGCACGACGCCTACGCGGAGGAGGACCTCGTCACGCGCAACAACCCGTACGGCTACGCGCCGGCGCACATCCAGTCCTATTTCGTCGTCTTCCGGCAGCGGCTTCTCAAAAGCGACGTGTTCTGGCGGTTCTGGGCAA
The DNA here is from genome assembly GCA_031272365.1 of Eubacteriales Family XIII. Incertae Sedis bacterium. GTDB lineage: Bacteria > Bacillota > Clostridia > Peptostreptococcales > Anaerovoracaceae > WRFF01. The sequence goes on from JAISTX010000048.1 coordinate 5,167, forward strand.
ACCTCCTGCCGATCGTGAAATACGAGGAGGCCGTCGGCAAATTCGAGACGATCCTGACGAAGCAGTTTGAGGACGAGGGCTTCTCGTGGGACAGCTTCGTGCAAGTGGAGGCGAAGGCGACGGACGACCCAAACTTCACGCTCTACTGCCCGGCGACGCTCCTCAAGGAATGCCGCATGCCCGTGCTGAAGAGCCGCGTGTTCAAGCAGGACACCCTCACGCTGAACGCGGGCGAGCAGCCGCGCGACGCCTTCGAATACGTCAAATACCATACGGACTACGACGAGGACCTGATCCTCGCCAGCCTGATCCGGCGCTTCGACCAGTACGACATCGTCAAGTCGCTGGCGTTGACATACATCCTGCCCTTGGCCGCAGGGCCGCCCCGGGGGTCCGGCAAGGCCTCCGCCGCCCTGATCATGCACATCTTCTACCCGGAGATGGCCGCAGAGGCGCTGGCCCTGGCAAAGAACATGCCCAAGCCCGCCGACGTCTACATCACGACGGACACGCAGAAGAAGGCGGACGCCATCGCGGCCGTCTTCCGCAAGGGCCGCCTCAAGCCGAAGGAGATCCGCCTCACCGAAAACCGCGGCCGCAGCGAGAGCGCGCTGCTCATCGGCATGAGGGACATCATCCTGTCCGGGCAGTACGAGGTGATCTGCTTCTGGAAGGAGAAGGTCAGCAAGCAGGTGGACTACCACGCCTCGATGAGCTGGGCGTACAAGATCAACGAAAACCTGCTCGGCTCGGAGGCCTATGTCGCGCACATCCTGAAGACCTTCGCGGAAAACCCGCGCCTCGGCATGCTGGCGGTCCCCGAGCCCTTCCACGCGGTCTACCACTGGGTCCCGGGCAATGAATGGGCCGCCGATTTCGGGGTCACGAAATCGCTCGCGCAGCGCCTCGGCCTGCGCGTGCCGATGAAGGAGGGCGCCCCGCCTGTGACGAGCTTTGGCGGCGCGTTCTGGTTCCGCGCGGCCGCGCTGGAAAAGCTCGTGGGCTACGCGTGGCAATACGAGCACTTCCCCTGTGAGCCGCTGCCGGTCGACGGCACGCTGCTCCACGCGATCGAGCGCATCTACCCGTTCGTCTGCCAGGACGCGGGCTACTACCCGGCCTTCGCGATGACGGACCGCTACGCGCAGCTCGAATTCACGAACCTGCACAACGTGCTGCAGGGCTACGTCGCGGCGACGCTCTACCACGGGCACGACTTCCAAAACCATCTGCAGGCGATCGAATACGTCTACGACCTGAACGCGCGCCCGATCCGCGCAAAGGCGAAGCGCATCATCAAGCGGCGCCTGCCGAAAAGCCTCTACGTCTGCATCCTCGGCGCAAAGCGCGTCATCATGGGGCCGAACCGGGGCGACGCGCTGAAGGAGATCCACTTCCGGCTCTTCCGCAGCTCCTACCTGAAAAGGATCAACCGCGATGGGTAAGGCGCTTTCGCTACCGCATCCGCATTCGTTTTCCGTGCCGCTGGCGCGCCTCGCGCTCATCGCGATCCTCGCGACCGGCGCCTTCTACCTCTTCGTCTTCCCGCCGAATTCCGCACCGGACGAGGCCATCCACTTCTCCAGCGCCTACGAGACGGCCGACATCCTCATAGGCCAGCAGAGCGGCGACGTGCTGACGATCAACATGCGCAAGGCGGACACGAGTTTCCATGACGACCAATACGAAGAGATCGACTACTCGAATTTCCCGGACAAATACACCTACGGGTTCTTCGAGCGCGACCTCACCGAGGCTGCGCCGGATGCGGACGGCTCACAGGTCGTCCCGTCCAAGCGCCTGACAGGCGTGCCCTACCCGTACATCTACGGCCCGCAGGCCGTCGGCATCCTCTTGGCGCGCCTCCTGCACACGAACCCCGTGTGGCTCTATCTGCTGGCGCGCATCTTCAACCTGGTGTTCTACGCGGTCTGCATCTGGCTGGCCGTCAAGCTGACGCCCGTCGGAAAGGGCATCTTCGCCCTCATCGCGATGTGGCCGATGCTCATCGAGCTCGCGGCCTCGGTCTCCTCGGATATCTTCTCGATCGCGCTCGCCTTCCTCGCCTTCGCGCAATACCTGCGCATCGCGCACCAGGAGCAGCCCGCCAAACTGCGCGACCTCGCGCTGCTCGTCTGCACGATGGCGCTGCTCGGCCCGCCGAAGGTCGTCTTCATGCCGGTGTTCATGCTCGCCTTCTTCCTGCCGAAGCACTGCTTCGCGTCGCGCAAATACGACGTCCTCTTCCGCGTCCTGATCGCGGTCATCTTCGCCCTCCTGCTCTACAGCATCCTGGACAATTTCACGCACCGCGGCGAGGACGGCACCCCGATCATCACCCACGGCGCGGGGCCCTTCTACACGGTCGCGGACCTCCTCGAGGACCCGCGCTTCTTCGCCGCGAGCTGCAAGCGCACCGTCACCATGTACGCCGAGTTCTACCTGCACTCGATGATCGGCGCCGATCTCGGCTGGCTCGAGATCCACGTCAACAAGATCCTGATTGAAGTGTTCCTTGCGCTCTCGGTATTGGCCGGGCTGCGCGCGCGCGCGGACTTTGCGCTGGCGCCCCCGCTGAGCTGGAGGAAGCGCCTGATGTTCGGCCTCATCTTCCTGCTCGCGGCCCTCGGCACGGCCATCGTCATGTTCGTGTCGTGGACGCCCTACGGCGCCTGGTACATCGAGGGCATCCAGGGGCGCTACTTCCTGCCCGCCATCCCCGCGCTGTTCTTCGCGCTTCTGGGCTGGCGCCGGCAGCGGATATACCTGCCCCTCGGCATCGCCGCCCTCGCGCTCTTCTTCTACGTCCTCGTCAAAAACGAGTACGTGGCGGCGATCCGGGACGGATCCCTGCCCTTCTACAACCTGCCGCTGCTCATCACCTTCGTGATCGTAGGCCCGCTGCTGGCCCTGAGCGCCCGCGGCCTGCCCGTGCGGGAATGGCTGACCGACCGGCGCCTGCTGCTCGGCGCGTGCGCGCTGCACATCCCCGTGCTGGTCATGGCGTACGAGCAGATCGCGACCCGCGTGCCGGGATAGAGGCCCCCCACCCGATGCGCTCCAACCTCAACAAGGACTACGTCTGGAACACGCTTGGCATGTCGGCCAATTCGTTCATCTCGCTGTTCCTCCTGATCGTCGTCTCCAACCTCAACGCGGGCGGGGACGTCAACGACTTCTCCAACTGCTTCCCGTACGCGATCGTCTTCTACACCATCGGGCTGTTCGGCGGGCGCGTCTACCAGCTCTCGGACGTCGCGGGCGAGTTCCTGAGCAAGGACTATATCTTCGTCAAATTCTTCACCTCCGCGCTCATGGTCGCCGCCTCCGTCCTCTTCAGCCTCGCGAGCGGGTTCTCCACGGCGAAGACGCTGCTCCTGCTCGTCCTTGTGCTGTACAAGGCCTCGGACGCGCTGGCCGACCCGGTCTTCGGCGTCATCCAGCGCCACGGCGCGATCTGGATCACGGGCGTGTCGCTGACGCTCAAGTCCGTCTGCGGCTTCGCGCTTTTCCTCGCCGTCGACATCGCCACGCGGGACATCCTCGCCGCAAGCCTCTGCCTGCTCCTCGCAAACATGCTCTTCTTCTTCGTCTGGGACCTGCCGCGGATGCGCCGGCTCGAGCACGTCGGCAGCGTGCTCAAAGGCAGCTTCGCACCGGGGCTTCGGCTCATGCAAAAGACCCTCTGGGTCTTCCTCTTCGCGCTGCTGCCGATCCTCCTCTCCAACATCCCCCGCTACTTCGTCGACCGGTGGCACGGCGAGGGCTCCAAGGAGTTTGCCTACATCGTCATGCCGGCCTCGCTGATCAACCTCTTCGTGACGGTCCTGATCTTCCCGAAGCTCGTGCCGCTGTCGGAGCGCTTCGCGCGCGGCGAGCATTTCTCCTTCGGCAAGACCGTGACGAAGTTTTTCCTCTTCTCGTTCGGCTTCGGCGCGGTGGCGGCCTTCGCCGCCTGGCTCATCGGCTGCCCGGTGCTGTCCTTCATCTACCACGCGGACCTCGCGCCCTACCGCACGGCGCTCACGCTCGTCGTCCTCGGCGCGACCCTGAACGCCGCGACGCTCATCTGCACGAACATCCTGACGATCATGCGCTGCTTCCCGGTGCAGCTGGCCTGCTACGGGGTGGGCGTGGCGACCGCCTTCGCCGCGAGCGCCGCCCTCGTCGGGCGCTACTCCGTCACCGGCGGCATCTACGCCTTCGCCCTCGCCTACGGCGTCCAGGCCGCCCTCTTCTTCATCGCCTACCGGCACAGCATGGCAAAAATCGCCCAGGGGCCGGGACTGGAATAACAATAACAATCACAGCCGCGCTTCGGCCTCCTCCGCGCGGAGGGCCTCGATGCAGGCGCTCACGTAGAGGCCTTCCTCCTGGAGCAGCGCCTTGACCTGCCGCTTGATATCCGCCACCTGGTCCAGCACGTCCGCCCCCGAAAGCGCGCCGCCCGCCCGGAAATAGACGTCGATCTCGACGAGGACGGTGTCGTTGCCCTGCGCCATCGTCTTGATGCTGCCGCAGCGCGCCACGCCGGGCGCGCCCAGAGCGATCGCCTCGATCTCCTTGATCTTGCCGGGCGGCAGCGCCTCCCCGAGGATGAGCGAGGCGATCTCGCGCCCGAGGATGAAGGCGGCCGCGATGAGCAGTACGCCGATGGCCGCGCCGCCGATGGCGTCCCACAGCGGGTTGCCCGTGACGAGCGTCAGCACCACGCCGGCCAACGCGAGCGCGAGCCCCACGACGGCGGCGAAGTCCTCCGTGACGACGACGATGAGCGAGGAGTTGCTCGTATCCCGGTAAAACTCACGGATCCCGGTGCGCACCCCGGCCCGCTCCTGCTCCTCGCGGACCTCCGCGAGCGCCGTCCTGAGGGAGATGACCTCCAGCACGACCGAGACGACGAGGATGCCGGCCGCGAGGAAAAACCCGTTCCGGTCGGTCACCCATTCGCCCGTGCCGCCCACCACGTGCGAGATCTTCTCCACCGCCTCCATGAGCGAAAACGCCCCGCCGATGAAGAAGAGCAGCGTGGCGACGCAGAAGGACGCAAAAAAGGTGGCCCGCGTGTAGCCGAACGGATGCTTGGCGGTCGGCGGGGCTACCGCCTTCCGCTTCCCGACGAGCAGCACGATCTGGTTCATCGTGTCCGCGGCGGAATGGATGCCCTCGGAGAACATCGCCGCGGACCCGGAGAACAGTGCGACCGCAAACTTCATCGCCGCGATGATGGCGTTGACCGTCAGCGCCGTCACAATCGCTTTGTTTTTCACAGGCTTCCGGGTAATCATGATGTAAAGTATACCACAGCAAATCTGCAATATTTGGGGCTGCAATTATGGTAAAATAGCGCTATGGATTGTTGGATGGAGTTTCCTGATTTTAGGGATGGAGACGGCGATGAATCCTGAATATGCCGCCCACCAAGGCAGATTGCGCATCCGCCCGCTTGAGCGGGGGGACCTTGAGCCCCTGCGCCTCGCGCGGAATGATGCCGTCTATGCGCGGTTTTTGACCCCGATGCCAGAGGTGTCGGCGGAGCAGCAGCGCGCCTGGTACGAAGCCTACCTGGAGGACGGGGACGTGCTCATCTGGGGCATCGAGGACGAGGCGCGCGGCGTTTTCGTGGGCGCGACGGCGCTTTTCCGCTTCCGCCCCAAACGGAGCGGCGGCGCGGCGGCGGCGCGGGCGTCTTCCAAGAAGCCCCCCTGCTGCGAGGCCGGCAAGACCTTGATCCTGCCCGGCGAGGCCGGCCGCGGCTTCGCGACGCGCGGAAAGATCCTGACGATGGCCATAGGCTTCAAAGTGCTCGGGATGGAGAAGATGGACACGCACGTCGAAGCCGAGAACATCGCGAGCCTGCGCAGCACCCAGCGCTGCGGCTTCACGGCGGACCCCCGGCCCCCGAAAAAAACCGGCGGCAAGGGCGGCTATTTTACTATCACGAAGGCGGAATTCCTGAAACTGCATCCGCAGCTTCGTGACGTGGCTATTTGGAAGGTTTGATATGAACAGCCAACAGAGAAAAATGCAGCAGCGCCAAGCGGAGGCAAGGCGCATCGCGGTCGGCGTCCTCGCTTTCTTGATTTTCCTGCAGGCTGCCGCGTTCACCATCGTCTGCCGCGAAAAAGACGGCTTCCACGAAGACGAGGGGTTCACGCTCTCGATCAACGGCGACGAAGCATGGGCCGAGTTCTCAAACTACACCAACCGCTGGGTCGACCCGCTGTACTTCGACACCTACTTCGCCGTCCCCGAGGAAGGCCGCTTCCACTACGACGGCGTCCTCGCGGAAGCGCTGCTCGACCCGACGAACCCGCCGCTGTACTACTTCGCCTTCCACACGGTCTACTCGTTCTTCCCCGGCCTCGTCTCCGCGTGGCCCGGCATCCTGCTCAACCTGCTGTTTTTCGTGCTCGCGCAGGTCTGCCTCTGGAACCTCGGCCTGCTCCTGTTCCGCCACCCCATGCTCGCCCTGCTGCCGCCCGTCTTCTTCGGGTTCAGCCTCGGCGCGCTCAACGCCGTGTCCTTCCTGCGCATGTACATGCTCGCCATGCTCATCGCGGCGGCCTTCCTGCTGCTGGCCTTCCGCCTCCTGCGCCTGGGCTTCCGCGTGCGCGAGACGGTCCTGCTCGCCGCCGTGGGCTTCCTCGGCGCGATGACGCACTACTACCTCATCTTCTACCTGATCCTCGTGACGGCTGCCTACTTCACTTCCATGATCCTGCGCTGTGCGAGAAGCGTCAACCGCCTGCATTGGGGCTGCTGGCTGCCGTCCATCATCTCCGCCGCCGCTTTCGTGGCCGCCATCGTCGGCGCCTTTTTTGCGCACCCGGTGATCTGGGCGCATATCACATCCACCGCGGACGGGCTGAAAACAGCGGCCGCTTCCCGCGCGGGCGGCAGCGGGGGGCAGTTTGCCGCCTTCATGCAAGCGGTCGCGTCGGACGAACTGAACATTTCGGCCGGCCTGCCCAAGATCATCGTCCTCCTCGGCCTCCTCGTTTTCGCCATCGCGCTGCTGGTCGGCATGCGCACCGAGCGCGGAAAGAAATACCAGAGCCGCCTGCCGAAAATCGCCCTGCGCGAGCCGGTCCTGCTGACGCTGCTGGCAACGACGGCGGTCTACTTCGCCGTCGTCTTCCGCACCGCGCCGTACCAGGTGGACCGCTTCCTCATGCCCTGCTTCCCCGCCATCGCGCTCCTTTTGTCCTTTGCAATGGCCTTTTTTGCGCAGAAACTGCGCATCGACGCGCGCGCCGTCCCGACCGCCATCGCGCTCCTGCTCGCGGTGTTTTCCCTCGGGGGCTACACCGACGCCATGCACTACCTGTACCCGCAGAAGGGCGCCGGCGAGGCGCTCCGCCTGGGCACGGCGTCCGAGCCGGTGGTCGTGCTCGCGTACACCGGCGCGGGCAGGGAATGCCTCTCCCTCTTCCCCGAGCTCTACCTGCGCAAACAGGGCTCCCCACTCTACATCGCCGACTACCCGGAGCTGGAACAGAACCCGGAGGAGCTGGCCTGGGTGTTTGAGAGCGCAAGGGAGCAAGGCGGCGGCGACAGCGGCAGGGTGACCGTCTTCGTCGCGTCCATGCACCAGGGCCAATTCCAGCCCGAGGCGGCCGCCGAGGCGGCCCGGAGCGCGGGCGGCTTTGGGACCAGCAAATACCTATACTCGATCCCAAACTACGATGTCTATGAACTGAGTTGAGGCCGGCCGGGCCGGCACGGCATCAACGTCTGCCGCGAACCCTGCGGTAGGCGCGCCACAGGACGGAGAACAGGCCCGGCAGCTTTTGCATGAGGAAGGCCGCCGCGCGCCACCGGGGCGGGAGCCGGCGCGCCACCTCCTGCCGCCGCATCCCGGCGAGCAGGCCGCGCATCTCCTCCCGCAGCGCGAGGTAGGCCCCGCCGGCCCCGCCGGACCGCCGCGCGAGCTCCTCGCCGCACGCCGAGTAGTACCAGTAGACATGCCGGAACGCCGCCTCCGCGCCCGCCGGCTGCCGCGCGCCCGGCAGCTTCGCCGCGCTGCCGAGCAGCAGGGCGCTCGTCCGGGCGCCCGCGAGGAGCGCCCCCGGCGCGTGCAGGTTCGACTGGCTCCCGCCACGCCACCGCCAGAAATAGTAGGGCTTCTCGATGTAGCAGATCCCCGCCTCCGCGCCCAGCTTCGCAAACACCGCGAGGTTGACGGGCACGTCCTCCGCGCTGTCCGTCTCGGGCGCGAAGCGCACGCCCTCCAAAAGCGGCCGGCGGTAGAGCTTGTTCCACACGGAAAACCAGATCGTCTCGCGGTGCCCGGCGCGGCTGCCCATATGGGTCATGAGCTCGTAGAGCGCGTCCTGCCCGCTCATGCAGCGCACCTGGCCCGTCTCCACCTTGCGCACGCCGCCGTCCGCCTGCTCGTCCAGGACGGTGCAGACGATGACGTCGGCGCCCGCCCCGGCGGCCAGCATGTCCTCGTACATCCCGGGCAGGATGTAGTCGTCGCAGTCACAAAACCCGATCCACTCGCCCCGCGCGGCGCGGAGCCCCGCGTTGCGCGCCGCCGACACGCCGCCGTTCTCCTGGTGCAGCGCGCGCACGCGGCCGTCCATCTCCTGGTAGGCGTCGCACAGGGAGGGGCTTGCGTCCGTGCTGCCGTCGTCGACGAGGATGAGCTCCACGTCCCGGTAGGACTGGCCCAGGATGGACCGGACGCATTCGTCCAAGTATTTTTCGGCGTTGTAGACGGGGACGATGACGCTGATCATTTCAGATGGGGCATGTACGCCGCCAGCGCCTCCTGCCACATCCGCATCCCGTCGCCCACCGTCGCGCGCAGCATCAGGTGGTCCATCGCCGAATACGCGGGCCGGGGCGCCGGGCGCGGAAACTCCTCTGTCGTGACGGGCTTCACCACACAAGGCAGCCCGGCGAGCTTCACGATCTCCTCGGCAAACTCATGCCAGCTGCAGATCCCGTTGCCCGTGCAGTGGTAGATGCCGTATTCCTCCGTCAAAGCGATCAGCAAAAGATGGTGCGCGAGGTCACCCGCGTTCGTCGGGTTGCCGACCTGGTCGTACACGACCGTGATCTCGTCGCGCTGCGACGCCAGGCCGAAGATCGTCTTCACGAAATTGTTGCCCTGCTTCCCGTAGAGCCAGGCCGTGCGGACGATGAAGGTACGCGGGCACTGCGCCAGGGCGTACTGCTCGCCGAGCAGCTTCGACTTCCCGTACACCGTCGCGGGCGCGGGCAGGTCCCATTCCGTGTAGGGCGCCGACGCGTTGCCGGCAAACACGTAGTCCGTGGACACGTGCACGAGCTTCGCGCCCTGCCGCGCCGCGAGCGCCGCCATATTGCGCGGCCCCACAGCGTTGCCCAAAAGCGCCGCCTCCGGCTCCGTCTCGCACGCGTCGACGTTCGTCATGGCCGCGCAGTTCAAAATCAGATCGAACGGCTCCGCCAGCCCCGCTTCGAACGCGCGCACCGCGCCCTCATCCGAGGCGTCGAGGCTGTCCAGGTCGACGCACGTCGTCTCCGCGCCCCGGTAGGCCTCGGGGACCGGGCCGATCTCGCTCCTCCCCGTCGCCAGGATCTCCTGCAGTTCCGTGCCGAGCTGCCCCTTGGCGCCCGTGATCAATATCCGCATCTCAGCCCCCTTCATATACAAACGAGCAATCGCTGTCACAGAGCAGCGGCGCGCCCCTGTCCTTGTCCGACAGGATCAACGCCTCCTCCGGCAGCGGCCATTCCACGCCGATGGCGGGGTCGTCCCACCGGACGCTGCGGTCCGCTTCGAAGTCGTAGTAGTTGTCCGCCTTGTAGCAAAACTCCACGTCGTCCGTCAGCGCCAAAAACGCGTGCCCGAACCCGCGCGGGATGAAAAACTGCCGGAAGTTTTCCGCCGAGAGCTCCACCCCCGCCCACTGCCGATACGTCGGGCTGCCGCGCCGCAGGTCCACCGCGACGTCCAGCACCGCCCCGCGCGTGCAGCGCACGAGCTTCGCCTGCGCGGACGCGCCGTTTTGGAAATGGATGCCGCGCAGCGTCCCCTTCTCCTTCGAGAAGCTCTGGTTGTCCTGCACGAAGACGGCCTCTATGCCCGCCGCCCGGTAGTCCCGGTCCGCCCAGCTCTCAAAAAACCAGCCCCGCGCGTCCCCGAACACCTTCGGCGCGAGGACCAGCACGCCCGGCAAGGCCGTCTTTTCAACCGTGATCTGCGCCATATTGTTATTCCTTTCCCTGCTTCCCCTGCTTCAACAGCAGGTCGATCATGTTGAGCGTCACCTCGAAGTTTTGCCGCTGCTGGTTCGTGATCGTCGTGAGGATCAGCCCGCAGATGAACGACAGCACCGCCGCGAGGAACACGAAGCCCGACGCGACGAGCGCGAGGCCGTGCGGCACCACGCCGGTCGAAAAATACATGGCGACCATCGGCAGGAACAGCGCGAGCGCGACGGCGAACAGGATGAGCGCGATGAGCCCGAAGAAATGCAGCGGCTTGTAGTTTTTGTAGAGGATCGCGATCGTCTTCAGCACGCGGACGCCGTCCTGCACCGTGTTGAGCTTCGACACGCTCCCCTCCGGCCGGTCGCGGTAGCCGACGGCCACCTCCGCGAGGTTCATGTTTTTGTTGAGCGCGTGGATCGTCATCTCCGTCTCGATCTCGAAGCCCTTCGACAGCACGGGGAAGGTCTTCACGAACAGCGGCGAAAACGCGCGGTAGCCCGTCATGATGTCCTTCACGTCGCCGTGGAACAGCCGGTTGACGAGCTTGCGCACCGTCACGTTGCCCGCGTTGTGGAACTGCCTCTTGTTCTCCGTGAAGTACGTGGAGCTGAGCCGGTCGCCGACGACCATGTCCGCGCCGCGTTCCAGCACGAGGCTGACCATCTCGCGCGCGTTCTCCGCCGGGTAAGTGTCGTCCCCGTCGATCATCAGGTAGCAGTCCGCGTCGATCTCGCGGAACATCGTGCGGATCACGTTGCCCTTGCCCTGCTTGCGCTCGTACCGCACGATGGCGCCCGCCGCCCGCGCGATCTCGTCCGTCCCGTCCGAGGAGTTGTTGTCGTACACGTAGATGTCTGCCTCCGGCAGCGCGGCGCGGTAGTCCCGCACGACCTTCTCGATCGTGGCGGATTCGTTGTAACACGGAATCAATACGGCTATGGACATAAACGTTCCCTCCAGTCTCTATTACGATAGTATACCAAATCCCCCCCGCCCTCGACAACGACCCTGCTTTCCTTTATACTTTTCTTGTGGAGGCTCTGACTTCAATAAAAAACGACAAGAGACGACTGCTCTTTTCAATAATCATCCTGCTGCTGTCCGCGCTCATCGCCTACAGCCTCTATATACGCGTGCGGGCCTTGATGCTCGGCACCTCCCTGTGGAACGACGAAGCGCTGCTCGCGGAGAACATCGCGGGCCGCTCGATGGGGGAGATGCTCAAAGAGCCGCTCACAAACTACCAGACGGCGCCCGCCCTGTACCTCGTCTGCGTGAAGGCGCTGACGCTGCTCTTCGGCGCGTCCGAGGCGGTGCTGCGGCTGTTCTCGACGCTCTGCTTCGCGGCGCTCCTGCCCGTGCAGGGGCTGCTGCTGCGCAAGGCCTTCGGGGTGCGCATGGTCTACGTCTTCTTCTCGCTCGCCGCCTCCGCGACCTTCCTCACGTATATGCGGTATTCCAACGAGCTGAAGCCCTATATGGGCGACGTGCTCTTCTGCCTGCTCGTGCTGCTCCTGTACTGGCTGTACGCGGACGGGCGGCTCGGAGCCGGCGTCCGCGGCGCGCTGCTCTTCGGCGGCGCCTGCGCAGCGGCCTCGCTGTTTTCGACGCCCGCCGTGTTTTTCGCGGCGGCGGCCTTCCTCACGGATTTCCTGCTCGGCCTGAAAAACCGGGACAAGGCGGCGGCGCTCCGCGCCGTGGCCGGCGGGGCGGTCGTCCTCCTCGTTTTCTGCCTCAACTATCTGCTGTGGCTCCACTCCTTCGCCGAAAACCCCGACATGGTGCTGTACTGGGGCGACGCGGACTTCCGCATCCCCCTCATCGACGAGCACGCGGTCGGCGTCAACGTGCGGCTCTTCAAGGGCCTCATGGAGCCGCTCGGCGGCGTGGCCGCCCTCGCCGTCGTGCTGGCGGCCGGCGGCGTCCTCGTCGCGCTCGCGCGGCGGAGCCGCGTCACGCTGGCCGCCTGCGTCGCCGGCGCCCTCCTGCTCGCCGCCTCGAGCATCGGCAAATACCCGATGTCCGTCCGGCTCTGGCTCTTCCTCTACGCGCTGGTCTTCGTCTACGCCTTCGTCTTCCTGGACGCGCTGCGGCTGAAGGCCGCCGCCCCCCCGGGAAGGCCGGCCCTGAAGAATGCCCTGACGGGCGCCGTCTGCCTCCTGTTCGGCCTCGCGCTGCTGGCCCCGAACCTCTCCTTCCCCGCCTACGCGACCGGCGAGGAGGAGACGCTGATCCCTGGAAACCAGGCAAACCCGCTCATCGAATACGTGCAGGACAACATCCAAGACGGCGAGCTGCTGTACAGCTACCGCTCAGCCAACCCCATCGTGCGGTACAAAAATGGCTACGGCACAGGCCGCATCGGGGACGTGGGGGAGGACAACATCTTCTGGGGCAGCGGGAGCCTCTACGACAGCGCGCTGGAGCCCTACGACGCGGACATGGACATGCTCGCCGCGCGGGGGGACGGCGCCTACGTCCTCTTCTACCATGCCTACGAGCCGCTGTCGGCCGACGGCCGGATCACCTACGTCAAAGACGGCCTGCGCGCGCGCGGCTACCTGGACCGCGTCATGGAGGTCAACCACACGCCCTTGTACTGGTTTTCGCCCGACCTGGCGCACCTGAAGACCGCGGCGGCGCTCGACGTCTTCGACCTGACGGCCACCCCGGATGCCATCTCGGGCACGCTGCGCGTCACGAACACGGGCGGGACGATCCTCGAGTCCGATGGCGCGGGCGCCGTCCTCGTCGTGCTGAAGCGGGCGGGCGACCCCGAGGGGCGCGTCATCGCGAAGCTCTCAGAACCCCTGCCCCAGGGGGCTTCGCAGGACATCTGGATCGATGAGCAAAGCCCGGGCGCGGGGGAATACCAAATAGAGCTCAGGAGCGAGGGGCGTTTCGATTTCAGCGAGATCGGCTCGGCGCCCTTCACATTGGTGACGGAATGAACCACAGTTTCATCGTACTGGCGTACAAAAACAGCGAATACATCGAGGACCTGTTCGACAGCCTCTTCGCGCAGACCGAGCACAGCGAGATCCAGGTCGCGACGTCGACGCCGACGGACGCGCTCCGGCAGAAGGCGGAGCGCTACGGCCTGAAGGTGCGCGTCAACCCCGTGGCGGGCGGCATCGCGTCCGACTGGAATTTTGCCTACGAGACGGCGCGCACCGACTGCGTCACGCTCGCGCATCAGGACGACCTGTACGAGCCGGACTTCACAAAGAGGACGATGGCCGCGTTCCGGGCGGCGAAGGACCCGATCCTCGTCTACACAAATTACTTCGAAATCCGGCCTGAGGGGCGCACCTACGCCAACCGGCTGCTGCGCATCAAGCGCCTGATGAACCTGCCGGTCGGGGCCTTCCCGAAGAGCCCCTGGGTCCGGAACCACGTCTTTGCCTTCGGCTGCCCCGTCAGCTGCCCGTCCGTGACGTACAACAAGAAGCGCTTCCCGGATTTCCGCTTCTCGGGCGACTACAAAAACGACCTCGACTGGGAGGCCTGGCACCGGCTCGCGGCGGAGCCCGGCGAGTTCATCTACCTCCCGACGCCGCTCATCGGGCACCGCATCCACGACGAGTCGGAGACGACCAACTCCATCCTGTCCGGCGTGCGTTCCCGGGAAGACCTCGAGATGTTCCGGAAATACTGGAAAAACGAAAAGTGGATCCGCTTCCTGCACCGCCTCTACGAGGGCGGCATGAAGAGCAACGACATCGAGGAGCCCTGACGCGCCTCAGCCCGCCGCGCCGAGCCCGCCGCGGCAAAACATCCTCGCAAACAGGCGCACCGCGTTGAAGCGGTGGAAGAGCAAAAACGTCCACACCTGCACGGAGATGCGGCGTTCCTGCCCGCGCGGCCCGGCCAGCAAATATTTATTGCGGCGGTAATGCGGGTAGTGCGCCTCGAGCCAGCCGAAGAGCTCGCGGTAGTACCGCATGAAGACGCCCACCGTGTCCACGCGCCCGCAGGCGAGCAGCAGGTAGATGACGGTCTTGACGATGACGTATTCGAAGAGCGGGTTGTCCGTGCGCGTGCGGTGGATCTCCGCGAGCAGGCGCCCGATGCCGTCGATGTTGCGCTCAAGGCCCGTCTGGATCGTGTGCGACACGCTCTCCTCGTTGTAGTACCAGTTGTAGCCGACGTAGTCGAGCACGACGGAGACGCCCGCGAGCGCGTTTTCGCGCAGCGTGAACGGGATGTCCTCGCCGATGCTGTTGCGGAAGAAGGCGATCTCGTTTTCGCGCAGGAAGGCCGTGCGGTGGATCTTGCCCCAGGCCTGGAGGTTTTTGTAGCGGATGTACTCCTCGTCCGTCGGCCGCACCGTGAACCGGACGCGCCCGTCCTTGTCGGGCCTGCGGTAGCCGCCGATCACGACGTCCGCGCCGGCCTCCTCGGCCGCGCCCGCGAAGCGCTCGATGTAGTCCGGGTCGAAGTAGTCGTCCTGGTCGAGGAACATCGCGTATTTGCCCGCCGCGAGCGCGATGCCCTTGTTGCGCGTGTCCGCGACGCCCATGTTTGCGTGGGAGAAGGCGCGCACGGTGCCGGGGTATTTCCCCGCGTACATATCGATCAGATCCTGCGAGCCGTCCGTCGACCCGTCGTTGAGCAGCAGGATCTCGAAATCCGGCACGGTCTGGTCGAAGACGCTGTCTATGGCGCGCGCGAGGGTCTTCGCGCCGTTGTAGACGGGGATGATCACGCTGATGAGGGGCGCTTCGCTCTCCGGCCGGTCCCCATTTTGCCGCTTGATGGTTGCCATTCAAGTATTATACAATACTGTCATGAAGAAAAACATCCTGCTTTGCCTGGCGGTTTTTTTGCTCGCCGCCAGCGTCTACCTGCTCAAGGGCCTTTTCCTGGCCGGGGCGTACGCGCCCCCGGGAAAGATCGCCCTTGCCGCGCTCGCCGCGGCCTTGGGCCTCGTGCTCTGCCACCGCGCCGGCGGGGGGCTGCCCGCCGCGTACCGGGACAAGGCGGCGGCCGTCTTCGCCGCCCTCCTCGCGGTGGCCACCGTCGCCGGCAACGCCCTCTACCCGGGCAATACCTTCCACGCGATCACCGAGAGCCGCGCGGCGCTGCTCGGCTGCTTCCTGCAAATCCTCGCGCTGTACGCGGTGCTGGCGCCGCTCGCCCACCTGCTCCTCCACGCCGCCGTGCGCATCAGCGGGGGCGGCGCTTTGGCGCCCTTCTGCGGCGCCCTCGCCCCCGCCAAGGGACCGGCCGCCCTGCTGCTCTCCACCCGCCTGCGCTCCCTCTTCGTGCTCTGGGCCGTCCTCCTGCTCTGCTTCCTCCCGTGCTGGCTCGCCTACTGGCCCGGCATGTTCAACTACGACCTGCCGGTCATCCTGCCCTACGGGGACGACGGCAACCCCTACTCGACGCACCACCCGCTGCTGTACTCCCTGTTCGTCAACGCGCTGTACGACGCGTCCGCCGCCGGCGGCACGGCGGCCGGGGTCCTGTTGGTCTCCGCCGTCCAGATGCCCCTGATGGCCTTCGTCCTCGCGGCCGCCGTCTGGTACCTCGGCCGGATGGGCGTGAGGCCCGCGTACCGGGCCGTCTGCCTCGCGTATTTCGCGCTGAACCCGGTCAATCCCCTCTTCGCGCTCGTCGAGGCCAAGGACACGCCCTTCGCGGGCGCCTTCCTGCTCACGACGATCCTGCTCGTCGACTACGCCCGGGACGCGTCCGCCTTCCTCGCCTCCCGGAAAAAGCTCGCCCTGCTCTGCGCCCTCGTGCTGCTGCTCTGCGCGCTGCGCAACAACGCCGTCTACGCCGTCGCGGTCGCCGCCATCGTCACGCTCGTCCTCCTGCGCGGGCGCGCGAAGAAGCTGCTCGCCTGCCTCGGCTGCGTCGTCGCCGTCTGGCTCGCCATGGGCCAGTGGCTCTTCCCCGCGCTCGGCGTCAGCCAAGGGCCCACGCGCGAGCTCCTCTCCGTCCCCGTGCAGCAGATGTCGCTGACCTACCTCAACCACGTCATGGACATGGAGGAGGACGAGCGCAACACGATCACAAACAACATCCTCCAGAACATGGGGGAGTACAACCCGCGCTTCGCGGACCCGATGAAAAACTACACGCGCGACTGGCCCAGGGACCAAAACACGCAGGGCTTCATGCGCATGTGGCTGCATCTCGCCTTCAAATACCCGCAGGACTACGCGACGGCCTTCCTCACGCTGAACCTCGGGAGCTGGTACACGGGCATGGCCGTGCCCGACCCGTTCTCCGGGCGGTACTACATCGAGACCGCCAACTGGGAGGACTGGGGCGTCGAGCGCGCCTCGAAGCTCCCGGCGCTGCTGGACGCCTACGAGGGCTTCGCCACCCGCGCCGAATGGCAGGGCATCCCCTTCCTCTCGCTCCTCTTCGACACCGGCGCGCCCGTCTGGGCCTGCCTCTTCGGCCTGCTGCTCTGCCTGCGCAAACGGTGGAAGGACGCCCTGCCCGTCTTCCTTTTGCCGCTCGCGCTCTGGGGCACGATCCTGTTCGGCCCCGTCACGAACGGACGCTACGTATACCCCTTCCTGATCTGCTACCCCGTCTACCTGATCGCCTTGTTCGCAAATTCAGAACATCGAATCACACCTGAATGATACTTGACAATTTTAGTTGTGTTTTAGAACCTTCTGTTATATATTGGTATCCGTAAACAGCGGGGGTTTCCACCCGCAAGTCAAGGAAGTGCGGTACGAGAGGCCGCATAATTTGCCGGAAAGGAGACTATAGACAATGACTTCGGCACAAAGCATCACCTTATCTTCCCACCTGCCCATCGAGGCAATCATCACTCAAAATTTCACTCATATTTCGAATGATTTGCAGCGATGCGCCATCTGCGAAAAACGCATCGGGACGAAGCAGTTCAAAGGGAAGGCCATCTGCAGCCAGTGCCTGGCGCTGCTCGCCGGAATGTGACGATGCCGGCTGAAGAAGGAGGGCGGGGAGGCGATAGCCCCCGCCTTTTTCTTGTCCCCGCGAAAACGCGCCCTCACCCGGCCAGCGCGACGAAGCCGATCTCGTTCTCGTAGGCGCGCTCGAGGCCGTCCACGTAGTCCTTGTTATTCTTGTAAAGCTCGCTGTCTTTCAGCACGACCCAGATCTTCTCGCCGTCGTGCGGCAGCTCGAAGATGCCCGTGACGGGCTGGGTCTCGATGTGCTCGTCCACGAGGCAGTCGACCCAGTACGCGTCGCGGAAGATGTCGCAGACCGCCCCGACGCGGTTTTCATTGAAGCTCCCGTCGTTCGACGGCCCGCGCAGCGTGCGCGCATGGTCGCAGAGGTCGATGAAGGGCTCGTCCACGTAGACGACGTTTTGCGGCAGCTCGGTCTGGTACAGGTTGTTCGTGCTGTAGACCTGGAAGCAGGCGCCCGCGAGCGGGATCGTCACGGGGTTGATATTGTAGTTTTTCGCGGTCAGCCGCATCTCGAGCCCCGTCACGCCGAGCACGGCGACGACGCCCCAGACGAGCGTGTAGAACGTGACGAAGGCGACGCTCTTCTTGCGGTTCGCGAGCACGTCGACGGCGATGCCGGCGAGGAAGAGCACGACAAACCACAGCACGAAATTGAGTTTGAAATAATAGTACGTGCTGACGCTGCCCTTCCACATGGAGAGGAAGAAATACGCCTGGAAGAGCGCGAAGATGACGGCGAAGATGCGGATGAAGTCGAGGTGCGGCTTCTTGAAGATGAGCAGCGCCCCGACGAGGGCGAACGGCAGCCACGGCAGGAAGTCCGAGAAGAGGTTGCGGAAGATCGCGCCCTCCTCCGTCAGCTGCGAGCCGACCGAGATGCCCTCCTCCCGGCCCAGCAGCATCGTGAAGACGCAGGTGAACGCCACGGGCAGCACAAACACGGCCAGCTGCACGGGCACAAACCGCTTCGCCGCAAACTCGAAGATCGTCGGCGGCATCCGCTTCTCGTTTTCGCGGCGCAGGAGCCAGACCCCGATCGCGAGGAAGGCGGCAACGTAGAGCGGCGGCGCGAACAGCGTGTAGGAGAGCCCCGTGCCGAGGCAGCCCATCGAGATGACGGCGAGCCCGACAAAGGGCTTCACGTCCTTCGTGTAGAGCAGCTTCGCGCCGATCGCCGTAAAGATGATGAGGTTGACGGAGATGCCGAGGTAGCCGAAGCCGAACAGCTCGTTGTTCCACGGGTAGCCGAGCGTGTAGACGAAGGCGAGCAGGAAGAAGAAGCCGCAGGAGAAATTGCGGCTCGAATACTGCCGCAGCCCTGCGTAGAACAGCAGCCCCGCGAGCCAGAGGTTGACGGCCTCCTTGATCTCGAACGCGCGGTAGGAGAGGATGCCCGGGAAGGCCGGGTCGAGCATCTGCATGAACATGCCGCTCGCCATGTCGCCGAAATACATGTTCGGGTAGTAGTAGATGACGCTGGCGCCCGCCATGACCTGGTTTGCGCGCGAGAGGCGGTCCGCAGGGTCGATGGTCGCGTAGATGATCGGCGCCGCGTCGCCGAAGCGCTCGAGCGCGAGCCGCGCCACGACGACCGCGAGCGCGAGGACGAAGAGCAGGTCGATGACGCGCACCGTGTAGAGCTGCACAAAAAACCTCCGCCCGGGCGCGGGGGGCTCCGCAGCCTCCAGCTTCCGCATCTTCCGGACGATCACAGAGGCCATCACGATGTTGGCGATGCCCACGGTCGCGATGGAGACGGGGACGTGCGCCAGCGAGAACACGCCGCCGACGAAGGCGAGCCAGCACTCGTAGGCGAGGATCGTGACCGCGATCCAGACCACGGCGTTTTGACGCTCCGCCGATTTCGGGTAGAAAAAGGCGCACCCGCAGAGCGCGACGACGGACAACAGATAGAATACGGAACCGATCATATCACTCTCCATACGATATCCGGAATATCCGGACACCGCCCTCCTCATAGATTTTCTCCGCGCGCCCGCCGTCCCACTCCATCGCGGGCAGCTCGCCCTGCGACTCGTTGAGGCAGAGGTAGCGCACGCCAAGCTTCTCGAGATCCTTCATCGCGAGCTCGATCCCGAGGATCTCGCCGCCCTCCTCGAAGGTGGTCTCCTCATTGTTGTAACCGATATACAGGTGCGCGTAGCGGTTGTACGCGTCCATGTGCTCGTGCGCCGGGTCGAGGATCTCCCACCGCCCGAGCGCCGGCAGGATATTCGTCGAGTTGATCGTCGGCGCGCCCGCCATGATCAGATAGTTTCCGAGCGGCCAGGTCCCGATCCAGGTGCCGGGGTCCTCCGCCTGCAGCGCCTGCACCTCCTTGTACAGCGGCTTCTCCGTGACGACCTCGATGCCGCGCGCGAACGGGTTGACCGAAGCCCCCGAGATGAGGACGAAGACGATGAGCGCAGCCGGGATGACCCGCGCCCGGAGACCGACCCCCCGGATCGTGTCCGAGGATGACAGCTGTGACAGCGCCCGGATCAAAATGAACACGCTCACGCACGTGCTGACGATCGCCGTCGCCCACGCGTGCGAGTAGATGAGCAGGCTGGCCTTCGCGAGCCACTCCGGGAAGCCCGCCGCCGCGTAGCAGATGAGGAAGGCGTTCACGGCGAGCAGGCCGATGAGCAGCTTGTCCTTCGCCCTCGTCTTGACGAGCAGGATGGCCGCGAGGATCTCGCCGACGGGGAAGAAGCCGGGGAACACGGCCCCGCCCGAGTAGTTGTCGGTCACGATGTAAGGCAGCCGCAGATTCATGAAATAATTGAACAGGTTCTTGCCCTCGCCGCCGCCGAGCGAGCGCCGCTGCCCGGGATAGACGGTGTTTTGCGTGAGGGCGATTGCGTCTTTGGAGACATGGTACCAGTAGAGGACGAGCGCGAGCACGATGGCGGCGGCCAGCAGGACGTACAGCCATTCCTTCCGGCTTCTTGGCCCCGCGCGGAAGTTTGCGGCGAGCGCCCACAGGAAGAGCGCGGCGAACAGGTAGGCGAGCGGCACCATCCACGCCGGGTAGAGCGCGAAGATGTACGCGCAGGCGCTGAGCGCGAAGGCGACCGTCCAGGCGAGCTTCTTCCAAACAACCGACTCCCGCAGGAAGTACGCGCAGGCGATCACGGCCAGCTGCCCGAAGACGAGCATCTCGACGAAGAAGTTGATCGCGTACCACCACTGCACGGCGGGCGCGAAGCTGATGAGGAAGGCAGCCGCGACCGCCCAGGCCTTCCGGCCCTTCGTGAGCAGCATGAACATCTCAAACGTCACGAGGAAGAGCGCGATGAAGCGGCCGCACCAAAACCAGGCCAGCCCCTTCGCGGTGCCGAAGAGCACGTAGCCCCAGTAGAACGGCTTCGCGAGCAGCGTGACGTCGGCAACGGGCTGGTTGTAGACGGTGAGCATATTCGTCGGCCAGGCTTCGGCGATGCTATTGACTTCGGCGTAGCCCGTGAAGGCCTGCGAAAACGCGAGCGGCGTGTACACGATGAATTCGTCCGTGCGCTCGGTGCGCACCGTGCCGAAGATCGGCTCCGCGTCGGGGATCACGGTGATCCCGGGCTGCACCCAGGAATTCCACACGCCGATCGACGACCCGTGCACCTCGAGCAGCACGAAGCAGACGAAGAGCACGGCGGCCAGCAGGAAGCGGAAGCGGTACACGCGCGCGTACAGCTCCCTCGGCGGGATCACGAAGTGCAGGAACAGGAAGAGGAAGACGACGAAGAGCAGCCCGATGCGCTCGACGTTGTTCGGCTCGGCGAGCACGCTGTCGCCCCAGAACCGGTGCATGAGCGCCTTGCAGACGATGTTGCCCCCGTAGGCGAAGACCCCCGCGAGGATGACGGCGAGCGCCGCGCGTACCAATCTGTTCCCCAGGATGTTTTTCATTTTTCAATACCACCAATACACATTCGTCGCAAATACCGTATGATACAGGGTCCACGAAAAGACCGCGAAAGCCCCCAGCGCGGGGAGCAGGACGGCAAGGGTGCCAGGCTTTGGCGCCGCGCGCCGGATGCACATGACCACGAGGATGAGCAGCAGGAAGTTCGAGACGAAATTCGGGCGGCTCTCCGAGGCCCAGACGGTCGGCGAGAAGCCGATGATGATGCCGCTCACGAAGGCCGCGAGGTAGAGCGCCGCCGCGACGAAGCGCTCGCGCACGTCCTCGAAGGCGCGGCAGAGCGGGTAGAACACGCCGAGCA
This sequence comes from Eubacteriales Family XIII. Incertae Sedis bacterium, assembly GCA_031272365.1. Taxonomy (GTDB): domain Bacteria; phylum Bacillota; class Clostridia; order Peptostreptococcales; family Anaerovoracaceae; genus WRFF01. Next base: position 26,525 of record JAISTX010000048.1, read on the forward strand.
CGCAGAGCAGCCCAAGGACCGCGAGCACGGCGCCGCGCGCGGTCGGCGTGTCCGCCACCGGCGCGGTCTCGTACAGGTAGTCCATCCACTGCGGCTGGCTGAAGGGGAGCGCGCCCGGCCGGCCGAGCATCTCCGCCGTCTGCTTCGTGTAGACCCAGAAGCGCAGCGGGAGCGCGTTCGCGAGCGCCCAGGCCGCCGGCAGGAACAGCAGGAAGCGCGCCTTTGCCTTTGTGTTCCGGAAGGCGAGGAGGGCCGCCGCCAGCGCGAGGATGAGGAACAGGATGTTCGAGCGGAACAGCAGGTGCGTGTCGTAGACGTTCACGCCGAGCACGAGCTTGTCCAGGGGCGAGAAATCCGCGAAGGCGGGGAAGAGCTGCAGCTCCTCGTCGCCCGTCACGCGCGTCGACCGGAAGTCGAGCCAGAGGAACACGGCGCCGATGACGAGCATCAGGAGGAAATGCCCGATCAGGGGCAGCGCGGGCTTCTCCTTCCGCGCGAGCAGGAAGAGGAGCGTGAGGAGCGCGAGGCCGATCTGCACGGCCATGGTCTGTTCGACGAAGGCGGCGCAGACGCTGCACAGCACACAGAACGCGGTGAGCGGGATTTTGAACGGGAGCGCCCGCCCGTAGGCCGCGCAGAGGAACGGCATCAGGCCGAGCAGCATCGCTGTCGTCGGCCATAGGTAGTAGAAGGAGCCCGTGTACCAGACCGACCCGGAGGTGACCACGTTCGGGTGGATGGTGAAGAGCAGCAGCACGGTGAAGGCCGCGAGCGCCACCTTGCGCCCGGCGCCTTCCGCGCCCGTGCCCCCGCCGGTGCCAATGGCGCCCCCGGCGACGGCGCCGCCCAGCGTGGCCACGCGGCAGACGGTCCACAGCAGCACCGCCATGATGGCCGCGTTCAGCACCCTCCACAGCGGCAGCCGGAACAGCAGCAGCGCAAACGCCGTGTCGCTGAGGTAGCGCGGCTGCCAGGTCGCGGCGCGCATCTTCACCCATTCCAGCACCCCGCTCTCCTCGATCTCCCCGATATGCGCCGTGTCGTCGGACGAGCCGCGCAGCCCGATCGGCAAAAGCAGCGCGTAGAAGGCCGCAAAAAAACAAAGATAGGGCAGGAGCGGGAGCAGGCGTTGCAATAGAGGTTTTGATTCCGTGTTCATGTTATAATTATAGCAAAAAATTCAATGGAGATGAGGATGCCATGACTGAGAGATTATACATTGTCGTTCCGTGCTACAACGAGGAAGAGGTGCTGCCGGAGACCGCCGCGCGGCTGGGCGCGAAGATGCGCGCGCTGGTGGAGGGAGGCCGCGTCGCGCCCGACAGCCGCGTCTGCTTTGTAAACGACGGCTCGAAGGACGGGACGTGGGGGATCATCCGCCGGCTGCACGAGGAGGACCCGCTGTTTTCCGGCGTCAACCTGAGCCGCAACCGCGGGCACCAAAACGCGCTGCTCGCGGGGCTCATGACGGTCAAGGACCGCTGCGACGTGACGATCTCGATGGACGCGGACCTGCAGGACGACATCGACGCGGTGGACGCGATGCTCGAAAAGCGCGCCGAGGGCTTCGACATCGTCTACGGCGTGCGCTCCGACCGCGGCACGGACACAGCGTTCAAGCGGAGCACGGCGCTGGCCTACTACCGCTTCCTGGCCAAGCTCGGCGTCGAGAGCGTCTACAACCACGCGGACTACCGGCTCATGAGCCGCCGCGCATTGGACGGCCTCGCCGAGTTCAAGGAGGTCAACCTCTTCCTGCGCGGCATGGTGCCGCTCGTCGGCTACCCGTCGGCTTCGGTGGAATACGTGCGCGGCGAGCGCTTCGCGGGCGAGAGCAAATACCCCTTCAGCAAGATGTTCGCGTTCGCGATCGAGGGCGTCACCTCGCTCTCCGTGAAGCCGATCCGCTTCATCACCAACCTCGGCGTGGCGATCTTCGTGGTCGCGATCATCGCGGCGATCTGCTTCGTCGTGCAGTACTTCATCGGCGTGACGGTGCCCGGCTGGGCGTCGATGATCGTCTCCATCTGGGCGCTCGGCGGCCTGCAGCTCCTCGCCATCGGCGTCATCGGCGAGTACATAGGCAAGATCTACCTCGAGACCAAAGCCCGCCCCCGCTACCTGATCCAGGATTTCCTCGACCGGGAGGGGTGAGGGGGCACCGCCGCCCGCAGGCTCGCAGCCGGATTCGGGGCACCGCCACGGCCGGATTCGGGGCACCGCCACGACCGGACTCGGGGCACCGCCACGACCGGATTCGGGGCACCGCCACCGATTTCGCATCGAGTTCGCGGCTTCAATCACAATCCGCGAACTCGATTGAAAATCGGTAGCCAGAGAGCCCATTTTCCGACCATTATTGCATCGAGTTCGCGGATTGCGCGTTTGCTCGCGTACTCGATTGAAAATCGGTAGCCCTGGCGCAAGGGTCGCGCGCCTGGCAGGGGCTCACCTTGCCGGGAAATCCCCAAAGAGCTCGTCGTACCTCTGCGCCTCCGCTGCCTGCTCGCGCTCGATGCGGGCTTTGATCTGCTTGCAGGTTTCGTAGAGGTCCAGCACAGCAAGGCAAATGGCCTTGTAAGTTATATCGACAAATTTGTTTTCCGATCCAAAATTTTTCTCAGAATAAATAAAATACAATATATTGAAACCTATACGCGGAGGCGATTCCGCCGACAACCGCCCCCTCCGTTTTCGCAATTGAAGATCCCCATAGACTTCAAGATAGTCACAGTAAAGCAACAAAAAGGCCTCTATGAAAAACAGAAGAATCCGCGGTGTCGCTGGCCAAGTCCGGGGCTCAGCCCTCGGCGCGTTTTCTGTTTTTTGCAATAATAATGGCTGCGGCTGCGATCGCTATGGCTGCGATGATGGCTACGATTGCCGGCGTTGGCAGGCTGCTGCCGCCCTTCGCCGGTAGACTTGCCACATCCAAGGGGTCGCCGGCTGATGCGTCGGGGGTCTGCGCTGCCCCGTCGCCGCTGATCTGCGGGACATCCGCCGCTTCGATGGTGGTACCCGCGTCGCCCTCGTAGGAATCAACGCCGTCGCTGTACACCGCCGTGCCGCCGGCGGCCGACGAAGCGCTGCTTGTAGATGTCGTGCCGCTGCTCGACGTGCTTGTGCCGCTGCCGGAAGATGTGCCGCTGCCGGAGGATGCGCCGGTTCCCGAAGTGCTGCCGGTTGCGCCGGAGGTGCTGCCCGAGCCGCTACCGCTACCGCTGCCGGAGCCGCTGCCCGCCTTCACCGTCACGGTCCCCTTCGCAAACGTCACGTCGACCGGCTCGACCTCCGCGTTCACGAAATTTTTGTCGTTGCTATCCTTGGGCCTGACCGTAATGCCGTAGCTTCCGTTTGCGGCATTTTCCTTCACTTTGAACGTCAGGTTGAACAGCGTCCCGTCAGCCGTGACGTCCTTGTTCGCTGCGTTGTAGTAGGCAACCACGCCTTTTTTGACATCCTTGATCGCGCCCGAGCCAAACATCCCGCCCGCCGTGTCAATCGCGGTCAGCTCCAGCGCGTCGCCGGTGGTCACGATTTCCAGCACCGCCCCGGAGAATCCGGGGTTTCCCTTGATCGAAACCGGCACCGTAAACTCCGCGCCCGGCGATTTGTCCACGGCCGCCCCGTCCCCGACCGTGACAGCCGGGGAAGCGGCAAACGCGCAGATCGGTGCCGCCAGGATGACCATGGCCATGGCCCCCGCGAGCACGGCTTTGCGTATCATACTCTTCATCTTCATATCCATCCTGCCCTTCTTTAGTGGATGACGATGTTCTTTCCGGCCGCAAGCCGGGAAATGTTCACCACATCCGCCGCCGTGATAACGCCGTCCCGGTCGATGTCCAGCGCCGCGAGCAACGCGGGCGTCACGTCCCAGATGCCCATCGCGACGCGCAGCGCGATGGCCGCGTCCGATGCGTCGGCCACGCCGTTCCCGTTGGCGTCGCCGAGCACCTCAGCCACGACGACGTCCACATCCTTCGTGGACGGGATGACCGCCTCGTAGTTTTTGGCGGTACCGGCGTTCGGCGTGAACGCGACCGGATAGCCGAACGTGCCCGCCGCCGCCATGACGGTCGTGCCGTCCGCCCACGCGAAGCTGCCGTATTCCGTCGAGCCGCCGACGAGGGGCGACTGGGACAGCGTCTGCCCGACCGAGAGACCGCTCGATGTCGGCCAAGTGATCTGGGGCGCGGGCGCCTTGTTGACCGTCACTGCCACGCTGCGCGTCGCCGGCGCGACCGCCTGGTAGTTGCCGTCCGTCTGCGTGAACGTGACGCCGTAGGCGTATGCCCCCGCGTCCGGCACGGCGTCCGCGTCATACGCCGCGTCGTCCCAAGCAAACGTGCCGTAGTCGTTTGCCGCAAAAGACAGCACCGCCCCGGACAGCGGATCGCCGTACGTGATCGCCGCCGCTGTCGGCCAGTCGAACGCCGGCGCGGGCGCCTTGGCGACCGTCACATGGACATCTGCCTGCGTGCCCGTGATCGGTTCATAGTTTTGGACTGTCTTCGCGTTCGGCGTGAACGCCACCGCAAACGGCCCGCCCGGCACATAGGGCTTCAGTGCACCGTTGACCCAGGCAAAATCGCCGTACTGCGTCGAGCCGCCCGAAAGCGCCGACTCCGCGAGCGTCTGCCCGAAGACGAGATCCGCCGCCGTCGGCCACGTGACCTGTGGCGCGGGCGCTTTGTTGACTTTCAAAGCGACTGCCAGCGTGAGCGGCTGGATCTCTTCATAGTTTTTCAGCGTCGCAGCGTCCGGCGTGAACGTCACATCGTACGTGTGCGCGCCCGCGTCCGGCACCTGCGCCGTGTCCACACTCGCCGCCCAGGCAAACGTGCCGTAGCCTTCCGTGCCACCCAAAAGCGCTGAGGCGCTGATCGCGTTTCCGTAGGTGATGGCCGAGGCCGTCGGCCACGCGATCTCCGGCGCGGGCGCTTTGTTCACCGTCAAAGAGACTGCCTGCGTGAGCGGCTCTATCGCCTCGTAGTTTTTCAGCGTCGCGGCATCCGGCGTGAAGGTCACGTCATAGCTATACGTACCGGCTTCCGGCACCTGCGCCGTGTCCACGCTCGCCGCCCAGGCAAACGTGCCATAGCCAGCCGTGCCGCCGGAAAGCGTAGAAGCGCTGATCGCGTCGCCATAGGTGATGGCCGAAGCCGCCGGCCACGCGATCTCCGGCGCGGGCGCCTGGTTGACGACCAGCGCGACCGCTTGCGTGAGCGTCTCTATCGCCTCGTAGTTTTTCAGCGTCGCGGCATCCGGCGTGAAGGTCACGCCATAGCTATACGTACCGGCTTCCGGCACCTGCGCCGTGTCCACGCTCGCCGCCCAGGCAAACGTGCCATAGCCCGCCGTGCCGCCGGAAAGCGTTGAAGCGCTGATCGCGTCGCCATAGGTGATGGCCGAAGCCGTCGGCCACGTGACCTGCGGCGCGGGCGCTTTGGCCACGGTCAGGTCGCCGAGCACGAGCCCGTCGGCCGCCTGGTGGCTGCCCGTCGCGGCCACATCGACCGTAACGGTATACACGCCCGCGTCCACCGGCGCCGCCTGTGACTTTGCGTACGTCGTACCGCTGCCATCCTTCCCCTCGTACCAAACCGTGACAGCCCCGATGCCGTCCTTGCCGGTGACGGTGACCGCCTGCGGCTCCGCATTGTACGTCCGCGGGCTGTTCAACGCGTAGATCAGATCGCCCAAGGTCGTCGACGCCAGCGCCACGACCGCGACCTGCCCGGATACAAATGTCACAGGCACGCCTTTGCCGTCGGACAATTCCGCCTCATTCGAGAAGTTTGCCTTGAGGCCGTCCCGGAGGCCGACCGTCACGTCGTAGGTGCCCGCCGGCGTGCTTGAAACGTCAAACAGCAGCGTGAACATCAGGCCGTTTTCGGTGATGTCCGCCACGCTCGTATAGGACAAAACGCCGCCCTCCGCCAGCTCTTCGTTCAACCCGGAGAGGATCGCGCCCTCGTAGTCGAGGCCGGCAAACACAAGCTCCTCGTCGTAGTCGAGCGACAGCATGAAGGCGGTGAAGCCATTCACATTATTCGAAATGCTGACCGGGATGCGCACGAGCGCCGTGTCTCCGGCATAGATCTGCTCCGGCGAGCCGACCGTGATCACAGCCGCTTCCGGCTCGGCGACGTCCTTTTCCGACCAATGCGCGTAGAGCGTCGTGTGGCCCGTCAGCACATCGCCGTCCGAGACCTTTGTGCCGCCGCTCGCCGCTGTGTACCAGCCGTCGAAATCGTAGCCTTCGTCCTCTGGCGCGGGCAGGCTGCCGAGCGTGCTCAGCGCCGCGCCGGCCTTGACCCACGCCACGGTGGTCTCATCGCCGCCGTAGCCGTTCGCGTCGAACCGCACCTCGTAGTATTCCTCGCCGCCGAAGAAGACGGTCGCGGTGGTATCCGCCGTGGCGCCAAACCAGTCGTCATCCCAGCCGGCGGTCTGCGCCAGCGTCGCGATCCGCAGCTCCGTCGGGTACTCGTTGCTGATGAGCCCCGCGCCGGCGTTCACCACGCTCGCGGGTATCTCGACGTAAGCCAGGTTCTCGCAATCCGCAAACGCCCCGGCATCGATCGTGGTCACGGTAGAAGGCAGCGTCAGCCCGGTGACGTAGGGATTGCCCGTCAGCCCGCCGACCGCAGTCACATCATAGTAACGGTAGACAGGCTCCTCCGTCTGCTCGTCATAATCCTCGTTGAAGCCCCAAATCGCAGTAGGCAAAACGAGGTCGCCGCCTGCGGGATACGTGGCAATCACTTCCCAGGTCTCTTCGTCATATTCATAGATATAGTCGTCTTTGTAGCCGGTCGCTTTATACCCGCTCCCGACCCACTCGAAGTTCCAGATATACGAATCCGATGCAAAAGTTGAAACAACACTGACGGTAATGTCCTCTGTTATTTCAACCCCACTCCACCATGAGGACTCATAGTACCAAGTGCCAAAGTAAATGGCTTCATGTCCTTTTTCAATCGAGTACGAACGTGGGTCGTTGGTCGAAGTTCCGCCTATTGTCAAATCACAGGTGATACCCCCGTCCCCTTCGGCAATACCAACAGGATCAATCCCTATATCGAATACCCCATCGCCAACAATGAGAAACGCATCGCCGCTGAGGGTTTCATTGATTGTAGGATAAACCTCTTCACTGTCCTCCGACAGCGGTATTTGCGCGTACACGGCATTTCCATCCCAACGGACGCGAGAAACTGTGAGGTCATATGTGATGCCCATGCATGCAGCGGGGCGGTCGAAAGCAACCGTGTGTACGTCTTCGGTACGCGCCGCCGAGAGGACGAGTTGCTGCAAATCGACCGTGGCGACCTCATTCTTGAGCGGGATGCTGATCGGCAGGAACTTGTTGTTCACGGTCTCGCCCGCAAGGACAGCGAAGGAAAGGGACTCCACGTCGAAATAGTAGTCATCATAATCATCAGGATAGATGGCGATATCCGCATTCGTACCCGGCTCCGTACCGGGCGGCAGGATCACATAGACCGCATCCGCCGTGGCCGTACCAAAAACCACGACCTGACCGTTGATGTATCCCGCATCCGCGCCGGTGTAGATAAAGCCTGCACTCAGGCCGCCGCCAATATCCCAGGCCCTCGAGTAGCGGATGTCACCGACAAGCGTGACTGCCGTCTTGTCCGGGTCTTCCACCGCGTGCCCATTGACCGTACCCTCAAAGCCCTGCTCCCAGCCCGGGCAGTCGTCATACCACTGCGCAAGCTGATCGTCGCCGCCCGCCAGCACAAGGTTGGCGGTAAGCCTGTCAAAGGCGTACGGCTCTACCGTGGTGACCCATCTCGGGATGTTGATCGTCTGCAGGTTCGGGCAGTTCTGGAACGCCCGCGCCTCTATGGTGCCCAATTGCCCATAGCCTGTCGGCAGGGAGACGGATTTCAACGAAGGCATATCATGGAAGTACCCGGTGGTGAGCGTGCCCGGCCCGACGGTGACGCCTCCTAACGTGCCTCCCAAGTATCGTGAGATGATCACCGTTTCCAGCTGCGTAGCGCGCGAGAGCGCATCCGGGTCCATGCCGGCGATCGTGTAGCTTTGCTGCGGGTTGCCGTACCTCACGGTCGACGCGATGGTTACCTGCGTGACTTCGTCATTAAAGCCGATGATATAGCACCGATTGGTATCCAGCCCGGAATCCGGAAGCATCTCATAAATGACCCCGTCAACCTCAAACGTCTCGCCCAACGGGTCGGTATCCTCCGGCCCCAGCGGCGCAATCTCCGGCGCGACAGCCTTCACCGGCCCGGCCGCCGCTGCGTCATCAGCAGGCTCCGGCGTTGCCGCCTCCTCCGCGGGTTCGGACACCGTCGCGCCCTCCCCGGGTTCGACCGCCTCCGCGTCGCCGGACGGTTCCTCCGGCACGGGCACCACATCTTCCGCAGGCATGTCCGGCGTATCCGCGGGATCCTCTGTCAGAGCTTCGCTGCTCTCCATTATTATTATTTCATTCTGAGATTCCGGCGGCGGAGCGCCACCCTCTTCCTCCGCAAATACCTGCGCGGGAATCGTCGCAAAAAAGACGACCGCGCAAAGCGCAAAGGCAACCAGCCCTCTAACGTACAACAAACGTGCCCACATCTTCATGCTCCTCCACAAGAACCCCACAAACTTGATCGAATCACCCCCGAATAGATATGATTGTAGCACAAAATATCAAAAACAACATATTGTTTTCATCCGATATCCAGAATTTGTCGAAACTATTGCTGCAGTGCTTTACCCTTTTTCGCACGATTGTCAACTGTGATCGTCGTATTTCCATCGCGCACAGCCTGAAACATGTCCGCCGTCATTTTTTCACACAAAGCATCGTCCAAGACAACTTTCTTGCCGTATTTGTCCGTAATCTCTTTTCGTATTTTCACTTTCTTTGTCATGTCATTTTCCCCAACTCAAGCAACTTCTCATGCTCTTTTGTCGCTTTCATTGCGTGAATAATTGTCTCTTCATCATCACGGAATTCTACCGTTACAGCCTCCAACACACGCGTTTTCGGATCAAATCCCAGATACAACTGTTTTTAAATACGGCTCTGTTTCTTCTATGCGCACAAGCACTGGATTCTCTATAATATAGACTATGTCTTCAATCGTAATTCCGTCTCTACTAAAATGCTTCATTGCCGATTCTGCTATGCTTAATATTTTATCCGCCATGTCCGCCCCCCGATATTCTGCGACACTTGCAATCTCATTGTACCACAAGTCCAAACAAGTGCACTCACAGCTTCGTGCGGATTTGGGACAGGCGGTCCAGCGCCTCGTGCAGCGTGGCGTCCTCCTTTGCGAAGTGGAGGCGGATGAGGTGGTGGACCGGGTCGCGGAAGAAGCTCGAGCCGGGCACCGCGCCGACGCCGACGCGCTCGGCCAGGCGCTCGCAGAACACGACGTCGTCCGTGATGCCAAACTCGCTCATGTCGAGCAGGACGTAGTAGGCGCCCTGCGGCTCGGCGTACGGGATGCCGATGTCCCGCAGCCCGCGCAGGAACAGCTCCTTCTTGTGCGTGTAGGTAGCCAGCAGCTCCTCGTAGTAGGCGTCCGGGAAGCGCAGCGCGGGGAGGACGGCCTCCTGGAGCGGCGCCGCGGCGCCCACCGTGAGGAAGTCGTGCACGTTGCGCGCGCGCTCTATGATCTCCGGCGGGGCGATGATGTAGCCGATGCGCCAGCCCGTGATCGAGTACGTCTTGGACAGCGAGCTGCACGACAGCGTCCGCTCGCGCATGCCCGGGAGCGCCGCGATGTACGTGTGCCGGTGCGGCGCGTAGACGATATGCTCGTAGACCTCGTCCGTGATCACGTACGCGTCGTAGCGGATGGCGAAGTCGGCGATGAGGGAGAGCTCCTCGCGCGTGAACACCTTGCCCGACGGGTTGCTCGGGTTACAGAGGATGAGCGCCTTGGGCCGCTGGCGGAAGGCCTGCTCGAGGTCGTCCGCGTCGAAGCGGAAGTCCGGCGGCTTCAGGTGCACGTAGACCGGCTCGGCGCCCGAGAGGATCGTGTCCGCGCCGTAGTTTTCGTAGAAGGGGGAGAAGACCACCACCTTGTCGCCGGGATTCACGACCGTGAGCATGGCCGCCATCATCGCCTCCGTGCTCCCGCACGTCACAACGATCTCCGCCTCCGGGTCAATGGGCATCCCCATGAAGCGCCGCTGTTTTTCCGCCAGCGCCTCGCGGAAGTTCTGCGCGCCCCACGTGAGTGCGTACTGGTGCGGCCCCTCCGAAGCGACCTCGGCCAGCCGGTCCGTGATGGCCTGCGGCGGCCGGAAGTCCGGAAACCCCTGGCTGAGGTTCACCGCGCCGTACCGGAGTGAAACGCGCGTCATCCGCCGGATCACCGAGTCCGTGAAGCCCGCGCTGCGCTCAGAAAGCCCCTGCATTCAGCCCTCCGTTCCCTCCGGCTCCCCCGGGCCCTCCGGCTCCTCCGGCCCCGCCCCGGATGCAGCCTCCGGCCCCGCCGCCGAAACCGCCGCGAGATCCTCCGCCGATACCGCCGCCGCCACCTCGCCCGTCTGCTCGTATTCCTCCAGGATGGCGGCCACATCCTCCCGCACGATGGCCGCGCGGGCCTCTGCGAAATGCATCATGTCGGCGATGTGGTTCTCCCAGTTCCACTCGGAGCCGATCGCGTCGGGGTAGCGGACGATCTGCTCGGCGATGACGGGCCGGATCGCCGCCGCCATCTCGTCGATCTGCGGCTGCAGCGCCTCAAACGAGAACGGCCCGGACAGGCACTCCTCCAGCCGCTGGGCAAAGCGCTCGCGGAACGACGCGTTCGCGAAAAAGCAGGCGATGAGCTTCGTCGCGTCCGGGTTCTGATCGATCGCGTCCACGCCCGACGCGCCCGTCAGCATATAGCGCAGCGTGTCGTCCGAAAGGAAGGTGGAGTCCATGATCGTATCCATGTCGGCGAGCATGAACCGCCAGCGCCCGTCCGTATACGGGTTCGCCGGGTCGGGCGCGCCGAGGTAGCGCCACATCCGGTAGTTGTTCGCGGGCCAGTCGCGGTTGCCCGCGCAGACCTGCACGACGAGCATGTCGATGAGGTTGTCCGTGTCGACGAGCTCCGAAGCCGTTTCGAAATAACTCTTCCCCGTGTCGGGGTCGATGGCGTCGCCGGCAAAAAGCGACGCCGGGTGCTCGGTGAAATAACGGTGCATCTTTTCGAACGACGACGACGCGAACACGCCGCCCGCGTCCACCTCGGTGCCATAGCTGTAGGTGCACATCGCGATGAGCGACTCGTTGAGCCCGTAGCGGTCGCCGAAATAATGCTCGTCGTAGCGCTGGCGGATGTTGTAGATCCCCCAAAACTCGCCGTTGAGGAAGCAGACGCACTGGCGCGCCGCCTGCGTCGTGAGGTTCAGATCCTTCGCCGCGCGCTGCAGGAGCGCGTCGTTGATCATGCCGCCGCCCCAGTCGTTGCCCGTGTCGCGCAGGATGAAGTTTTCGAAATGGTCTATGGCCGCGCCCGATTCGTCGACGGCGGCGCCGGCAAACAGGTCGTATTCGAGCGTGTCCTGCCCCGGCGCGTAGCGCTCCCGCGCGTAGAGGCGCAGGGATTTCTGCGGGATCGTCCGGCTGTAGCCGCCGTGGATCCGCGCGCCGAGGTCCGTCGAGACGGCCCTTTCGCCGTCCCCCTCGAAAAACTCGAAATGCACGGGGCGCTCCCACGCCTCGCCGCGCATGTCCGCGTTGACCGCCATGTAGATGCCCGTCTGCTCGTCGAAGAAGTTGGCGGGGTCCGTCGAGAGCGAGACGACCGGCAGCCCGCCGTAGCGGTCAAAAATATTTGCGTCCACGAGGTAGGTGCGGGTCTCCGGCTCGGACAGCGCCTCGCCCGACGCGGAAAACACCTGCGCGCGCACCACCGTGCCCTTGAAGACGTTTTCGCGCGGCGGCGGGTAGCCGAGGGCGGCGACCTTCTCCGTCGCGCTGCCGGCGTTGGGCTCGCCCGTGCGGTCCTCGATCCGGATGCCCCCGCCCGTATAGAGCGCGGAGGCGGGCGTCGGGTCGGACCCGTCCAGCGTGTAGCGGATCTCCCCCTCCTCATAGGCGGTGCCGAGCCTCAGGTCGAACGCCTCCGTGTACAGCCCGGCGGGCGCCGAAAACGTCAGCCGCTTCTCCTCCGGCGTCTCGTCGGGCGCCCACGCGCCGTCCGCGAGCGACCGGGGCCGCACGCGCACCAGGCCGGCGTCCGTCAGCCCCTTCTCCCGGTAGTCGATGACCTCGAAGTCGGCGGCGTTGTCGTCCGTGTCCTCGAAGGACACGCGCCGCACGGACTTCTGCTTGGAGATGCCCGCCACCACGCCCTGCTCCGCGTAGTCCGTGTCGCCCGTGCCGAGGAAGTCCACCGTGCCGTCGCCCTCGATCGGGAAGGCCTCGGGGAGCTCCTTGGGCTGGCTCACGAGCGCGAGCTTGTAGCCGTTGTTGCTGATGCGCCGGTCCCATTCGAGGTCGAAATCGGCCACCTCGTAGCGCGTAGCCACGCCGTCCTGCGAAAAGCAGCGGACCAAGAACGAATGCGACGGCGGGATGCTGCCGCTGAGCAAAAAGACCTTCCAGTCGCTGCCCTCCGCCGTGTACTGCAAAGACCAGCCCTCCAGCGAAACCTCCTCCTGCGTGGGGTTGTAAAGCTCGATGAAGGAATGCGAGACCGCCGCGCCCGTGTTGTCGCCGCGCCCGTAGACCTGATAAATAATAATGCCGCCATCCGATGAAGACGCCGCCGCCGGCGCGCGCCCCTCTTCCGTCCCTGCCACCGCTATCCCGGCCCATCCGGCGCAAGCCGTCGCAATGAGCAGCAGGCCGATGAGCAGCGTAATTGTGATTCGTTTTCCCATTTGCACCCATCCATCCCCAATCGGGGAAGTAAATATTATTTTACCATATGAAATAGTGAAAAAGGTGGTACAATAGGGCGGATATGAAAAAGGTAATCACATACGGAACATTTGACCTCTTCCACTACGGGCACCTGCGGCTGCTCGAGCGGGCCAAGGCGCTCGGCGACTGGCTGATCGTCGGCGTGACGAGCGAGCGGTTCGACAAGGAGCGCGGCAAGCAAGAGGTCCGGCAGGGGCTCATGGACCGCATCGAGAACGTGCGGCAGACGGGGCTCGCCGATGAGATCATCATCGAGGAGTTCACCGGGCAGAAAAAGGAGGACATCCAGCGCTACGGCGCGGACATCTTCACGGTCGGCAGCGACTGGGAGGGCAAGTTCGACTATCTGCGGCAGTGGTGCGAGGTCGTGTACCTGCCGCGCACGGAAGGCGTCTCGAGCACGGAGCTGCGCGAGCAGACCAAGGCGGAGGGCGCGCGGGCGCCGGGGCGCCCCGACCGCATCGGCCTGCCGAAGAAGCTGTTCACGCTCGGGCCCGTCGAGATGTTCCCGGAGACGAGGGTGCTGCTTTCGCGCCCGCTCCCGTATTTCCGGACGGCGGCGTTCTCCGACGCCGTGCTCGAATGCGCGGCGCGGCTGAAGCGGGTCGCCTGCGCGCCCGAGGGGGCGCACGCCCTGCTCCTGACCTGCTCGGGGACGGGGGCGATGGAGGCGGCCGTGAGCGGCTGCTTCGGGGCGCGGGACCGGCTGCTCGTCGTGGACGGCGGCGGGTTCGGCCACCGGTTCGCGGAGCTCTGCGCGCACCACCGCATCCCCCACGAGGCGGTCAAAGTCCCCTTCGGCGCCGCCCTTTCGCGCGAGATGCTGGAGACGGCGCTGTCCGTCGGCAGCGCGGGCGGCACGGGCACCCGCTTCACGGGGCTCCTCGTCAACCACCACGACACTTCGGTCGGGCGCCTCTACGACCTGGATATGATCGCGGATTTTTGCCGCGCCCACGGCCTTTACCTCATCGTCGACGCCATCGGCTCCTTCCTCGCGGACCCCGTGGACTTCGCGGGGCACGGGATCGACGCGCTCATCGTCAGCTCGCAGAAAGGCCTCGCGCTGCCCCCGGGGCTCGCGGCGCTCCTCCTGTCGGACCGCCTGTTCCAGACGGCCAAGGACAGGGTCGCCCGGCCCGCCGCGCTGTATTTTGACCTTGTGGCGGCGGACGCCGACGCACAGCGCGGGCAGACGCCGTTCACGCCCGCGGTCGGCACCATCCTCGCGCTGCGCCAGCGCCTCGAGATGATCGAGGAAGGCGGCGGCGCGGCGGCGGAGATCGAGCGGACGGCGGCGCTCGCGCGGGAGTTCCGCGCGCGCCTGGCCGGCCTGCCGGTCGCCACGCCCACGCACCCGCTGTCCAACGCCTGCACGCCGCTCCTGTTCCCGGACGGGGGGGCGGGGGCGCTGCACCGCCGCCTGTCCGAGGAGCACGGCGTCTGGCTCAACCCGAACGGCGGGGAGCTCGCGGACAAGCTCCTGCGCGTCGGCCACCTTGGAAACCTCAGCGCGGGCGACGGCGAGATGCTTGCGTCGCTGCTCGCGTCGCTGCTCACGGAAGGGCATGTGGAGAGCCCGGAATAAGCCATGGAAGAATCAGAATCGCACTACCCACTCGTCAGCGTCATCATCCCCGTATTCAACGCGAAGCGCACGATCGCGGCTTGCCTGGACAGCGTGCTCGCGCAGACCTACGAGGCGCTGGAGGTGCTCTGCATCGACGACGGCAGCACGGACGGCACCCTGAAAATCCTCACCGGGTACGCGGAGAAGGATCCCCGCATCCGGCTCCTCCGGCAGCAGGAAAACAAGGGCCCCGCGGCGGCCCGCAACCTCGGGCTCTCCGAGGCGCGCGGCGCCTACATCGGCTTCGTGGACGCGGACGACTTCATAGACCCGCCGCTCTACGAGCGGCTCTGCGCCCTGCTCCTGCGGGAAGAAGAGGCCGGCCTCGCCGTCTGCGAGCACTACAGCTTCCGCGAGGGCGACCCCGGCGAGCGCATCGTCGGCTTCTCCGAGCGCCTGCGCGAGCGCGTCGGCGCTTGCGGCGAGTCGTTTGATTATTTGATCGACTCACCGGAGAGGCTCGGTTTTTTGATCGCCAACATCTCGGACTTCATCTGGGACAAGGTCTTCGACGCCGCCATCATCCAAGGCGCCGGCCTCCGCTTCCCCGAAGGCCGCACCTACGGGGAGGACACGCTCTTCCTCGCGGAGTACCTGAGCCACGCGCGCCGCGCCGCCTTCCTCGGCGAGCCGCTCTACCACTACAACGCGTACAGCAGCGGGTCGATCACGAACACGATGTCAAACAAATGGTTTGACATCTACGCGAACCTCGGGGACCTGATCGAATATTACCGCGATTTCTACGGGGGCGACGCGGACGGCTTCGAGCGCATCGCGCCCTACCTCTGCGACCTGTCCGCGCGCTACTACGACCGCCGCGCGAACGCGCTGCACCGGCACGGCGACAAGCGCTTCCAGCTCCGCTTCGTGAAATATTCCTTCGCCTTCCTCTCGCGCCACTTCCCGCACTGGCAGGCGCGGATGCGCAAGCACCCGGAGATCCGCCTCGCCGGCGTCAAGTCCAGGCTCTTCCTCATGCGGCTCTACATCCTCGCGCCGAACGCGCTGAAGCGCCGCTTCATCCCGGCCAAGTACCGGTAGGGGGAAGGAAGCTACCGCAGGCTCTGCAGGAACGCCGCCAGCCGCCCCGTGTTCCCCGTCAAGGGCACCTCGAGGTATTTCGCGCGGAACGCCGCCAGCGCCCCGTAGTCGTACGTGCCGCTCTGCAGGTCGTAGAGCAGCTGCCACGCGAGCGTCCTGGCGTCCGCGAAGACGTATTTGCCGATGGCCTCGGTGCTTAGGTCGACGTTGAGGCCGCGCTCCCGCCCGTATTCCTCCGCATCATAGCAATAATAATAACTCGCGATGCCGGCCGCGGCGGCCTCGACGGCCACGCCGCTGTAGTCCGTGATGATGGCGTCCGCCAGCGCGAACCATTCGTGCAGCGCAAACGCCCGGTCGAGCAGGATCCCGCCGGCCCCCGCGAGCGCGCGGGCGGAATCCGCGTACACCATGTCGAGCGGGTGCAGTTTCAGCACGAGGGCGAAGTCCCCCGCCGCGCTCGCGCCGCCGAAGGCCTCGGCGACCCCCTGCGCGTCGACGGGCCTGCCGTCCCGGAACGTCGGCGCGTAGACGACGATGCGTTTCCCGCCCAGCTTGGGGTAGCGCGCGAGGATGCGGTCCCGGCACGGCGTGGCCACGGCCGCGGCGATGTTCTTCTCCGCGCGGATGGCCGCGATGCGGTCGAGCACGGGGAGGCCCAGCTTCACGAAGGCGCTGGCGGGGTAGCCGAAGGCCGCCTCGAAGAAGGGCAGCGTGGCGTCCGCCGGGCAGAGGATGTAGTCGTAGCCTTTGTGCATCTTCAGCCATTTCGCGAGCCTGGGCTTCTGCCCGGCCGGCGTGCCGACGATCTGGAGGCTAAATTTCTTGATCGCCTCGGACGCGTGCCAGATCTGCACGACTTTCGTGCGGGCGCCCGTTGGGAACATGCTGACCGCGAAGCAGTAGGCGTCGAGCACGACGGCGTAGGAGCCCGCGATGGCGCGCCTTTGTTCCACCAGCTTGCCGAGGAACTGCAGGCCCCCTTTCAGGCTCCTGCGCATGCGCCCGGCGAGCAGATGCACGGGGACGCCCTGCGCCGCGAGCGTGTCCGCGAGCAGCCGCATGTCCTCCGTCGGCACGTCGTCCTCGCAGCAGATCAACGTGATCGCGGCATGTTTGTGATTCCCGTTCGCCATGCTTATTTCGCCATCAGGCGCGATTTCTTCACGCAGGCGTCCGTCGCCCTTCTGAGCGTCTCGCGGAAACCGCCCTCCTCGAGCACGTGCACCGCCTCGATCGTCGTGCCGCCGGGGCTGCAGACGTTGACGCGCAGCTGGACGGGGTCCACCACGCCCGCGTTCTCGAGCACCATCTTCGCGGCCCCGAGCGTCGACTGCGCCGCGAGCAGGGTCGCCTGCCCCTCCGTGAGCCCGCCTTCCACGCCCTCGGCGATCAGGGCCTCCATATACATATACGCGTAGGCGGGGCTGCTGCCGCTGATGCCCGTGACGATGTGCATGAGGTCCTCGTCCGCGACCCAGACGGCCTTGCCGACGCCGCCGAACAGGCGGGTGGCGGCCTCGCGCGCCTCCTGCGGCAGCGCGGCATCCGCGTACAGCGCGCTCATGCCCTCGCCGACCATCGCGGGCGTGTTCGGCATGACGCGCACGGCCTGCGCCCCCGCCCCGAGGAAGCCCCGGAGGAAGCCGATGCTGACCCCAGCGGCGATCGAGACGAAGACCTTGCCGGCGCCCCCGGGCAGATCCCGGATGCCCTCCAGCACGCCCTCCATCGCGTTCGGCTTGACCGCGAGCACGACCATGTCCGACGCCTCCACGAGCGCCGCGAGGCTGCCGCACAACGCGACGCGCCCTTCCGCGCCCGCCGCGAGCGCCTCCGCTTTCGCGGCGTCCGCGTCGAAGGCGTACAGCTCGTCCGGCGGGGCTTTCATGCCCGCCAGCGCCGCCGCGTACCCCTTGATGATCGCGCCGCCCATATTCCCGGCGCCGATGAAGCCAATCCGCATGCCTGTCGAACCTCCTCTTCCGTCGCTCAGGGCAGGAACAGCGTGCAGCGCCCGCCTTCCAGCACGTCCGCCAGGACGCCTTCCCGCCTGCCGTTCACGAGCAGCATCGGGATGCCGTATTTGCCCACGGCCGCGGCGGCGCGGATCTTGCTCTCCATGCCGCCCGTCCCCCACGTGCTCTTGCCTTTGATCTCGATCTGCGCCAGCAGCTCTTCCACGTTGGTGACCTCCTCGATCAGCTGCGCCCCCGCGTGGAGCTTCGGCGAGCTGTCGTACACCCCGTCCACGTCGGTCATCAGCACGAGGAGGTTCGCGTTCCACAGGTTCGCCGTCTGCGCCGCGAGGCTGTCGTTGTCGCTGATCTGGTCGAGGATCTCCGCATAGCTCACGCTGTCGTTCTCGTTGATGATCGGCACCACGCCCTCGTCGAGGAGGGTGAAGAACGTGTTGCGGATGTTCATCGCGCTCACGCGCATTTCAAAATCCTCCGCCGTGAGCAGGATCTGCCCGACGGTCCTGCCGCCCGCTTCGAAATGCTTTTTGTATTCCATCATGAGCTCGACCTGGCCGACCGCGCAGAGCGCCTGCTGGTAGTTGACGTCGCCGCGCCGGTTCTGTGCGCCGATCACGCCCGCGCCGCTCACGCCCGCCCCCGAGGAGACGACGATCACCTGCTTGCCCTGGCCGATCAGCGCGAGCGCCTGCCGCGCGATGGAGGCCGCCTGCCCCCGATCCAGCGTCCCCTCCTCCGTGGCGAGCACATTGCTCCCCACCTTCAAAACTATCTTCCGGCTATCCCGCAAAATCTCAGCAGCCCGACTCATAAATCAATCTCCAATACCAAAAAAAATTCTTCCACAACAACAAACCTCACCAA
>JAISTX010000032.1 GCA_031272365.1 Eubacteriales Family XIII. Incertae Sedis bacterium
CAGGCGATTTCCTGCAGCATGGCGATGCGGCGGGCTAGCGCGCGGCAGAGGGCCTTGCGCCTCGGCGCGTCGATGAAGGGGCTTTGCGCGAGCACCTCGGCGTAGGCCTCGTCCACGCCCGCGAGCGCGTCGAAATCCAGCCACGAGAAATCCGAGACGAGCTTGATCTGCTCGTCGTGCTTCGGGCGGAAGGGCTTGCTGTCCACCGGCGCGCCGGCGAGGATCTGCTGCGCAATCGTGTCGTACCACATGGAGGTGCCCGTGTCGAAGATCGGTGCCGGGCCGAGCCACGCGAGCGTGTCCACGTTCCGCATCACGCCGAAATTGTTGAAATGGCGGTCCGCGTTTGCCATCAGATAGTCGACGGCCAGCATGCGGTCGATGCCCTCGCGGACGCCGGGGATGCCGAGTGCGTCGCAGCATTTCAGATAATGCGTGAGCACGGAGTCGTTGTTGGATCGCTTCCTCGTGGAGTAGACATGCCAGGCGCTGACGTATTCGGTCGTCGTGTCCACGAAGTCCTCGCAGACGGAGAGCGGATGCCCGTCGTCCCAGGCCAGCGTGTACGTGGCATGCGGGATGCCGAGCCGCGCCATGATGTCTGAGGCCAGCACTTCATTCAACGGCTCTTGAAAATATGGGACGCTGCCGCCTTTGAGGAGCAGGCGCTTGCCGTCCGCCACGACCCATTTCTTTTTCAGCCAGCCGTCCGAGGTGTTGTCCGGCGACAGCAGATCGAGCTCCGCGCCTCCGTCCGCCGGCGCGCGACCGAACAGGGCGTTGCCCACGTCCTCCGAAAATTCGTTATTGAAAAAATTGACGCTGTCCCAGTCGAGGGGCTTGTCCTTGGCGTCGACCCAGTAGTGGTCGGACAGGCTCAAGCCGAAGCATTTGAGCAGCAGTAGGCCGGTGGACGATATGCGCAGCGCCTCGAGCGCCTCGCGCAGCCCCGAGCGGCTCGCCGGGATCGCGCGCCCCTGCCACCAGTCGTTGAGCGACTTGCGGACGGGCCGGCCGTCCTGCATCTCCACGCCGACGGGGACGCGCTCCGCGCAAAACACCTCGCCGATCGAGAAAATGGCGGAGGTCTCGGTGTCGATCTCGAGCGCCAGCACGGGCACCGTCTTGTGCATCAGCGTGTATTCCATGCTCGTATTCTACCACGAAAAAATGTTACACCGGGATGGCACGCAGCGCATTTTCGATCCACGCTGTTGCGCCTTCGAGGCGGTAGCCGGTGAAGCCTGCTTGCTCGAGGATGCCGCGGATCTCATCTGCCGGGATTTCCAGATCCACGAGCGAAGCGATGTCCGTGTCTTTCGCGATTTCTGCGAGTGCGTCGTGGTATGTGCCGACCGGTCCGAAGGATGTCGCATAGCGCAAGGGGTCTTTCGCCGCCGCCGCCACGAAATCCTCGCGGTCCTCGTAGAACAGGCTGCGGCCGTTGTCGAACAACGGGTAGAAGGCCTCCCCCCCCGCCGTCACCTTGACCGCGATGTTGGAGAGGTGGCGGTCGTCCTGCCGGGTCACGAAGTCGAGGGCGACCATGCGCGCGATGTCGGATTTGTACTGCGGCCTGGCAGAAACCAGATTTGCATATTCGTCCTTCGACCTGTGTTCGCCGACGATGCGCCGGAAATGCACGATGTACTCCTTGGAGAAGTCGTAGAGGAACTCCGAGAAGACGGTGTCCGCGTCCACCCGGTAGGCAGGGCAGCAGGGGACGCCCATCCGCCTGGCCAAAAGGTATACCGCGACCTCGGATTCCACATCGGTGGCCAGCGGGCTGATGCGCTGCTTGTAGATGCCATATTTGCCTTGGTGCACGCCGTAGCGCTTGATATTGAAGCCTTCCGGGGAGTCCACGCTGTCGCCAACGAGATCTGCGTGCTGTGTGAACACGGACGCAAACACGGCGGTCATCGCGTCCTCGTAGCGTTCGTCCGCGTCGTTCGCGATCCAGAGCAGATCCTTCGGGTGCATCCCGCGCGTCACGGCGGCGATGCGCATCACGTCGTATTCGGACAGGCCGCAGCGGTACAGGATTCGCTCGATGTCCCGCCGCCCTTTGCTGACGATGCGCTCCGACAGGAATGCGGCGAACTCGTCCGGCGCCCACTCGGCGCGACCTTGCGTATATGTTTTTACGACGCTGTTGTATACAGGCTGTGTGAACCGCACAGAACCATCCGCGCCGATCGTGCCGACCATGTCACAGCCCCATTTCAAATACCGCGTCTCCTTGCCTTCCATGCGTGTATTCTACCATGAAAAAAGGAGCGCGTTCGATTGTTAAAACTCAATAACAAAATTCGAACATTTCTTGTTTTCTTTGTTTCCTACGGCCAAATTTCGGGTATAATGACTACATGTGTTGTGCAGAAAGGAAAGAGCTATGAAAAGAGCAATGGCGGTCATGTTATCACTTTGCATTGTGCTCACGTTGGCATTTGCGCCGATGTCGGCCTATGCGGGGGGGAGTGGTGCAGCGCCTGCTGAATCGGAATCCGTAGCCGTGCCGGCGGCTGTGGGGGAAGAGGAGGCGGCAGATTCGGGATCCGATGGAGAAGTGGGTTCCGGAGGGCAGCAGGACCAGGAGGCTTTGGGCGATCCAGCGGACGAAGCGGGCATTTCGGAATTGGCCATAGACGAGCCTGCCGGACCCGAAGAGGCCGAGGCCGATGCCGATGCCGAGGCGGAAGCGGCGGCGGAAGCCGTGGCGGACGCGGAGCCGGTGGAAATCATCGTGGTCATGAAGGACCGGGCCGATGAGGAGGCTGTGGTCGAAGACGTCAGCGGCGGCGACGACACGGTCGTCGACACGGTTTCGCTGGGCGATGGCGAGAAGATGGTCGTCGTCGAGGCGGTGGCGGATCCCGAGGAGGCGATCGCCGCCTACGAGGAGGACCCGAACGTCGCATTTGCGCAGCCAAACTACAGCTACGGGCTGATGGACGAGGAACCGGTCGAGCCGCTGGGCAGCGTAGAAGCGCTGGCGGCGGCTACGGACACTAAATACGGCTTCCAGTGGGCCTTGCAGGAGGGAGCCATGCCGGGCGTCGCGGAGGCCTGGGACCTGATGCCTGCGGAGGCGGGCAAGGTGCGCGTCGCCGTGCTCGACACCGGCGTGCAGTACAACCACCCGGATCTGGACGACAATATCAATACGTCCCTGGCCTATGACGCGCATCTTGGGCTGCCGGGCGTCAGCAACATCACGGATCCGACCGGACATGGCACCCATGTGACCGGCATCATCGCGGCCGAGACGAACAAGAACGACACGGCGAACAGCGTGGCGGGCGTATCCGCCAACCATGCCGAAATCGTACCGATCCGCGTGTTCTTCAACACTGCGGAGGGCTACGTGAGCAGCACGAGGGATTTGGTCGCGGGGCTTGAGTATGCGATGGCGAACGGCTGCAAGATCGTCAACATCAGTGCCGGGGGGCCTGAGGAGGATCTTGCGCTGAAAGGCAAGCTGGACGAAGCCAAAGCGGCGGGCGTCCTTGTGATCTGCGCGGCCGGCAACGCAAAGAACGAAGACCCCGTCTACCCGTCTGACTTTGACAGCGTGATTTCCGTCACGGCGACCAATAAGGACAACAAATGGGCGGACAATTTCGGAAGCTCAAAATCCCCGGGATCCAGCTACAATGCCTACAAGGACATCGCGGCGCCCGGGGGCTCCGCCGACAATTTGACACTCGGCCAGGACGATTCGAGGATCCTCAGCACGTTCCCGACGAGTGGGTTGGGCTATGCTTCGGGGACGTCCATGGCTTCACCCTTCGTGGCCGGCGTGGCGGCCATGGTCTGGGCGGCAAGCCCGGGCCTGTCCCGGGATGAGGTGGAGAACCTTTTGCTTTCCACGGCGACGGACATCACGGATGCTCCGGCTACGCCGGGTCGGGATGACTATACCGGGAAAGGCCTCGTCAATGCCGCAGCGGCCGTTGGGCAGGCGGTGTTGATGCATACCGTCACGTTCAAAAACTACAACGGGACGGTGCTGAAGATGGAAGTGGTCGACGATGGGATGAACGCCACGGCGCCGGCCGAGCCTGTCCGCACCGGCTACGAGTTTGCGGGCTGGGACACCGAGTTCACGAACGTGACGGAGAACCTGACGGTCACGGCAACTTTCTCGGCGAAGACCTACACGGTGACATTCAACGCGGGCAGCGGGTCGAAAGCGACGCCCGCGACCAAGACCGTGACGTATGACCAGCCCATCGGCACGCTGGCGACGGCGTCCGCGCGCACGGGATCCACCTTCCTCGGCTGGTACACGGCGGCGTCCGGCGGCACGCAGGTCACGGCGGCGACGGTCTACAGGGTGGCCGGGAACACGACCTACTACGCGCACTGGTCCGGCAGCACAAACAAATGGGTGACGGACGGCGGCAAATGGTACTACTTCGGCCCGAACGGGACGCCCCTGACGGGGTGGCAGACGGTCGACGGCCAGGTGCGGTATTTCGACCCGGCGCAGGGCGGCGCCTGCCCGCAGGGGTGGTTTGTGCATTCCAATGGAAAGAAGTACTACTTCTGGTGGGGCGGCGCGGGCATCTTCGCGACCGGCCTGGCGGACATCGGCGGGCGCACCTACTACTTCAACTCGCAGGGGCACCTGGTGAGCGGCTGGCAGACGGTGGACGGCCAGACCCGCTACTTCGACCCGGCGCAGGGCGGCGCGGCGCCGCAGGGCTGGTTCACGCACTCGAACGGGAAGCGCTACTACTTCTGGTGGGGCGGCAAAGGGGTCTTCGCGACGGGCGTGGCCCAGATCGGCAGCAAGTGCTATTATTTCAACCCGCAGGGGCATCTGACGAGCGGCTGGCAGACCTACGCCGGCCAAGTGCGGTATTTTGACCCGGCACAAGGCGGGGCGGCGCCGGAAGGGTGGTTCAAGCATTCAAACGGCGAGACGTATTATTTCTGGCCCGGCGGCGGCGGGACGTTTGCCACGGGGCTGGCCGCGATCGGCGGCGGCGGCGATGAATATTATTTCAACGCGCAGGGGCACCTGGTCCGCAACGCGAGCGGCATCATCTACGGCATCTGGGTCATCAAGACGGACGCGAACGGGAAGGCGACCAAGTGGGTCAGCGAGGTGCTGCGCGGCATCGACGTCTCCGAGTGGCAGGGCAAGATCGACTGGGGCGCCGTGAAGGCGAGCGGCGTGGATTTTGCGATCATCCGCGCGGGCTGGACGGACTGGAAGAACCGGACGGGCGAGGGGATGGGCGCGTATTTCCACCCGGATTCGCGCTTCGTCCAGAACGTGCGCGAGGCGCGCGCGGCGGGCCTGGCGGTCGGCACGTACATCTACGTCTATTCGCGCAACATCCAGGAGCAGGAATGGGGGCTCGCAAATTTTGAGGCCTACGTGCGCAGCAACGGGCTGATCTTCGATCTGCCGGTCTTCCTCGACATCGAGGACGACAAATACTACCTGCCGAGCACGAACAACCTCGGCGGCTACGGGTACCGCACGACGATGCTGCAGCACGGGCTGGCCCAGCTGCGCGGCTACGGCTACCAGCCGGGCTTCTACACCTTCCTCAACTGGGCGAACACGCAGTTTGACGCGAAGGGGCTGTATGACGACGGCAATTCGTTCTGGCTGGCGCGGTGGTACAACAACGACAGCGAGCTGGACAAATACACGACGTCGTGGAACGGCACCTACCCGTCGCTCTGGCAGTACCGCAGCACGGGCAAGGTATCGGGCATCAGCGGCAACGTGGATATGAACTATATGTATCCGCTGTTCTTGAAACCTTGAACAAAGCGGATGGCATGACGGACGTCTATTTTTGCGGTCCAAAGCGCTACGGATACTGATCATCGTCCTCGTTGACTGCGCCATCGTCGCAGCCAGCGAGGCGATCCCGTTGCTGCTGCGCTTCGGCATCTTCTCGGTGAACGCCGCCTATCTGGACCGGATGCTGGTCTGCCTGCCGGTGGACATGGCGATCGCCTTCGGCGTCCTCGCGTTCTTCAAGCTCTACACGCGCGTCTGGAGTTTCGCTGGCATCGACGAGCTTTTCGCGGCGCTCAAGGCCTCGCTCGTGATCGAAGCGGTCTTCATCGTGTACCGGATCGGCTTCGCCATCCCGATGCCGCGCAGCTTCTACCTGTTCCAGTGGATCATCCTCTTCCTGCTGCTCGGCGGGTCGCGCCTGTTCGTGCGGCTGTACCGGCAGATTCTGAAAAGGAACCACCCGCAGGGCAAGCTGAAGCGCATCATGATCGTGGGCGCGGGGTCGGCGGCCTCCATCCTGATCCAAGAGTTCAAATACCAGAAGGCGGACTCCGCGGTCCTGTGCATCGTGGACGACAACCCGGACAAGCTCAACAAATACATCGCCGGCATCAAGATCGAGGGCGACCGGTTTTGCATCCCCGAGCTCTGCGAGAAATACGCCATCGAGGAGATCGTCATCGCGATCCCGTCCGCGTCGGCGGCCGCCATCCATGAGATCATCGACATCGCGGGCAAGACCGACGCGCGCCTCAAGATCCTCCCGTCGTACGTGAGCCAGGCGCCGGCGTCGTCGTTTGCGCGCAGCATCCGCGACGTCAACTACGAGGACCTGCTCGGGCGCAACACGGTCGACATCGTGGGCGAGGGGCTCCAGCAGTTCCTCGACGGCAAGACCGTGATGGTCACGGGCGGCGGCGGCAGCATCGGCTCGGAGCTGTGCCGGCAGATCGCGGCGAACAGGCCCGGCCGCCTCATCATCATCGACATCTACGAGAACACGGTGCACGACCTCGCGGCCGAGCTCTCGCGGCACTTCCCCGGCGTGGACATGGTCAGCCTGATCGCCTCCGTGCGGGACGAGGCCCGGCTCCGGTCCATCTTCGAGGAGTACCGTCCCGACGTCATCTACCACGCGGCGGCGCACAAGCATGTGCCGCTGATGGAAGGCTCCCCCTGCGAGGCCGTAAAGAATAACTGCGGAGGCACGCTGACGCTGGCCAGGCTTGCGGACGAGTACGGGGTCGGCGACTTCGTGCTCATCTCCACCGACAAGGCGGTGCGCCCGACGAACGTGATGGGCGCGACGAAAAGGATCTGCGAGCTCATCGTGCAGACGGTCGGCCGGGCGTCGAAGACGCGCTTCGTGGCGGTGCGCTTCGGCAACGTGCTCGGCAGCAACGGCTCGGTGATCCCGCTCTTCCTGCGCCAGATCGAGGAGGGCGGCCCCGTGACGGTGACGCACCGCGAGGTGACGCGCTTCTTCATGACGATCAGCGAGGCGGTGTCCCTCGTGCTGCAGGCGAGCCTGCTGCGGGGGGCGGGCGAGCTGTTCATCCTCGACATGAGCGAGCCGGTCAAGATCTACGACCTCGCGGCCAACCTGATCAAGCTCCGCGGCCTCAAGCCGGGCAAGGACATCGAGATCCGGATCACGGGCCTGCGCCCCGGCGAGAAGCTCTACGAGGAGCTGCTCATGGCGGAGGAGGGCCTCGACAGCACGATGAACGACCTGATCTTCGTGGGCAAGCCGACGGAGATCGACGCGGCGGCGTTTTTCGAGAAGCTGGACCGCCTCCTGGCCGCGGCGGAGGAAAACGCCGGGGACATCAAGGAGGAGATCGCGAAGGTCTGCGACACCTACCGCCCGGCACAGTGATGGAGGATTTGTTTGCATGAGAGAGATACCTTTGAGCGTGCCCAACCTGAACATCGGGATCGCGCAGAACCTGCGCGAGTGCGTGGAGACGGGCTGGGTCTCGACGGGCGGCCGCTTCATCGAGGAGTTTGAGCGCAAGGTCGCGGCGTATGCCGGCGTCCCGGACGCCGTGGGCTGCCAGAGCGGCACGGCGGGGCTCCACACGGCGCTGCGCATCCTCGGCGTGGAGCCGGGGGACGAGGTGCTCGTGCCGACGCTCACCTTCATCGCGGCGGTCAACCCGGTCCGCTACCAGTACGCCGACCCCGTCTTCATGGACTGTGGCGATGACCTGTGCCTCGACCCGGGGAAGCTGGAGCAGTTTTGCGCGGAGGTGTGCTGCGTCCGGGACGGCGCTCTGGTCAACGGCGCGACGGGCAAGGTGGTCAAGGCCGTCGTGGCCGTGCACGTCCTCGGCAACCTCGCGGACATGGACCGCATCATGGGCATCGCCGGGCGCTACAACCTGAAGGTGCTCGAGGACGCCACGGAGGCGCTCGGCTGCTTCTGGGAGGACGGGCGGTATGCGGGCCGGCACGCCGGCACGGTGGGCGACTTCGGCGTCTTCTCCTTCAATGCCAACAAAATCATCACGACGGGCGGCGGCGGCATGGTCGTCTCGCGGGACGCCGAAGGCCTCGCGCGCGCGCGTTATTTGACGACGACGGCGAAGGACGACGGGCTCTTCTTTGCGCACGACGACATCGGGTACAATTATCGAATGCTCAATCTGCAGGCTGCGCTCGGCGTGAGCCAGATCGACGAGCTGCCCGCCTTCATCGAGACGAAGAAACGCAATTTCGCGCTCTACCGGGGGCTGCTGGAAGGCGCGGAAGGCATCCGCGTGATGCCGTTCGCGGAGGGCATCCGGTCGAACCACTGGTTCTATTCGCTGCTCGTGGACGACGCGCCGGGCACGGAGCCGGGGGCGCGGCGCGACGCCCTCATGCGCGCCCTCATCGGGCGTGGCGTCCAGTGCCGCCCCGTGTGGAAGCTCGTGCACACCCAGAAGCCGTATGCGGCATTCTCTGCCTACGGGATCGAGAAGGCGCCCTGGTACGAGAAGCACGTCCTGAACGTCCCGTGCTCGACGAACCTCTCAGAGGAGGACGTCCGCTATGTGTGCGGGCTGATCAGGGAGCTGGCCAGCGGCATATAGGGGCGGCATGAAAGGGCTTTACCCGAAGTATGTCAAACGCTTGCTGGACGCTGTGTTCGCGGCGCTGCTGCTGGCGGCGCTGTCGCCGCTGTTCCTCGTGCTCGCGCTGCTCGTGGCGGCGCGGCTGGGGCGGCCCGTGCTCTTCCGGCAGGAGCGGCCGGGGCAGGGCGCGCGGATATTCTTATTGTACAAATACAGGACGATGACGGACGCGCGGGGCGCGGACGGGGGGCTCTTGCCCGACGCGGAGCGGCTGACGGATTTCGGGAGGGCGCTGCGCCGCACGTCTTTGGACGAGCTGCCCGAGCTGCTGAACATCCTGAAGGGCGACATGAGCTTCGTGGGCCCAAGGCCGCTGCTCGTGCGCTACCTGCCGCGCTACACGCCCGAGCAGGCGCGCCGCCACGAGACGCGCCCGGGCCTGACGGGGCTTGCGCAGGTGAACGGGCGCAACGCCATCACGTGGGAGGAGAAGTTTGCGCTGGACGTGCGGTACGTGGACACCGTCTCGTTCGCGCTCGACTTGGGGATCTTCTTCCGGACGGCCCGCGCCGTCCTCGGGCGCGAAGGCATCACGGGGGAGGGCGAAGCCACGATGGGCGAGTTCATGGGGTCGCAAGAAACGTGATCGGCACGCGTCAATGGTGACTCGGCGCAATACTGGGCGTTATCTATTATTATTATTGAAATAACGCCCGGTATTGTATCATTTGTGATTGACAAAATCCAAATTTTAGGGTATGATAGCCTTAAATAGTGGGCGATATGTTGAAAATAATCATAGATAACGCCCGGTATTTGAAAGGAATGCGTCATGAAAATTATCGGAAGAGAGCATGAGCAGGCGGAATTCGATCGGTATATGGGGTCGGGAAAGCCGGAATTCCTGGCGGTATACGGGCGGCGGCGCGTGGGGAAGACGTTTTTGATCAAGGAGTATTTCCATGGTGAGTTCGCCTTCTATGCCACCGGTGTCGCGAATGCCGGGAAGCGGGAGCAGCTCGAGAATTTTCACGCCGCGCTCAACCTGCATGGCGGCGAAGACGGCCGGGCGCCGCGTGACTGGCGCACGGCGTTTCTGCGGCTGCGGAAACTCTTGGAGGCGGACAGGCGCCCCGGGAAAAAGGTTGTTTTTCTTGATGAGATGCCATGGATGGATACGCAGAAATCAGGCTTCGTTTCCGCGCTGGAGCTCTTCTGGAACGGATGGGCGGACGCGCGGCCGGACATCCTGTTGATCGTCTGCGGCTCCGCGTCGGCCTGGATGCTGAACAAGCTGATTCGAAGCCATGGCGGGCTGCACGGCAGGGTGACGCAGACGATGCGGATAGAGCCGTTCAGCCTGAGGGAATGCCGGGCGTATTTCCGGGCGGAGGGCATGGCAATCTCGGACTATCAGGTACTCGAATACTACATGGCGCTCGGCGGCGTTCCATACTACCTCAGCCTTGTGAACCCGGCGCTTAGCTTTGCGCAGAATATCGACGCGCTCTGTTTTGCGAAAGGCGCGCGCCTCCGGGGGGAGTTCCGGGAGATTTACGCCTCGCTGTTCAAGGGGGAAGGCCGGCACGAGGGCATCGTGCGCGCGATTGCGTTGAAGGCGAAAGGGCTGACGCGCGGCGAGATTGCGGCGGCGGCAAAGATCGCGGACGGCGGGCATCTGACGAAGGCCTTGGACGAGCTGGAGGTCAGCGGCTTTATCCGGAAATACCGCCCCTACGGGAAGAAGGCGCGGGGTCAGCTCTACCAGCTCACGGATTTCTACTCCAATTTCTACCTGCGATTCATCGAAGACAGCGGCGAGGATGAGACAGACTACTGGGCAAAGCAGCAAAATACGCCTGCGCACGCGGCATGGACCGGCTATGCGTTTGAGCAGGTTTGCCTCGCGCATATCGCGCAGATCAAGCAAGGGCTGGGCATCTCCGGGATCCTGGCGCCCGTCTCGTCCTGGCGGAGCGAGCGGGCAGACCCGGGTGCCCAGGTAGACCTCGTGATCGACCGGAGCGACGGCGTCGTCGATCTCTGCGAGATGAAGTACGCGCCCGGCGAGTTTGTGATCGACAAATCGTATGACCTGCGCCTACGGAACAGGATCACCGCATTCGCGGCGGAATGCCCAAAGCGCAAGGCCGTGCGCATCGTGATGGTGACAACGTTCGGCTTGAGGCAAAACGAGTACAGCAGCGGGTACCCCGCGCGGGTGACGATGGGGGATTTGTTTGCTTGAGCCGTGTGCTTGTCCACGCGGCCGAGGTGGCGTGACCCAAAAAATCGGCATCATACTTGATATTAAAGCCAAAATAGTAGTGAATATTGTTGTAGGCATGGGCGGGCGAACGAATGCGCTGCACGTCTTTGGACGAGCTGCCCGAGCTGCTGAACATCCTGAAGGGCGACATGAGTTTCATAGGCCCAAGGCCCTTGCTCGTGCGCTACCTGCCGCGCTACACGCCCGAGCAGGCGCGCCGCCATGAGACGCGCCCGGGTCTGACGGGGCTTGCGCAAGTGAACGGGCGCAACGCCATCACGTGGGAGGAGAAGTTTGCGCTGGACGTGCGGTATGTGGACACCGTCTCGTTCGCGCTCGACTTGGGGATCTTCTTCCGGACGGCTCGCGCCGTCCTCGGGCGCGAAGGCATCACGGGGGAGGGAGAAGCCACGATGGGCGAGTTCATGGGAGTGGAAAACTGAATCGCAGCGAACACTATCCATGCAAGATCATAGGTCTGCGATATTTCTTCGTCTGTCGATATGGCTGGTGAGCGCGCTCACCGGATCGTCAACAAGCCTGCCATGTACACCGGCAGATATGTCACGCGACCATCTTTCTCTAAATTGCCATCGTGGAGCACAAAGGCTTCCTCAATCCGGTAGTCCGGAATCCCCAGTATATTGTTCAAGGCATTGTGCCTTTTGTAGTCTTTGCCGGACTTCACCTCGATGGGAAACACTTTGCCATCTGGCATTTCGATGACAAAATCCAGTTCCCCATACCTCTTGCTTCTATAGTAGTATGGAACTACACCGGACGCATGCAGCTCCTGCGCGACGACATTCTCATAAATTGATCCGTAGTTTACGAAGGGATTTTTTGTGAGAATTTCGATTGATGTATCTTTGATAAAAATGCCAGTCAGAAGGCCAACATCCGACAGGAATAGTTTGAACAGGTTTGTGGCGCTCGACATCATGAGCGGATAGACTGGTGATTCCACACAATAGACCGGGATCGCGACACCTGCCTCCGTCAGCCAGACCAGGCTGTCTTCGTATTCACGAAAGCGCGCCTTTTTGTCCATGTCGGATAGCAGGAATCGTTTGTTTTGCTTGTTCAGTTCTGCCGGGATCAAGTCATATACACGCTTGATCTTCAACTCTCTGCCGGATGCATATTGGGAAATATCCCATTTGTTGAGCGCAATGATGTTGTTTTGAATCAAACGGACTTGCTGCAGGTTGTTGGAGCCGATATACGCATCGACGGCAGCGGGCATTCCGCCTACGATCAGGTATTCATGAAACATGCCGAGGAGCCGGTCGTTCAGCGCTGCCGGCACTTCCTTGCGCGATAAAAATGCGTCCGCTGTGTCCGCAAGCAGTTCTCTGTCAACATTTTTTGCATCACAGAACTCTTCAAAATCGAGCGGAAACATTTCAACAATGTCAAGGTATCCGACAGGTGCCGATCGGAGGTCTTTCAATTCTATGCCGAGCAAGGAACCGGACAGGACGTAATGGTATCCGGTCTGCTCCACAAGGAATTTAATTGCGGTGACAACCTCCTTGCATTTTTGCACTTCGTCGATGAAAATGAGCGTCTCCCCCCGGATCATTTCCACGTCGGCATAGATGGTGATCAGCCGAAATAACTCTGCGGCGTTTTCGGCGGCTGCAAATGCTTCCGCAGCACGCTTGTTGTCCGCCAGATTGATTTCAACACAGTTTCGGTAATGTTCTTTCGCAAATTCTCGAATGAGATACGTCTTGCCCACCTGCCTTGCGCCGGTGACAAGCAATCCCATTTTGTTCGCCATACTTTTCCACAGTTTGATCCGTTCCCATGTTTTTCGTTTCAGCATGTCGTGCCCTTCCCGGAAATCACGTTTTCCAACTGAATTTTACAGTATTATTTCACGTTATACAACCGAATTTGAGAAAGAAAATCACGTTTTTCTACTGAAGAGGCATTGAAATCGGCAAAAACGTGATGCGATCACGAAAATCGTTAGAAAAAACGTGATAGTATCACAGCCCGAAATTTTGGATTCACAGAGGGAATCAGGAGCGTGCCGCTGTATGCGATCTATTGTCTGGCTGGTTGAGAATCGGCAAAAACGTGATATCGCAACGAAATTGCAATGTGTGGTATGATATAGGGCATGGAGGGCGAATTGAAAAAGATATACATCATCGGCGCCGGCGGGTTCGGGCGCGAGGTGGCGGACACGATCCACGAGATCAACGCGCGCGCGCCGGAGTTCCGGCTCGAGGGCTTCATCGACGACGACGAGGCCAGATGGGGGGAGGTGCAAAACGGCATCCCCATCGCGGGCGGCATCGACTGGCTGATCGGCCAGGCGCGGGGGGGCGCGGAGCCCCTGTACGCCGTCGTGACGGTCGCCGACCCGGGCGTCCGGAAGAAGATCGTGGGCCGGCTGGAAGGGCATGTGCAGTGGGCGAACATCATCTCGCCCCTGGCGCACGTGACCGCCTCGGCGGAGATGGGCGAGGGCAACATCATGCAGCACTTCTCCTCCCTCAACAGCAACGCCCGACTCGGCAGCCATTGCATCATGAACTGCAACGCGATCATCGGACACGACACCGTCGTAGGGGACTACGTCTCCATCATGCCCGCTGCGGGCATCATGGGCGAATGCCACATCGCGGAGGGCGCCTATTTCGGCCTCGGCGCTATGGTGATCCAGGGCAAGAAGGTGGGCGAAAATGCCGTCGTCGGCGCGGGCTGCATCAACATCAAGGACGTGGAAGCAAACACGACCGTGGTCGGCAACCCGGCGCGCGT